>NZ_QTPY01000003.1:0-391368 GCF_003857765.1 Burkholderia sp. Bp9016
GTCAGCTTACGCGGTCCGAAAGCGGACATTTCTATGTAGCCAAAAGCGGACATTTCTATCTAGCCACTACAACCAGTCAGGTTGATAATTCACGTTATGTAAAATAAATAACAAGGATTAGACGCAACACGTGTGCGTGCAACCGGCGGCAGCACGCACCGAGCCGCGACCGGCCGACGAACCGGCGCCTCCGGCAACGCCACGTGCGCACCGCGCCAGCTACGGCGCGCACGCGGCCAAACGATCGTCAGACCGCCATCACCGTCACCGACTTCGTCACGAGATACGGCTCCAGCGCTTCCGGCCCGCCTTCCGACCCGTAACCCGAATCCTTCACGCCACCGAACGGCATTTCCGGCCACGGCGTCGCGGGCTGGTTGATCCACAGCATCCCGACTTCGAGACGCTGTGTGAGCAGGTGCACGTTCGCGAACGAACGCGTGAACGCATAGCCGGCCAGCCCGAACGGCAGACGGTTCGCTTCGGCGATTGCGTCGTCTAGCTTGTCGAAGCCGCGGATTGCGGCGACGGGGCCGAACGGCTCGTTGTTGAATACGTCCGCGTCGAGCGGCACGTTCGAGATCACGGTCGGTGCGAAGAAGTTGCCTTCCGAGCCGACCCGTTCGCCGCCTGTCTCGATGCTCGCGCCAACCTTGCGCGCGTTGTCGACGACCGACGCCATCGCGGTCAACCGGCGCGGGTTCGCCAGCGCACCGAGCGTCGTGCCCTCCTCGAGACCGTTACCGACCTTCAGCCCTTGTGCATGCTTGACCAGTGCGCGCGTGAACTCGTCGCGGATGCTGTTGTGTACGAGGAAACGCGTCGGCGAAATGCAGACCTGGCCCGCGTTGCGGAACTTCGCGCCACCGGCGGCCTTCACCGCCAGCGCGACGTCCGCATCCTCGGCGACGATCACCGGCGCGTGACCGCCCAGTTCCATCGTCGCGCGCTTCATGTGCTGACCGGCGAGCGCGGCGAGCTGCTTGCCGACCGGCGTCGAGCCCGTGAACGTCACCTTGCGGATCACCGGGTGCGGAATCAGGTACGACGAAATTTCAGCCGGGTCGCCGTACACCAGACCGATCACGCCTGCCGGCACGCCCGCGTCGACGAACGCGCGCAGCAGCGCGGCCGGCGATGCCGGGGTTTCTTCCGGCGCCTTCACGAGGAACGAACAGCCGGTCGCCAGCGCGGCGCTCAGCTTGCGCACCACCTGGTTGACCGGGAAATTCCACGGCGTGAACGCCGCGACCGGGCCGACCGGCTCCTTCACGACGGTCTGCTGCGCGCCGAGGTTGCGCGGCGGCACGATCCGGCCATACACGCGGCGGCCTTCGTCCGCGAACCATTCGATGATGTCGGCTGCCGACAGCACTTCGACACGGGCTTCCGTCAGCGGCTTGCCCTGTTCCTGCGTCATCAGCTGTGCGATCGCGTCGGCGCGCTCGCGCACCAGTGCGGCCGCCTTGCGCATCGTCGCCGCGCGCTCGTGCGCCGGCACCTTGCGCCATGCTTCGAAACCGCGCTGAGCAGCAGCCAGCGCGCGATCGAGATCGGCGATGCCCGCGTGGGCCACCTTGCCGATCGCCTTGCCCGTCGCCGGGTTCACGACGTCGATCGTCTTGCCGCTCGCGGCGTCGACCCACTCGCCGTCAATCAACAGTTGCGTATCGGTATAAGTCACGTTAGCCATCCAGACACCCCTACTTTGCGTCGATAAAACGCGCGCTGCCGCGAACGGCCGCGCGCCGGTTGACAGAAAGAGCTGCGTCGCCGGGCGCGATGCACCCGGCGACGTTCGACGGCGGGCACGCGGCACGCATGCCCGCCATCATCCGCCACGTCCGGCCGCACTTAACGCGAGGCCGCCGTCGCCTTGCGGAGTTTCGCGACGTCCGCCGCCGGCACGGCCGGCGCGCCGTTGTTCCAGCCGGCGCGCATGAACGTCAGCACGTCGGCGATCTGCCGGTCGTTCAACGCGTTGGCGAACGCCGGCATCGGGTACGCGGACGGTACGCCACCGATCACGAGCGACTCGCTGCCGTTCAGCGTCACGTTGATCAGCGACGACGCGTCGGCCTCGAGCACGTTCGGATTGCCGGCAATCGGCGCGAGCAGCGGCGCGTAGCCGCGACCGTCCGCGCCATGGCAATGCAGGCAGTAAGCGTTATACACCTTTGCGCCGGAATCGTTCGCCGGCCGGACCAGCGCGGCCTGCGTCGCCTTCGGATCATAACGGTAAGGCGGCGCGCCCGTGCCGCCTGCCGCCGGCAACGATTTCAGATATCGGGAAATCGCCGCCAGGTCGTCGTCGGTCAACGCCTGCGTGCTGTGATTGATCACGCTGACCATCGAGCCGAATGCCGTCGCATGCCGGTTCGCGCCCGTCTTCAGGAACTGCGCGACATCCGCGTCGCTCCAGCGGCCGAGCCCCGTATCGTGCTCGCCGGTCAGGTTCGACGCGAACCAGTTGTCGATCGCCGCGCCTGACAGGAACGCCGCGCCTACTTCGTCGAGCGCCTTCTCCTGGAAGCCGACGCCGCGCGGCGTGTGGCACGACCCGCAATGGCCGAGCCCCTGCACCAGGTACGCGCCGCGGTTCCACATCGCGTCCCTGGCCGGCTTGTCGGCGTACGGCGTCGTGTCGAGGAACGCCGCGTTCCACAGCGCGAGCGGCCAGCGCATGTTCAGCGGCCACGGGATGTCGGACGGGTGGTTCGCCTGCTTCACCGGCTCGACGCCGTGCATGAAATACGCGTACAGGGCCTTCACGTCGTCGTCGCGCAGCTTCGCGTACGACGGATAAGGCATCGCCGGATACAGATGATGGCCGTCCTTCGCGATGCCCGCGCGCAGCGCGCCCGCGAACTCGGCCTCCGTATAGCCGCCGATGCCCGTGTCCGGGTCGGGCGTGATGTTGGTCGTGTAGATCGCGCCCATCGGCGTGACCATCTTCAGGCCGCCGGCGAACGGCACGCCGCGCGGCGCGGTGTGGCACGCGACGCAATCGCCCGCTTTCGCGAGATACGCGCCGCGCGCGACGAGCGCGTTGTCGGCCGGTGCCGTTTGCGCGGCGTGCGCCACCGTGCCGGCGGTCGACGCGGACAACGCCAGCAGCGACGCGCCGAGCGCGTGCGCGACGCCACTCAGGCGATTCAGGCGATTCAGGCGATTCAGGCGATTCAGGCGATTCAGGCGATTCAGGATGAGGTTTCGCATGGGTCCGTCCCTCCCCTCAAGCCGTCTTCAACTGACTGCCGACCGGAAGCTTGCGCAACCGCTTGCCGGTTGCCGCGAAGATCGCGTTCGACAATGCTGCCGCCGTGGCGGCGGTGCCCGGTTCGCCGATCCCGCCCGGCGCCTCGCCGCTCTTCACGAGATGGACCTCGATCGGCGGCGTCTCGTTGATGCGCATCATCCGGTAGTCGGTAAAGTTGCTTTGCACGACGCGGCCGTCCTCGATCGTGATCTCACCATACAGCGCGCCCGTAATCCCGAAGATGATGCCGCCCTGCACCTGCGCCTCGATCGTGTTCGGGTTGACATACATCCCGCAGTCGACCGCGCACACGGCACGCTTGACCTGCACTTCGCCATCCTCCACCGCCACGTCGATGACGATCGAGAAGAAGCTGCCGAACGCATGCATCACCGAGACGCCGCGCCCTTGCCCCTTCGGCAGCGGCGTGCCCCAGCCGGCCGCCTTCGTCGCGACGTCGAGCACGTTGCGCGCACGCGGCGTCTTGTCGAGCAGCGCACGGCGATACTGGACGGGGTCGATCCTGGCCTGGGCCGCCAGCTCGTCGATGAAGCTTTCGACGACGAACGTGCCGCGCGTCGGCCCGACGCCGCGCCAGAACGCAGTCGGCACGTGGCGCGGCTCCTGGCGCACGTAGTCGACGAGTTGGTTCGGCAAGTCGTACGGCAGTTCGGCTGCCACCTCGACCGCATCCGGGTCGATGCCGTTCTGGAATGCCGGCGGCGCAAAACGCGCCATGATCGACGAGCCGACGATCCGGTGCTGCCACGCGATCGGCTTGCCGTTCGCGTCGAGGCCCGCCGAAATCTTGTCGTAATAACACGGTCGGTACATGTCGTGCTGGACGTCTTCCTCGCGCGTCCACACGACCTTCACGGGCGCATCGACCTGCTTGCCGACCTTCACGGCCTGCGCAACCATGTCCGTCTCGAGACGACGGCCAAAGCCGCCGCCGAGCAGGTGGTTGTGCACGACGATCCGCGCCGGCGACAGGCCAGTGAGCCGCTGCACGGTATCGCGCACACGTGTCGGCACCTGCGTGCCGAGCCAGACCTCGCAGCCGTCGCCGCGCACGTGCACCGTGCAGTTCACCGGCTCCATCGTCGCGTGCGCGAGCAACGGCTGTTCGTAGACGGCGTCGACACGCGTCTTCGCGTTCGCGAATGCCTTGCCGACGTCGCCGTCCTTGCGCGCGACCGCGCCCTTGCCGTTCGCCGCGGCCCGCGCGAGATCCGCGAAAAGATCCTTGGTCGACACCTTCGCGTCCGCGCCCTCGTTCCACTTCACGACGAGCGCCGATGCGCCGCGCTTCGCGGCCCACGTGTGATCGCCGACCACCGCCACCGCGTTGTCGACGCGCACGACCTGGCGCACGCCGGGAATCTTCTTCGCGGCCGTGTCGTCGACGCTGGCGACCGTGCCGCCGAACACCGGGCTGTTCACGATCACCGCGTACAGCATGCCGGGCAGGCGCACGTCGAGCCCGAACTGCGCGGTGCCGTCGACCTTCTCCGGCGAATCGAGCCGCTTCACCGGCTGGCCGACCAGCTTGAAGTCTTCGGGCTTCTTCAGCGCGACGTCCTTCGGCGCCGGCAGCTTCGCGGCGGCGTCCGCGAGCTGGCCGTACGATGCGCGCCGGCCGCTCGGCGGATGCTGCACTTCGCCGTTTTCGGCCCGGCACGTGGCCGGATCGACATGCCATTGCGCCGCCGCCGCCGCAACCAGCAGCGTGCGCGCGGTCGCGCCTGCACGACGCAGCGGTTCCCACGCGTAACGCACCGACGTCGAGCCGCCCGTCAACTGGCCGCCGAGCAGCGGGTCGAGGAACAACTTCTCGTTCGGCGGCGCGTGGTCGAGCGTCACGCTCGACAGCGGCACTTCGAGTTCCTCGGCAATCAGCATCGGCAGCGCGGTGTAGACGCCCTGGCCCATTTCCACCTTCGGCATCACCAGCGTGACCTTGCCGCTGCGGTCGATCTGCACGAACGCGTTCGGCGCGAACACGCCGGCGCGTGCACTTTCGTCGGCATCGCCGCCGATCACCGAGCGCCGCGCGTCATCGCCGGCTGCCGGCATGCTGAAGCCGAGCAGCAAGCCTCCGCCCGCGGCCGCGCCGAGCGATACGCCGAACCGGAGGAACCCGCGGCGCGACATGCCTGCGCCGGCCCGGCCGGCTTCGATCAGTCCACGTGACATGTCAGCCTCCGCCGCGCAGCCTCGACGACGCTGACCGGCCCCTCGGGGCGGCGCGAACAAAGTGATCCTGAAGATTGTTTCATCTCACGCCCCCTTCGCGGCATGCTTGACCGCCGCGCGAATCCGGTTGTACGTGCCGCAGCGGCAGATGTTGCCGGCCATCGCCGCATCGATGTCGGCGTCGCTCGGGCTCGGGTTCGATGCGATCAGTGCGGTGGCCGCCATCACCTGCCCCGACTGACAGTAGCCGCACTGGACGACGTCGAGCTCGCGCCAGGCCTCCTGCACCTTCTGGCCGGCCGGCGTCGCACCGACGGCCTCGATCGTCGTGATCTTGCGGCCCGCGACGGCCGCGACCGGCAGCACGCACGAGCGCGCGGCGACACCGTCGAGATGCACGGTGCATGCGCCGCATTGCGCGATTCCGCAGCCGAATTTCGTGCCGGTCAGGCCGACGACGTCGCGCAGGACCCACAGCAGGGGCATGTCGTCGGGCGCGTCGACCGTGCGGTTTTCGCCGTTGATGTTGAGGGTGACCATTCAGCCTCCGGGGCCGGTGTATTGGGGAAGCGGCGCGGCCGGCGCGCCGTGGCTTCATCGCCGCCGCGCATGGCACGGCGGCTGTCTCGCGGCCCGGGTGAGAGCGAGCCGCGGCGGTGGTTCAGCGTCGGTTATTCGGCCGCGTCGATGCCCGACAGCACCTTGATGACGGGCGGCGCCGCGAACCAGTCGGCCGACTTGATGCGAAACGCGGTGAAGTACGGACTGGCGAGATGGGCGTCGAAGGCAGCCTGGTCGTCGTAGATCTCGAACAGGTGCAGCGCCGCCGAGCCGCCCTGTTCGCGGAACAGGTCGTAGCGGCGGTTGCCGGGTTCGGCTCGGGACGCCGCGACCATGCTGCGCAGTTCGGCCTCGACGGCCTGGGCATGTTCGGGTTTCGGGAACACCGAAGCCATCACGTAAAGCGCCATGTTTTCACTCCTTTTCGAAACGGAAATGCTGCAGAAATGCGGAAATGCCGCCGCCGGCTCGCGCCATGTGACACGGGCCCGCGGCCGGCCGGGCGGTGTGCGTCAGGCGAGTTCGTCCGGGCCCACACGCACGACGACCTTGCCGAAATTCCTGCCCGCGAGCAAGCCGATCAGCGCATTCGGCGCATCGGCCAGATCGGGGATCACGTCCTCGAGCGCCTTCACCTTGCCTTGCGCGACCCACCCGCTCATCTCTTTCAGGAACGGCGCATAGCCGGTCGCATAGTGATCGAAAATGATGAAACCCTGCATCCGGATGCGCTTGCGCAGGATCGTCGCCATCAGCAGCGGCAGGCGATCGGGGCCGGCCGGCGGTGAGGTGTCGTTGTAATGCGCGATCAGCCCGCACACGGGCACGCGCGCATGCTCGTTGAGCAGCGGCCACACCGCGTCGAACACGGCGCCGCCGACGTTCTCGAAATAGATGTCGATGCCGTTCGGGCACGCTTCCTTCAGCTTCGCCGCGAACGCCGGATCGCGGTGATCGATGCACGCGTCGAAACCGAGCGTGTCCTTCACGTATGCGACCTTGTCGGCTCCGCCCGCGACGCCGATCACGCGACAGCCCTTCAGTTTCGCGATCTGGCCGACCACCGCGCCCACCGCGCCGCTCGCGGCAGCGACGACCACGGTTTCGCCGGCCTTCGGCTCGCCGATCGTCAACAGTCCGGTGTAAGCGGTGAACCCCGGCATGCCGAGCACGCCGAGCGCATGGGACGGATGCGCGAAATCGCGGCCGAGCGGAATGAGGTCGCGGCCGTCGGACAGCGAATAGTCCTGCCAGCCGCCGCCCGCCACCACCAGATCGCCTTCGCGATACGCAGCCAGGTTCGACGACACCACGCGGCTGACCGTGCCGCCGACCATCACGTCACCGAGCTCGACCGGCGGCGCGTACGACGGCGCGTCGTTCATCCGGCCGCGCATGTACGGATCGAGCGACAGCCAGACCGTGCGCAACAGCACCTGGCCGGCGCCTGGCACCGGCACGTCGCCGGTTTCGGTGCGGAAATCGTTCGTGGTGGGTGCGCCGACCGGGCGCGCGTTCAGGATGATTCTGCGGTTTGATGCCTTGCTTTGCGGCATGGGAACCTCCGTCAACAGGAATGGACGTGCAATGGGCACGATTGGATCAACGCTGGACAACCGTGATGCAAATGCCTGCGGCGGTACTGGGCGAATCGCGCCGACGCAGCCGCAGGCATGCGGGTAAAGCAGTCAGACCCCGAATTGAGTAGACCAGTCGTCTAGCTCTTCGGACAAAAACAAGGCGCGCCAAGGCGCGCCCGGGTTACGACCGTGCTTCGTCATCCGCGACGGGCGGCAGATTCAGCATCCGTCGCGTTTCGTGCATCGCGCGCTCGAGCGGTTTGCGGTTACGGTGAATCTTCTCCAGCAGCGTTGCACCGAGCCACAGCTCGTAAAGGATCGCGGCCGTGTATGCCGGATCGTCGACGCCGCTCAGCGAACTGTCCGCCAGCCCGGCCTCGATCCCGCCCGCGAGCCGTTCGATGATCTGGCCGGTACCGCGCCGCAGGACCGCGCGCATCGCCTCCGACAGATCCGACACCTCCGCGCCGAGCTTCACCGCGAGGCACTTGCCTTCCGGGTCGTCCGCACACTGCGTGTGCAGCCAGTTGCCCCAGTACGTCATCAGGCGCTGCGCGCCCGTGCCGGCCTGATGCTTGAGCAGGCTGTCGAGATGCTCGAGATAGCCTTCGAAATACGATTCGAGCAGCGCTTCGCCGAACGCCTCTTTCGAGCCGAAGTAATGGTAGAACGAGCCTTTCGGGATGCCCGCCGCAGCGAGAATCTCGTTCAGACCGACCGCCGAAAACCCCTTGTGGAGCATGATCGGCTTCGCGATATTCAGGATGTGCTGGCGGACTTCCGCGCCTGAAGATGCATTCATGATGGCGTATCTTAGCAACGATTAGACCGGTCGTCTAGTAACGTCGAGCCGGTGGATTGAGCGGCACTTTACCCGATTCGCGCTGCAGCGCGGACGCGTTGTCGTCGCACCGCAGCGCGCGCGTCACGCCGGTTTTGGCGCGCGCTTTCCGACGACCGGCCTTGCGGCGCGCAGGCCGCCGCCGGCCGGCCGGCCCGGCGCCCTGCGCGCGAGCCCGCGAGACGCGCGTTCGGCGCGCAGCGCGTCGAGTTCGACGACATAGGCGGCATTGGCCGCGCGCGCGCCGTCGAGCTGGCCTTCGAGCATGCCGCAGCGATGTTGCGTGTCGGCCAGTTGCGCCTGCAGCGCCCCAAGATCCTTGCGGTGCTGCGTATCGCGCTGCTCCGCACGCGCGGCAGCGGCGTCGAGTTCCCTCTGCAGCCGCGAGGCCGCAAGCCGTTCGCGGTCGATCTCCTGAAGCGCCCGCTTTTCCGATACGCGCAAGCGCTCTTCTGCCCGACCCGCGTCGTCGCGCAACCGATCGAGTTGCGTCGTGAAATCGGCGCGTGCTTGCGCCAGCGCGCGATCGGCGTCCACGTTGTCGGCCTTCAGTCGCTCGACGTCCGATTGCAGTGCGCGGCGCGATGCCTCGTCGGCCGCCCTCGCCTGCTCGAGCTCCTGAATCCGCACCTGCGCCGCCAGCAACGCGGCCGTGCGCTGTTCCAGCGCCGTCTCGGTACGGGACAGTTCAGCCTGCAATCCGGCAACCTCCGCTTTCGCGGCGACCCGCTCGGCCTCGACTTCCGCGCGCAGTGCGTCGAGCGCCGCAGCGGCATCGGTGCTGGAACGACTCCACAACGCGGCGACCAGCTCGCCGGCGGCGGCCCGCAGATCGGCCGGCAAATCCGGATGCTCGATGCGGACGCGGCTCTTTTCCCGCAACTCGGCCCAAAACTCGCCGAGAACCGCCGTCGGCGTGCTCATGCTGCCCTTGCGCACGAGCTGGTACAGGCGGTTCGCAGTGGGCGTGATGCCGAAGCGGAAGAACATCAGTGCGCAGACCTCGCGGTACAGCTCGCGGGTTTTGGGGAAATCGGCCTTGAGGCGGTCGATTTCGGCGATCAGGCGGGATTCGTCGGCAGCAAGGTCGGACATGGTCGGCTTCGTCGGAAATTTTATAAATAATATAACGTAAACCGTTAAATATCCAACCGTCTGAATTTATTGTTTTGACATTATTTCTATAATGTTGAGATTTTTAAGGTGTGGGTCGTTATTTCCGAATGTCGCTCGCCGCCTGCTGTTCCCGTTGGCATATTCCGCCTCCTCATCCCGGCTACCCCAAGGCATTCCCGATGCTCCCCTCCCGGTCAGCCACCGTCTTCCCGCTCGCCCCGAACCGCGCCGCCGCCGATAAGCCTCCGTTAAGAATCCAGCCCGCATAGTGACGCCCAGTCCTCGACCGAGGCCTTCGACCCGCGCCGCCTCGGATGACGGCGACTCTTCAAGGAGCGATCCGTGAATCCGCGCCCGCCCGCCGTATCGACGTCCATGCTGAACAAGGTGCCCGCCGTCACCGCCATCTTCTGGATCATCAAGATCCTGTCGACGACCGTTGGTGAAACCGGCGCCGACTATCTCGCCGTGCGCGCCGGCCTTGGCGTACCGGTCACCGATGCGTTGATGGCATCGCTGCTCGTCATCGCGCTCGTGCTGCAGTTCCGCGCGAAAGCCTGCGTGCCGTGGTTGTACTGGCTCAACGTGGTGCTGGTCAGCATCGTCGGCACGCAGATCACCGACGCACTGACCGACGGGCTCGGCGTCAGCCTGTACGCGAGCACCGCGTGCTTCGCCGTCGCGCTCGGGGGGGTGTTCGCGCTCTGGTATCGCAGCGAGCACACGTTGTCGATCGAGACCATCGTGACGACGCGCCGCGAGGGGTTCTACTGGGCCGCGATCCTGCTGACGTTCGCGCTGGGCACGGCCGCCGGCGACCTCGCCACCGAAGCGCTAGGCCTCGGATTCCGGCTCGGCATCGTGTCGTTCGGCGCGGCGATCGCGCTGGTAGCCGTCGCGATGCGCATGGGCGCGAATCGCGTGCTCGCGTTCTGGCTCGCTTACATCCTCACGCGCCCGCTCGGCGCGTCGCTCGGCGATTTCCTGTCCCAGGCGCGCGAATACGGCGGCCTCGGGTTCGGCACCGCGACGACGAGCGCGGCGTTCCTGACGTCGATCGTGCTGCTGGTCGTCTGCACGACACTCGCCAACCGGCAAGCGAGCGTTCGATGACCGCCGTATCGCGTCGCCCCGTTGTCCCTCTCCGTCCGACTACTCAAAGGAATTGAAATGCGCACCCGAAAGCTGATGCTCGTCGCCGTCGTTGCCGCACTCGCCGCAGGCCCCGCTTCGACGATCTTCGTCCCGTCCGCCTACGCGGCAACCGCCGCGAAGCTCG
Organism: Burkholderia sp. Bp9016; assembly: GCF_003857765.1. Lineage (NCBI taxonomy): Bacteria > Pseudomonadati > Pseudomonadota > Betaproteobacteria > Burkholderiales > Burkholderiaceae > Burkholderia > Burkholderia sp. Bp9016. The sequence continues at coordinate 10,833 of NZ_QTPY01000003.1, forward strand.
GCGACCTGTCCGCGTTCCGCCGCATCGTCACGGACACCCGGAAACTCGTCGACGCAGGCAACCTTGCCGGCGCGAAAACGCGCATCAAGGATCTCGAAACGAAATGGGATGATGCGGAGCCGTCGCTGAAACCGCGTTCGGCGGCCGACTGGCACGTAATCGACAAGGCAATCGACCGCGCACTCGCCGCGCTGCGCGCCGACAAGCCCGACGCCGCGACATGCCGTCAATCGCTGGACGACCTGCTCGCGCTGTTGAAATGAACGACGGGGCAACGGGAATGCCGCGCCCGGCGTGTTCCGGCGCGCTGCGACCGAGATGCCGCGCGAAGGCATCTTCGCGTTCGCGCAATCGGCGGTATCGAGGCGCGACCTCGATCGATCGTGGCATCCCGGCCGATCCGGCGATCCCGCCGCTGTCACGTACCTGCAATCGTCGACCGGTAGCGTTCGGGGCTGCCCCACGATTTCGACAGACGAATCCGCCATGCAGCGCACGTCACGCGCCTCGTCCCACGTTTATGCGGCCACGTCCCGCGCCCTCGCCGTCAATCTCGCGATCAACCTGCTGTTGCTCGCCGCCGAGGCTGTCGCGGCATGGTCCGCGCATTCGTCCGGCTTGCTCGCGGACGTCGCGCATGCGGCGATCGATCTCGCGGCCGACGCGCTGATCCTCGTCGCCTGCCGGCTCGACGCGCGGCTGCCGCCCGAGCGACGCCCGACCTACGAGCCGCTCGCGCTGGCGGGGCTCGGCGCATTGCTCGTCGCGACGGGCGTGCAGATGATCTGGCATGCGTCGAACCGCTTCGACGCGCCTCCGGTCGTGCAACCCGGCACAATGACGCTCGTGCTGATCATGCTCACGCTGACCGGCAAAGCCGCGCTGTCGCGCTGGATGCTGCGCAAAGCGCGCGAAACCGGCTCCGCGATGCTCGAAGCGAGCGGCTGGCACGTGCGTGCCGACGCGCTGTCGGCGTTGCTCGCGGCGCTCGCGATGAGCGCAGCATGGGTCGGCCTCGGCCGTCTCGACGATCTCGCGGCGCTCGCAATCGGCGCGATCGTGATCCGCACCGGTGCGGGATTCATCCGGCGCGGTTGCGCGCAATGGCCGGCATCGTCGGCGTGGGCGAATCGTTCGACGCGCGGGTCGTGACGATACAAGAGACATCGTTGCACGCGATGTCTTGAAACACCCGATACCCGTCATCGGTTGCATCTGAAGCGAATGAGGCCCGCACCGCGCGAGCCTCTTTTACGACACGATGCCGCTATCGTCTTGCCGCCGCATGCACGTCGGCCGCAGTCGATGTATCCGCGGACGAATGCGCCCGATACCGATGCGGTGGAGCAAGACGCACCGCCCGCGATCAACCGAGCGGCACCACGCTCCCGAGCAGGATCCGCACGAGCGTCGCCTGGCGCGTCACGCCCGTCTTCGAGAAGATCGCACGCAGATGCGTGCGCGCGGTGTTCTTGCTGATCCCCGATTCCTCGGCCGCCTCCTCGAGCGTGAGCCCGTTGGTCAGCAGCAGCGCGAGCGACGTCTCGGCGGGCGTCAGGTCGAACAGCTTGCGGATGATTTCCTGCGCGCCTTGCGGCTTGCGATCGGGGTCGCGCAGAAACAGCGTCACGGCCGGCCGCCGCTTGTTGTCCTCGGACCAGTCGGACAGCAGCACCGTGCGCACCAGCAACCCGAGACGAGGCTTGTCGAAGCCGCGGGTGATCGGCATCGCCTCGACGATCGCCGCTGCCGTACCGTGGTGCCCCATCACCGCGTGGCGGATCAGCCGCTTGAGCGTGCGGTTCTCCTGCGCGTCGGTCGCCTCGATCGTGCCGCGCGCAATCGTCAGACCGTTGTTCTGCTTCAGGATCTCGTCGGCGACGCTGTTCATGTCGATGATCGTGCCGTTCTCGTCGAGCGTGATCGTGCCGATCTGCATCCGGTTGATCGCGTTCGCGTAGATCGAGCGCTCGACCTCGGCCGTATCGAGCCGCGAATGCAGTTCGACCGCACGCTTCAGGTGCGGCAGCAGCAGCGCGCAGATCGCCTTGTCACGCGCGGAGAACTGCTTCGACGCATGGTTGCGGCACACGCGGAACCGGCATTCGACGCCCGACGACGTGCGCAGGTCCGCCCCGAGGATGTAGCGCACGTCCTGCGGCTTCAGGAACTGCTTGTACAGTTCGCTCGACAGCCAGCCTGTATCGCCGAACACGTCATCGACCGTGACCACGCGGTCGGCCGGCAGGCCGACGAACGGGTCGAGCGAATAGTAGTAGTTGTTGTACGACGCCTCGCCGTCACCCGGCACGACGGGGCCGAACTCCGATGCGTGCACGGACAGCGGCGCACGACGATCGCTCGCCGCCGCGCGCAGGATCAGCGTCACGTAGTTGGCCTGCAGCAGCCGGCGCACCATCTCGAGCGCGCCCGCCCACGGCGGCGTTTCCATCGGACCCTGGTAGATGCGCGCCATCAGTTCGCTGAAATCCGCGACACCGATGTCGGCTTCCTCGCTCGTTGACTGGCTCTCTTGCGGAGCCCATCTCGTCTCCATCAGCACGCTCCATCCTCCATGCGACTTGTTGTCGGTACGACTCGTCCACGCGCCATGATTAAGACGTGTCTTAATTCCGGCGTCATCGGGACATTCACTGAATGGTGAGCTTTGGCCATCCGGACGCGCGAACCATCGTCCAATCGGATGATGTGGCGCCCTGCGTGCTGCGCTGGAATGCCCGTCAGGCCGTGCCGGCAAGCTTCCGGCGCGGGCTCAGGGAAAACCGCGACGCGGGTTTACCTGATTCCGACCGCACCCGATTCAGACAGGAGTTTCCATGCCGCTCGACCCTCAGGCTCAGGCGCTGCTTGCCGCGCTCGCCCAAGCGCCCGCGATCGATTTCGATCAACTGACCATTCCCGCCTACCGCGCGAGCCTCGCCGGGGGCGGCGCGTTCGCGCCCGGCGACGCGATTGCCGCCGAAGAGGACTGGCAGATTCCCGCGCCCGGTCGCGAGTTGTCCGCACGGCTGTATCGGCCCGAGGCCGACGGGCCGTTGCCGCTGACCGTGTTCTTCCACGGCGGTGGCTTCGTCGCGTGCGGGATCGACTCGCACGCGAACCTGTGCCGCAGTCTCGCCCGACGGGCGCGCACGCTTGTGCTGTCGGTGGACTACCGGCTCGCGCCCGAAGCGCGGTTCCCGGCAGCCGCGCACGATGCATGCGATGCCGTGCGCTGGGCCGCCGCCAGCGCACGCGATCTCGGTGCGCGCAACGGCGCGATCGCCGTCGCCGGCGACAGCGCGGGCGGCAACCTGGCCGCCGTCGCCGCGCTCCAGTTGCGCGGCTCGGGCATCGCGATCGCGCATCAGTTGCTGCTGTATCCGGTAGTCGATTGCGCAACCGAGCATCCGTCGTACGAATCGCTCGGCGAAGGCTATTTCCTGACGGCGGACGCGATGCGCTGGTTCAAGCGTCACTATTTCGACGACAGCGCCGATCGCGCGTCGCCGCTCGCGAGCCCGCTCGCCGCGCCGGACCTGTCGGGCGCGGCGCCGGCCACCATCGTCAGCGCCGAATTCGACCCGCTGCGCGACGAGGCCGAGGCGTACGCGCTGCGTCTCGCGCAGGCCGGCACGCCGGTGTCGCTCGTGCGCTGGCCGGGCCAGTTGCACGGCTTCGCGAGCATGCTCGGCGCGGTCGATGCGGCCGATCGCGTGCTGACGTTCGGCGCCGATGCACTGCGCCGCGCGTTCGACGCAACGGAGGCGCAATGACGCTCGCCAGCACGCCGGAAATCGTCGACGAATTGCGTGCGGGGCGCATGGTTCTGCTCGTCGACGAAGAGGATCGCGAAAACGAAGGCGACCTCGTGATCGCCGCCGATCACGTGACGCCCGAAGCGATCAACTTCATGGCGCGCTTCGGCCGCGGACTGATCTGCCTGACGCTGACGGCCGAGCGCTGCGAGCAACTGCGCCTGCCGCCGATGGCCGACCACAACGGCACGCCGTTCGGGACCGCGTTCACCGTCAGCATCGAAGCGGCCGAAGGCGTGACGACCGGCATCTCGGCCGCCGATCGAGCGCGGACGATTCGCGCGGCGGTTCGCCCGGGCGCGCGCCCCGACGATCTCGTGCAGCCCGGCCATGTGTTTCCGATCGCCGCGCGCCCGGGCGGCGTGCTGGTGCGTGCGGGGCACACGGAAGCCGGCTGCGATCTCGCGGCGCTGGCCGGTCTCACGCCCGCGTCGGTGATCTGCGAGGTGATGAACGACGACGGCACGATGGCGCGACTGCCCGAGTTGAAGACGTTCGCCGCGCATCACGGGCTGAAGATCGGCGCGATTGCGGACCTGATCCATTACCGCCGCGAGCACGAATCGCTGGTCGAACGCGTCGGCGAACGGCCTCTGCACACGCCGTGGGGACGATTCCGCGCGATCGAATATCGCGACACCGTGCACGGCGCGCCGCATCTCGCGCTGGTGCGCGGCGAGCCGGACCCGGCGACCCCCGTGCTGACGCGCGTGCACGAATGCCATTCGCTGCTCGACCTGCTCGATGCGGAACCGTCCGCGCATTCGTGGCCGCTGCACGCCGCGCTGCAGCGGATCGACGCGGCGGGCTGCGGCGTCGCGGTGCTGCTCGACTGCGACATGCGCGGCGACGCGACGCGCACGCCTGCCGCCCATGCTCGCCGCGACGGCCGCCTGACGGGGATCGGCTCGCAGATCCTGCGCGAGCTCGGCGTGCGGCGTCTGAACGTGCTGTCGAGCCCGTTCCGGCTGCCGGCACTGTCGGGGCACGACCTCGAGATCATGGCGTTCATCCCGCTCGGCGACGACGATCCGGAAAGTGCGCGGACCGCTCCGCTGCGGGCGGCATGACGCACGGCTGACGACCGCGCGGGGCGCATTGCCGCCCTTGCCTTCGGATTTCCGCACGACAGGCTATCGTTTGTTTTTATGAAATACAGTCTCGGGTTTGTATTTTGACGATACATGCCATAGACTGTATTTTCCGAATACAAGCGATCGCCTGTCATTTCGCGGAGAGTCCATGGCATTCCCTGTCCAGACCTTGAGCCAGTTGCGCCCGATCCTCGTCGGCTTCCGGAAGTCGGCGGGGTTCACTCAGGCGCAACTCGCGGCCCGCCTCGGCGTTACGCAGCAGTCGTATGCGCAGCTCGAAGCCAATCCGTCCGCCGTCAGTATCGAACGGCTGTTCAAGGTGCTGAACGTCCTTGGCGTTCGCCTGATGCTCGAGCCGGGCACGCCCGACGATGCGCCGGCACCCGATGTCGCCGATCCCGCCCCCGCGCGCACGCCAGCCACGCGCCGGCGTTCGTCCGATACCCCCGCGGCCCGCTCGCCGGCCGCCGCGTCGCGAAAAAGGCCTGCCGCGGCGGCGCCCGGCAAGCCCCGCGGCCCGAAACGGGAGGACTGGTGACGATGGCGCGCCGCTCCCGCCACGACCGTCTCGACCTGTGGATGAACGGCATCCCGGTCGGCTACTGGGAAATCCGGCACGGCATCGAACGCCTCGTCTACCTGCCGTCCTGGGTCGACGATCCGCAGGGGCGTCCGCTGTCGCTGTCGTTGCCCTTCACGCCCGGCAACCAGCCGCACCAGGGCGCGGTCGTCGCCGACTACTTCGACAATCTGCTGCCCGACAGCCAGCCGATCCGCCGCCGCATCGCGCAGCGCTACCGGCTCGGGTCGACGGCGCCGTTCGAACTGCTCGCGTCGATCGGCCGCGATTGCGTCGGCGCGCTGCAACTGCTGCCGCCTGACGAAATACCCGTCGACCTGGAAGCCATCGACGGCACCGCACTCGACGACGCGGCCGTGGCCGACGTGCTGCGCCACGCGACCGCCGCGCCGCTGCCCGGCCACCCGGAGCCGGACGGCGAACTGCGCCTGTCGATCGCCGGCGCGCAGGAAAAGACCGCGCTGCTGCGCCACGACGAGCGCTGGCTGCTACCGTCGGGCAGCACGCCGACCACGCATATCTTCAAGCTGCCGCTCGGACGCGTCGGGAACATGCAGGCCGACATGCGGACGTCGGTCGAGAACGAATGGCTGTGTTCGAAGATCGTCGCCGCGTACGGCCTGCCGATCGCGTCGTGCGACATCGGCCGGTTCGACGACCAGAAGGCGCTGATCGTCGAGCGATTCGATCGCCGGCTTTCGCACGACGGCACGTGGATCCTGCGGCTGCCGCAGGAGGACATGTGCCAGGCGACCGGCACGCCGTCGGGCGCGAAATACGAGTCCGACGGCGGCCCGGGGATCGCGACGATCATGGGCATCCTCGCGAATTCCGCCGACGCCGCGCAGGACCGCCGGCATTTCTTCATCGCGCAGCTCGTGTTCTGGGTGCTCGCCGCGATCGACGGCCATGCGAAGAATTTCAGCATCGCGCATCTGCCGGGCAACACGTATCGCAGCACGCCGCTGTACGACGTGCTGTCCGCGCATCCGATCATCGGCACGCGGCGCAACCAGTTGTCGCCGCACCGCGCACGGCTCGCCATGGCCGTGTGCGGAAAGAATCGTCACTACGTGATCGGCGACATCCAGCCGCGCCACTGGATCGCGCAAGGCGCGCGCGTCGGCCTGACCGAAGGCGACGTCCGTGCGGCCATGGCCGATGTGGCCGCACGCACCGAACCGGCGATCGCCGACGTCGCATCGCGCATTCCGGCGGATTTCCCGGCGGACGTCGCCGATGCGATCTTCGACGGCATGCGCCGTCAGGCGCGCAAGCTGGGCGGCTGACCGGACGGCGCGCCCGCGGCCATCGCCACGGGTCATCCACGCGGACGATGCACGCCGCTACCGACTGCGCACAATGGTCGCCGTGCCCATTCCCGATGCCTGCCCGACATGAAACCCGCTGCCCTCGATACCGCATTCACCCCGCTGCAGATCGGCCCGCTGACACTGAGCAACCGGCTGATCAAGTCGGCGACCAACGAAGGCATGACGCCGAACGGCGTGCCGTCGCGCGCGCTGGTGCGGTTTCACGAGCGCATCGCCGAGGGCGGCGCCGCGCTGACGACCGTCGCGTACTGCGCGATCAGCGACGACGGTCGTACGTTCGTCGACCAGGCACAGCTCGACGTGCCGACGATCCGGCAATTCCGCGCGCTTACCGATGCGGTCCATCGGCACGGCGCGGCGGCGTCCGCACAGATCACGCACGGCGGCTGCTTCACGTTCCTGCCGTCGCTGTCGACGAAGCGGCCGTTGAGCGCGTCGGGCGGTTTCAACAAGGTCGGCGTGATGAGCGGCCGCTTTCTGAAGCAGGCAATGACGCGCGATCAGATGAGCGCCATCGCCGACGAATTCGCGCGCGCGGCGCGGCATGCGCGCGACGCCGGGTTCGATGCGGTCGAAATCCACATGGGGCACGGCTATTTGCTGAGCCAGTTCCTGTCGCCGCTGTACAACCGCCGCCGCGATGCGTACGGCGGCGATGCGGCGCGGCGCGCGGCGTTTCCAGTCGAAGTGCTGCGCCGCGTGCTCGACGCGGTCGGCCGCGATCTCGCCGTGGTGTGCAAGATCGGCGTGACCGAAGGCGTGCGCGGCGGCGGGACGGCCGACGACGCGAGCGAGATCGCGCGGCTGCTCGAAGCGGAAGGCGCGCACCTGCTCGTGCTGAGCGGCGGAATGAACGTCGAATCGGTGTGGCAGTTGTTCGGCAGCCCGCTGCCCGGCGATGCGCGCGCGAACGCCGACAATGCGATCGTGCGCGCCGCGATGGCGCTGCAGAAACTCACCGAGCCGAAGATGGGCGCGTTTCGCGAAATGTACTTCCTCGAGCACTCGAAGAAGGTGCGCGCGGCCGTCCGGATGCCGCTCGCCTATCTCGGCGGCGTGCGCTCGCGCGAGAACGTCGCGCTGGCGATGCACGAAGGGTTCGATGCGGTCGCGCTGGCCCGCGCGCTCGTGTTCGAGCCGGATTTCGTCAACGGACTGCGCGATGGCCGGCTCGCCCGGTCAGGCTGCACGTCGTGCAACCGCTGCGTCGTGTCGATGTACACGCCGGGCGGCACCGCATGCGTGCTCCACGAGCCGAACGATCCGGCGCCGAACCGCATGCCGGCCGCCGGTGCATGACATTCGGCGGCGTGTAACGCTGCTTGCTGCTTGCCCGAGACAGCGGCAGCCGGCGATCAGCCGGCGTCGCGGGCGCGAGCGAGCGCCGCGAGGTTGCCTTCCCCGAACCCGTGGTGCCCTTTGCGCTGCACGATCTCGAAGAAGATCTCGCCGGGCCGGCGCTTGACGAAGGTCTGGAAGAACAGGCGCGGCACGCCGTCGCTGCCGATTTCGCCGTCGACCAGCACCGCGCGCCGACGCAGCGCGTCGAGATCGACACCGTGCCCCGGCAGTCGCGTGTCGACCTCGTCGTAGTAGCGTGCGGGCGGCTCGATGAACTCGACGCCGTTCGCGCGCAGCGCGTCGACGCTCGCCAGGATGTCGCCGGTCGAGAGCGCGACGTGCTGGACACCTTCGCCCGGATGGTCCGGCAGATACGCGTGCATCAGCTCCGTGCGCCGCGTGCCTTCTTCATAGACCGGAATGCGCACCGCACCGCACGGCGACACCATCACGCGCGATTCTTCAGACACATGCCAGTGCGCGTCGATTTCGTGGATTTCGCGGAAGTGCAGCAGGTCATGATAGAAGTCGAGCCACTCGCGCATGCGCCCCGCGCCGACCGTCTGCGTGAAGTGGTCGACCTGCTGCAGGCCGGTGCCCGCGCAGTCGAGATCGGTATGTGCGGTCGCGATGTCGATCGGCCGGAAGTCGATGTCGAAGATCGAGATATCGCCGACGCCGCCGCGCTGGCCGTCGCGCCCGCGCCAGCGGTCGACGAAATAGAGGTGTGAATCGCCGATGCCCTGGATCGCGGGAATCTTCAGTTCGCCGACGCCGATCCGCTCGCCTTCGAACGCCCACGCGCCCAGCTCGATCGCGCGCTCGAACGAACGCCGTGCGCTGGCCACGCGAATGCCGATCGCGCAGACGCCCATTCCATATTCCTCCGCGTAGCGCGCGGCGAACGAATCGGGTTCGGCGTTGATCAGGAACTGCATCTGCCCTTGCCGGTACAGCGTGACGTTCTTGCTGACGTGGCGCGCGATCGCCTTGAACCCGAGCTGCTCGAAGCGTTGCGCGAGCGCTTCCGGAACCGGCGCCGCGAACTCGACAAATTCCAGGCCGGCCATTCCGAGCGGATTGGCAGCCGAATCGGCAACGGGCGGCGTATCGCTGGATAGGGGGTGGGAATTACCGGGCATTCCATTCTCCGGAGACAAGCGGTCGATGGGGACGGCGCCCGGTACGGGCGGCACACCCGGCCGATGAGACGGCCGGATAGCCACGCGGATCGGGCGAACTTTTAATGGTGCAGATTTTAACCAGATCGTTCACTGCGGCACACCCTGGCCGAACGGGATATTGGCACGCCGCCTAGTGCAAACCCGGAAATCGTTCGATAATCGCACGTCATTGAACGATAATCGCGCACTTTGACCGATCGGCCAATTGCCGGGACGCGGCGCGCGCCCTATTCTCCGTTCACCCTTCGACTTCAATGCAGCATCGGACTCCACGATGCGCCGTACCAGGAGACACAGTCATGACCCCAACCATCGACACCCTCGACACCGCCGCCGGCGCCCGGGCGCGCAGCCAGGCCCGCAAGGCCGCGATCGGCAGTTTCGTCGGCGCCGTCGTCGACTGGTACGACTTCCTGTTGTACGGGATCGTCGCAGCACTCGTATTCAACTCCGAATTCTTCCCGAAAATCAGCCCGACGATGGGCACGCTCGCCGCGTTCGCGACGTTCGGCGTCGGCTTCCTGTTCCGCCCGCTCGGCGGCGTCGTGTTCGGCCACTACGGCGACCGGCTCGGGCGCAAGCGGATGCTTGTGCTGACCGTGATGCTGATGGGGCTGTCGACCGTCGCGATCGGCCTGCTGCCGACTTTCGCGTCGATCGGCTGGTGGGCGCCCGTGCTGCTGGTGCTGATGCGCGCGATCCAGGGTTTCGCGGTCGGCGGCGAATGGGGCGGCGCGGCACTGATGGCCGTCGAGAGCGCGCCGAAGCAGAAGAAGGCGTTCTACAGCAGCGGCGTGCAGGTCGGCTACGGTGTCGGGCTCGTGTTGGCCACTGGCATCGTGTCGATCCTGAGCCACACGCTCGGCGAGGCAGCGTTCAAGGCCTGGGCCTGGCGCCTGCCGTTCGTGTTCAGCATCGTGCTGGTGCTGATCGGCCTGTGGGTACGCAAGAGCATGGACGAATCGCGGGAGTTCGTCGAGAAGGTCGAGCACGGCAACCACAAGGTGCGCCTGCCCGTGCTGGAAGCGCTCACGCGCCACCCGAAGGCGTTCCTGTTGATCGTCGCGCTGCGTCTTGCCGAACTGTTCACGATGTATATCGTCACCGCGTTCGCGCTCAGCTATTCGACCACGAACCTGGGCATGTCGCGCGACCTGTTCCTGAACATCGGCCTGCTGGTCGGCGCGGTGAGCTGCGTGACGATCCCGTGCTTCGCGTGGCTGGCCGACCGCTTCGGTCTGCGCCGCATCTACCTGATCGGCGCGCTGATCGGCCTCGCAGCAGCGGTGCCGTTCTTCGTCGCGCTGGAATCGCGCTCGACCGTATGGATCGTGATCTGCTCGATCCTGCTGGCGAATGCCGCGCACGACATGGTTGTGAGCGTCCAGCAGCCGCTCTTCACCGAGCTGTTCGGCGCGGAATACCGTTACAGCGGCGCGGGCGTCGGTTACCAGTTCGCGAGTGTGGTCGGCGGCGGGTTCACGCCGTTCATCGCGGTGGCGCTCGTCAGCATCGCCGGTGGCTCGTGGCACCTCGTCGCCGGCTATCTCGCAGTGGGTTGCCTGATCTCGCTGGTGGTCGCCGCGCGGATGCGGGCGGCGCAGTGATCGGGTGACCGGATGGCCGGTGCGCGGTGCGCGTCCGGCCATTTCCCGCGCCCCCCTGCTCGCGCATACCGAACGGTACGGACGCCATCCAACGTCAAACACCGTCAATCACACGCGCAGCCCCCCCTTTTTCGCCTCTGAACATTCCACGCCGCCCGCCGACCAGTGGCATCATATGGGCCTACGTCAGTCACCGATACGCCCCCATATCATGTCGAATCTCATCGTCCACGGCGGCACCCCGCTGCGCGGGGACATCAAGCCGTCCGCGAACAAGAACGCCGTCCTGCCGATTCTGTGCGCAACCCTGTTGACCGATCAACCGCTGCGCCTCGTCGGCGTGCCGGACATCACCGACGTACGCAAGATCCTCGACATCTTCCGCGCGCTGGGCAGCGACGTGTCGGTCGACTTCGCGACAGGCATCCTCGAGCTCCACCATCGCAATACGACGTTCGATCCGGCCGTCCACCGGCTGCCGGAAGCGATGCGCTCGTCGATCATGCTGATTCCGCCGCTGCTCGCGCGCTTCGGCGTCGCGCGCCTCGAGAACGACGTGAAGGGCTGCACGCTCGGCGTGCGCGAAATCGATCCGCACGTCGAGGTGTTCGAGCGTTTCGGCGCGCATATCGAGCGCACGCCCGATTCGCTGATCGTCCGCGCCGACGGCCCGCTGACGGCGAACGACCACTGGTTCGACTACGCGTCGGTGACGACCACCGAAAACTTCGCGCTGTGCGCAACAGCTGCAGGCGGCACGTCCACGCTGATGAACGCAGCGTCCGAGCCGCACGTGCAGGAGTTCTGCCAGTTCCTGGCGATGATCGGCGTCGCGATCGAGGGCATCGGCACTTCGCGCCTGTGCGTGACAGGCGGCGGCAAGCTCGGCGGCGGCGAATTCCGCTTCGCCGAGGATTTCCACGAAATCGCGACGTTCCTCGCGCTCGGCGCGATCACGGGCGGCGACATCACGGTGCGCAACTCGTCGCCGGAGCATTTCCCGCTGATCGACCGCACGTTCGCGAAGTTCGGCGTGAACATCACGCACCGCGACGGCTGGTCGCGCGCGGAACGCGACGGCCCGCTGCGCGTGCGCCGGCCGTTCACGCAGAACATCCTGACCAAGGTCGAAGCCGCACCGTGGCCGTACCTGCCGGTCGACCTGCTGCCGATCTTCATCGCGCTCGGCGTGCGTGCGGAAGGCAGCGCGATGTTCTGGAACAAGGTCTACGACGGCGCGCTCGGCTGGTCCGGCGAACTGTCGAAGTTCGGCGCGCACGTGCTGCTGTCGGATCCGCACCGCCTGATCACGTTCGGCGGGCTGCAACTGACGCCGGCGCGCGTCGAAAGCCCTTACATCATTCGCGTCGCGATCGCGCTGCTGATGGTGGCCGCGAGCATCGAAGGCCGCTCGGAAATCATGAACGCGCTGCCGATCCGCCGCGCGCATCCGCATTTCGTCGAAAACCTGCGTTCGGTCGGCGCGAACGTCGAGTGGACGAGCAGCGAGTAACGTTCGTCCGGATGCGGCGGGCGTAACGTTCGCGCCGCATCCGACTCGCCCGCTTTTCACATTCGACCCGCGGCGCCGATACGCCGGAGAACCCTCTTCATCCATCGGTGGCCGTCGGGTTCGCCCATCGTCACTCTCGGCTGCGCCCGCGTGCCAGGAACCGCCGGCATTCACGCAAACGGATTTCGCAACTCCGGACCGCCCGCCACTCGCAAGCCATCGTGCATATCTTCGGTGTAGAGGTATTCACACCCCTCGATCGAAGCAGTTGCCACGATGCACGCGTCGTAGAAAGACAAGCGGTGCCACTCCGCGAGCCGTCGCGCGAGGTCGTGCGCATCGACCGTGATCGGCACGACACGGCACAAACTCCTGATCGGCTCCAGAAACTGCCCCACGTCCCGCCACGGCATTCGCAATTTGCGACTGCAAACGCTGGCGACTTCGTTCAGTACCTGGACACTGATGGTCGGCCGCCGGAGAAACAGTGCTTCCGCGAGGTTTGCCTTGGTTTCGTCCTCGGACAGCAGATAAAGCACGACATTGCTGTCGACGAACGATTTCTCGGACTCAATCCTGCTCATTCGCATCGTCCCGGCTGAACTTGAAATCGGCAGGCAGCTTGCCCCTGAAACGCCTCAACCGCTGCAGAAGCTCGTCGGGCCTCGGCTTGCGACTCACGGCAAAAACCCGAGGGCTATCGACCACGATTTCGATATCGTCCCCTTCGCGGAGCTCCAGTGCGTCGACCACGCTGGCCGGAAGGCGAACCGCCAGGCTATTGCCCCACTTTGCAACCTGCATATGAGCCTCCATGGATATACGCGATAAATTGTATATCTACAATGCAAATCCGCAAGCTAACCGATTGGACGGCTCGGATGCCGCGCGCTCGCTTTGCCGCACGACTCGCGCGATAATCGCCCATTCTTGCGCGAACAGCGCACATCCACCCCAACGCCTCCATGAAAAAGCCCGAACTCGACCGACGCGACTGGATTGCCGGCCTCGAAAAAGGCCTGATGATCCTCGAGGCGTTCGACAGCCAGCACGCGCGCATGACGCCCACCCAGGCCGCCGCCCGCACCGGCCTCACGCGCACGGCCGCGCGCCGCTACCTGCTGACGCTCGAATCGCTCGGCTACGTGTACACCGACGGCAAGCTGTACGGCCTCACGCCGCGCGTGCTGCGGGTCGGCTGGTCGTACTTCGATTCCGCGCGCCTGCCGCGCACGGTCCAGCCGTATCTGCAGCAACTGAGCGCGTCGCTGAACGAATCGGCGTACGTGAGCGTGCTCGACGGATGGGAGCTCGTGTTCATCGCGCGCAACGGCGTGTCGCGCGTGATGACGACGGGCTTCGTGCTCGGCGCGCGCGTGCCGGCGCCGCTGACGTCGCCGGGCGTCGTGTTGCTCGCGCATCATCCGGATCGGGAAGCCGTCCGCACATGGCTCGACGACACGGCGCTCGCGCCGTTCACGCCGCACACGATCACCAACAAGGCGCGCCTGCTCGAACAAGTCGACCACGCCCGCGACGCAGGCTACGCGGTGATCGAACAGCAATTGCAGGTCGGCGTGCGCGGAATCGCGGTGCCGCTGAAGAACCGTCATGGCACAGTCGTCGCCGCGCTGAGCACGAACATGCCGATCGGCGCGGAGACGACCGATGCGGCAGTGCGCCGCGTGCTGCCGCATCTGCAGGAAGCCGCGCTCGCGATGCTCAACGTGCTGTAGGCGCAAGCACCCGGCCCTTGCGGCACCCGCGCCGCGACCTCACCCGATCCGCCACCACCTCGGCAGCAGGTCGCGCACCTCCCGCCGCCGGTAGCGATCGTCGATCAGATGCACGACGCCCTCGTCGTGTTCGGTGCGGATCACGCGTCCGGCCGCCTGCACGACCTTCTGCAAGCCCGGATACAGGTACGTGTAGTCGTATCCGTTGCCGAAACGCGCATCCATCGCGCGTCGCATCTGCTCGTTGACGTCGTTGACCTGCGGCAGCCCGAGCGTCGCGATGAACGCACCGATCAGCCGCTCGCCGACCAGGTCCACACCTTCCGAGAACGCGCCGCCCAGCACCGCGAAGCCGACGCCGCGGCCGCCCGCATCGAAGCGGGCGAGAAACGCGTCGCGCTCGCTTTCAGCCATGCCGGGCGCCTGGGCCCACACGGGCACGTCCGGATGCCGAGCCTGCATCAGTGCGACGACGCGCCCGAGATAGTCGAAGCTGCTGAGAAAACCGAGGTAGTTGCCGGGTCGCGTCGCGTACTGCGCGGCGATCAGGTCCGCGATCGGTTCGAGCGAACGGTCGCGGTCGCGCCAGCGCGTCGACACATGGCTCGCGACGCGCACGGTCAACTGCTCGGCGCGAAACGGCCCCTCGACGTCGAGCCAGCCGGTATCGGCCGGCAGCCCGAGCGTGTCGCGATAGAAATGGAACGGGCTCAGCGTGCCGGAAAACAGCACGGTCGCACGCGCAGCCTCGTAGCGCGACGCGAGAAAACCGGCCGGGATCACGTTGCGCACGCACAGCGTCGACTGGATACGGCGTCGGCGCGCGGCCGGCGCAACGCCGTCGAGCCCCGACTGGCGCGGCAGCGGCTCCCCGTGCAGCGTCGCATCGAAGATCGACGCGCTGTCGAACGCGTCGGCGAGCACGCCGAACTGGATCGCCTCGAAATGAAAGCGCAGCAGCGCGTCGTCGTTCGCGCGCGGCGCATCGGTCAGGTGTTCGCCGATCGCCGAGACGAGGTTCTGCACTGCCGACACGATCGGGCCGGGAATGTCGGGATACGCCGCATAGCGCCCGGTTTGTGCACGATTGAGGGTGCCCCACGCGCGTGCGAGCCGGTCGAACGGCTTGCGCAGCGCCACCGGCGCGGCCTCGCGCGCGGCGGCGAACGCGAACGGGTCGAGCGACGCACTGTACATCTTGCGCGCTCGGTCGAGCAGGTTGTGCGCTTCGTCGACGAGCACGCCGACGCGCCACTGGTTCTGTTGCGCGAGCGTGTGCAGCATCGCGCTGCCGTCGTAGTAGTAGTTGTAGTCGCCGATCACCATGTCCGACCAGCGCGCCAGCTCCTGCGCGAGATAGTACGGGCAGACGTCATGCGCGAGCGCCGCCTCGCGCACGGTCGCACGATCGAGCAGCCCGGCGCCGATCGCCGCGTCGCGCGCGGCCGGCAGCCGGTCGTAGAAGCCCTGCGCGAGCGGACACGATTCGCCGTGACACGCGAGGTCAGGATGCTCGCACGCCTTGTCGCGCGCGACGAGCTCCAGCACGCGCAGCGGCAGCGCCGGCGTGCCGGCGCCGAGCGTCGTCGCTGCTTCGAGCGCGAGCGCACGCCCGGGCGTCTTTGCGGTCAGGAAGAACACGTGATCGAGCTCGCCCTCGCCGCATGCCTTCAGCAACGGAAATACCGTGCCGACCGTCTTGCCGATACCGGTCGGCGCCTGCGCCATCAGGCAGCGTTCGTCGCGCGCCGCGCGATAGACCGACACCGCCAGTTCGCGCTGCCCGCTGCGAAATTGCCCGTGCGGAAACGTCAGCGTACGCAGCGCCGCATCGCGGGCCGCGCGATGCGCGGTCTCGCGCTCCGCCCAGTCGACGAAACAGGCACACTGCTCGGCGAAGAACGCGGCGAGTTCGCTCGCGCCCAGCGTTTCGGTCAGCACGGTCTCGCGCTCGGACACGATGTCGAAATACACGAGCGCGACGCCGATTTCCGGAAGGTCGCGCGCGTCGCACATCAGGTGCGCATAGACCTTCGCCTGCGCCCAGTGCAGCGCGCGGTGATTGGCCGGCATCGCATCGAGGCTGCCGCGATAGGTCTTGATTTCCTCGATCCGGTTCGCGACCGGATCGTAGCCGTCCGCGCGTCCGCGCACGGTGAGCGTGCCCCACGTGCCGGTCAGCGCGATCTCCGTTTCATAGCGCGCGCCGCGGTTCGACGTGACGGCGCCGTGGCCCGCGATCCCTTCGAGCGCGGTCGGCGCGGGCGTGAAGCGCAGGTCGAGATCGCCGCGCCGCGCGGTGAACTCGCACATCGCCCGCACCGCGACGACATAGCTCATGCGGACAGCCCCGCCGCTTCGGCCGGCTCGACACCGGCGCCCGCCCATTCGACATCGACGACGCGCACCGGAATCCCGTGCGCGATGCAGTACGCGAGCCAGCGTGTCTGGTTATCCTGCAGCCGGTCGCCGGGGCCTTTCACCTCGATCAGTTCATAGCGCCGCTCGCCGGGCCAGAAACGGACGAGATCGGGCAGCCCCGAGCGGTTGCTGCGGATATCCGCGAGCAGGCGCGTGAACCACAGCCGCAGATGCTCGGGCGGCAGGCACGCCAGCGCCTCGTCGAGCAGTTCGTCGGACAGCACGCCCCAGAACACGAACGGCGATTGCAGCCCCGCCTTCGTCGCGTAGTGACGAAGGATCGTATCGCGATAAGCGCCCGAGTCGAGCTGCGCAAAGCAGGCGGCGAACGCATCGGTGCGGCGCACCGCGAAATCGGGTGCATGCAGGTCGGCCGGCCCCCGCTGGAACGGGTGAAAGAATGCGCCGGGCACGGCCGCGAACACGGGCTCCCAGCACAGCAGCCCGAACAGCGAATTGATCAGCGTGTTCTCGACGTAATGAACCGGCGCTTCGGGCTGCGCCAGATGATCGCGCACGGCGAATTCGACGCTGACGAACGCATCGGGGCGCGCCAGCACCAGCGTCTCGCGCGGCACGTCCGGCGCGGCATGCGCGCGTTCGACCCGCTGTCCGACGCGCCGCTGCAGACGCGGCAGCATCCGTTCGACGCGCTGGCGTTCCTCGTCGCTTTCGAAGCCGTTGCGCGCGTCGAGCGCCAGCGCGAGCGCGTCGTCGTCGCGTCCGCAGCGTTCGAGCACGCGAATGCGCCGATGGCGGCTGCCCGGCCACGCGCTGCGCGCATACGCGTCGAGCGCGGCGGGCCAGTCGGCGCGGCGCTCGCAGATTTGCCCAAGCGTAAACAACAGCTTCGCGCGGCGCGTCGCGAGCCACGGCTGCACGCAACTCACCGCGTCGATTGCACGCAGCAGATCGTCGAACGGCAGGTCGTCGGGCCACGCCTCGAGCGCTTCGCGGCAAGTCTGCAAGGCGAGATACGTATCGACGTCGTCGCGCTGCTGGAACGCGCGCGACGACGGCGCGAACGGCACGCTCTCGTACTGGAATACGCCGAGATCGGCGAGCACGAATTCGCTCCAGTCCTGATGCAGATTGCCGAAGAACATCAGCCGCAACCGGTCGCACAGCGCGCCGACAGTCACGCGCAGCACGCGATCGTCGGCCTGTTCGAACCATGCATGGAGCGGTTGCGCGACATCGTGCGCGGGTCGCAGCCGCTCCAGCCATTCGGGCTTGCGCTCGCCCGCGTGCGCGGCGAGCGCCGGAAACACCTTCAGCAGATCGGCCTTGGTCGACAGTGCGAACAGTTCGTCGAGCGAGAGCGCGGGCGCCGGATCGACCCAGCCGAGCGCGACGAGCGGCGCGGCCGCGTCGAGCGGGCAGCCGATTTCGTCGTAGACGAGCTTGCTGGCGCGGAAATCGAACCCGTTGCGCATCAGCATCCGCACGAGCAGCGCGCGCGATGCCTGCGGCAACTGCGGGAAATGGCGCAGAAACGCGTGCTCGTGCTCGTCGAGCAGGTCGTCGTAACGCTCGCCGAGCCAGGCCAGCGCGCGTTCGAAATTGGTCAGGTAGTAAAACGCCGGGGGCGTCGGCGATGCAGGCGTCACGGGGATCGATCACTGTACGTTTGTACAGGTCGCAATCATATCAAATGTGACGAAAAATGCCCCACGCCACGGATGACCCGCCCGGCTCGGTTCCGCTCAGAACTGGTAATTCACCGACATGTCGAATACGCCGTTCGTCGACTGCTGCGTGATCGGGCTACGCCGTGCGCGGCCCACCAGTTGTTCGATCGCGCCGTCCATCGTCACGAACCAGTGCTTGTCCACGAACCAGACCATCGTCACGCCCGCGCCGTACGACTTCATCCCGGCGCTCGCCGAATAGGCCGGCAGCCCGGAACGCGCCGACGCGCCAGGACTCACGCCGAACCAGCTGTTCATGTAGCGCGAATCGGCGAACGACACGGTCGGCCCCGCAAACCAGAAGAAATGCTCGTTGCTGCCGGGCATCGGCATGTACGCGGAAAAATCGCCGATCCAGCCGTTCGATCCGCCGATGCTGCGGCGGACATCGGCGCGCAGCACGAGCGGGAAATCCTTCGAGATCACGTAGTCGGCCGCAAGCTTCATCACCGGCGCCGCATTGATGTTGTCGAGACCGTTCAGGTGGCCGAGATCGTCGGCCGAACGGCGCCCGAGGTCATAGCCGACCGACATGCTCACGCGCCAGTTCGGCCCGCGCAGCACGTTCGCGCCGAGCCCCTCGCCCGTCGACAGGAAGAACAGGTCGCGATAGCGCACGTCGAAATTCGGGCCGCCCATCACGCGATAGCGATCGGAGCCCGCGTAACGCGGCTGCAGCGTCATCGCGGCGCCGAAGCTGGCCTGCCACGTGGGAACGGCCGGATTGAACAGCTTCTGCAGCGGGATGCCCGCCGAGTATTGCCATTCGCCGAGCGGCGAAGGCGTCTGTGCCGACGCGTCGCGCGCGCCGGATGCCGCGAGCGCGGCGAAGGCCGACAGGCCGGATACGAACCGGCGTGTAGCGGGCGACAACAGCAGGCGAGCAATGGTCGTCAAGGCGGTCTCCGTCGGTTGCGCAAAACGAACCTGAGGGAAAGCGCGTCGCGCTCGATCGGCTGCCACGACAAACCGCCGACGGCGCGAACGTAGTGTGCGCTGAATTAAGGGACATCCTACGCGACACGCGCGAAGCCGCAAAGCGCCCGTTGCATGCGGGCACTTTGCCGGATTCCGGTACGCGCAGGTGGATCGTCGCGGAATCAGAAACGCTCGACGTGGTAATCACCGGCGAGCGCGGCGGGACTGCGTGTCGACATCATGCGCGAGAAGCCGTCCGCGAGCCGTCCGAGCGCGAGTTGCTTCTGGCTCGCGTCCCAGTGCGTGTAGGTGTCGTACGCGGAATCGTCGAACGACACGGTGACGGCGACCGGGCGGCCGCTCGCACGAAAGCCGATATGGAGCACGCCGCCCGGAAATTCCTCGATGTGATAGCGCAACGAACGCGACTCGAAATAGCGGCCCAGCACCTGAGCGATCGCGCGCTTGTCCGGCGATTGCACGTGAATGTCCATGATGGTCCTCCCTTCAGTGATCGCGCGGCCGGCTTCGGTTCGCTGCATCCGCCCGGCATCCGCATCGGCGGCGGTTGCGACGGCGGATCGCCCTGCGGCGGCCCCGCCGGCACGGGCGGATCCACCGGATCGTCGTGCTCGGGCCACGCCGGGTCGGGCTCGACGTCGGGGATCGGTTCGGGACGGTGCAGCATGGATGGCGTGCTCATGTCACTCCTGCGCGGCGGCTCGCGCGTGTCGATTGGCGCGGCGAGCGCGCGCAAGCGGCGTGCCTGCACGCTGCCAACCCTGCGATACCATGCGGCCCGCTCACCCGTCGCAAGCCGCCATCACGAGCCACATCGTGCGCCCTTCCCCGGCAAGTTGCACGGCAAGCGAACGGATCGGACGGCGCGCATCGCACGACCCTCGCTTGCCGGCCCCTCGTGGACGGCATGTTCGGTTCGCGCACCGCGTCCATGCCGGCGAACAGGCGCTGCGCGGGGCGACAGGTCGGCGATTCGCGCTTCCATATATCGAAACGCCCGCGCACATGACTGAAATCGTCGCCGCACACGTTCGCGTCGTAACGTATCCTTTCCCTGGGTTCATTCATCACGATTTCCTCTCGCCCACGCCGGCGGCGTGCGGGCCTCGCGTCCGCCGGCGCCGGCGGCTCGATGGCGGCAAGGGCCGTGCCGCCGCCGATACGCGGCACGGCGCTTGCGCCCGTCGTAACCCGTAAAGGAGGTTCGATCATGACCGTTCACGCCACCGGCCGCCGCGACGCCGTGTTACCGGCCGCCGGAGCATTCCGGCTCGCCACGTCGCGCCCGCCGTCCGAAGACAAGACGGAGGAGCGCATCGACGAAGGGCTCGAAGAAGCGTTTCCGGCCAGCGACCCGCCCGCCGTCGGCGGCGCGACCCGCATCGCCCCCGCCAAACCGTCCGGCGGACGCGAACGTCGCGCGCCCGACACCCCACCATCGCCTCGCGATCACGGCTGACGGCGGCATCCGGTCCGAGGTGCGCCAGCCTACGAAAGAGCGGATCAACCGGAGCGAAACAGATGAAACGCATGGAACGAGCCTGGCATGAAGTCAGCGGCGCCGCGGCGTCGCGTCGCTGGCCGCGCTCGAGAGCGCGCTGGTTCTCGCAATCGTCGCGATGACGGGCGTCGGCCGCTGACGTCGCTCGCGTCCCGGCCGCGGTTCCCGCCGTGGAAGATGTACAAGCGTGCTGGCAAATTTCTCCGTGCCCCGGCCGTGCGGGCCCGGCACGTACCGCGCCGAGCGCGGCACGCGTCCTGCTCGCACATCGCCTCGCTTACGAAGGAGGCGTTCATGTATCGCGTCAACGAGATCATGTCGCGCGACGTGGTGTGCGTCGCGCCCACCGACACGATTCGCCATGCGGCCGAATCGATGCAGCGCTTCGACATCGGCGTGCTGCCGGTTTGCGACGGCACCGGGCTCGTCGCGATCGTGACGGATCGCGACCTCGCAGTGCGTGCGCTGTCGCGCGGCCATTCGCCCGACACGCCCGTGATGGCGGTCGCATCCGCACCCGTGCAGTGGTGCGTCGAGGACGACGGTGTCGGCGACGTGCAGCAGCGGATGGCCGACGTGCAGTTGCGCCGGATGCCGGTGCTCGACGGCAACAGGCAACTCGTCGGCATCGTGTCGCTCGGCGACATCGCGACACGCGCGGGCGGCCCCGCTCGCGACGAGCTGGCCAACACGCTCGAGGACATGTCATTGCCGCGGCGTCGCTGAGCGACGCCGCCTTCATCCATGTGGCGCCCGCGGCAAGCCCGGCGCCCCTTCGACCTGGAGACTGCGATGACAACGGACAGGGCGTCGCGCACGCGCGCGCGCATCGTCGGCGACGGCAGCCGTTCAGCCGGCGGGCCGGGTCCGGACGTGATGGTTGCCGGCACGCTGGAAGACCACCACGTGCTGACGATGGATGGCGACGACATCGGCAAGGTCACGAACATCATGCTCGACGTCCGCTCGGGCCGGATCGACACGCATCCCCACCTGCACGGGCTTGCCCTTTTGCGCGCCGAGCCGGCGCAATGCGCCGGCGATACGGCCGCGATCGTCGACCATCCGGCGCGCGAACGCCTTCACGTCCGGATTCGACGATCGATCGAGCGCGAGTTGGCTCGCCTGCAGTTGCGTCCTGCCGACGATGCTCGCCTTGTCGACGAATTAGGCGTTGATGCGGTCGGCCGCCGCGTCATGTCGGCCTCGTCGGCGGTCTCGTCGGCGGCCTCGCCGGGGCGCGTGACGCCCGGCGCGACCTGCACCGACGAGGCGCTCGCCGTCTGCGCACACGCGGGCGCCGCCGCCAGCGCGCAACCCGTCGCGAGCATGCCCGATACCAGCCCGCGCGCGAGGCCTGCGGCTCCCGTGGATCGGCATCCGCTCCGGCGCTTTCCACCCGGCCGCATCCGGATCTCCGGTTCCGCCGAAGGCTCGAACCGGCCGAACGCTGCAGGTGCGCGCATCATGCGGGGCGATGCGCGGACGTGAAGAAATCGGTCCACGCGCCTTTTTGCCATGCGCCTTCGACCCGCTCGATCGACAGCGCGCCGCACGCCAGCAGCGTACGCTCCGTGAACGTCGCCGTGCGCCTCCTGACGTGCGCGGCCAGCACGACTCCGTTCTCGCATTGTTTCAGCGCACCATGGCCTTCCGGCGCATCGCCGTTCATCTTGCCAAGCGCACCGCACAGCGCGCCAACGTAGCCGCCGACCAGCGGCACGCCGATCCATGCGAGCGGCGAA
Source organism: Burkholderia sp. Bp9016 (assembly GCF_003857765.1). Taxonomy (NCBI): domain Bacteria; kingdom Pseudomonadati; phylum Pseudomonadota; class Betaproteobacteria; order Burkholderiales; family Burkholderiaceae; genus Burkholderia; species Burkholderia sp. Bp9016. The sequence continues at coordinate 33,337 of NZ_QTPY01000003.1, forward strand.
TGAAGCCCGCCGAGATACAGCAAGGCGGCGCCCGCCAGCCCGACGATCGCGCCGATGGCCACGCCCTCCAGCGCGCCGATGCCGCCCGGGCGCGCCGCGGAATCCGCATAGACGTCGCCGCCGAGCCAGAACAGCGCGTGCTGCCCCGGCGGATTGAGAAAGAAGACCTTCACGTCGTCCCGATGCATGGCGTGGCCGCGCAATTGTTCCGCGCAGTGCTCCGCCCGCTCGAGCGTCGAGAAACGGCCCGCGATGATGGTGTCCATGTCGAACCCTCCTGCCTGGTGCCGCGCAGGGCCGCGAGACGCGCGACGCCCGATCGGCCCCGACGCTTGCCCGCGCATCACGTTACTTCCGGCGAATCTGCAGCCTGTCGCGCACGCCGCGCACGCCGTCGACGTCGTGCACGACCCGGACCGCGGTCGCATGTTGCGGCGCGTCGGGCACACTGCCCGTCAGCTCGGCCACGCGGCCGTGGGCCTGCACGTCGATGTCGTCGGACGCCAGCCCCCGCTCGGCGACGAGCGCGGCCCGAATACGGGACGCGAGCGTCGCATCGCGAAGCTGGCCGCCGACGGCCGACGCCTGGCTCGCGAGCGTCGCCCGAACGCTTTCGTCCGCCGACGCGTAGCGAGGCATCGCGATCCATGCACACGACAGCATCAGTATGCTCGCGATCCGTCCGACCGGCGGCATGCGCCGGATGCGTGCCGAGGCCCGGGGGGCGCCCTCGCGCGGCGTGTTTTCCGATCCTTTCATCGCACCTCCTGGCGGGTGGACGGATGCGGCCCGCGCGTCAGCGACGCGAGCCGCATCCGGCCTTCCGGTCATCCGGCGATACGTCGACGATCACGCTCGCCAGCGTCGGCATATCGACCGGCTTGCACAGATACGCATCGAAACCGGCGGCCATCACCCGGTTGCGGTCCGTGCTGCCCGCATGCGCGGTCACCGCGACGACCGGCAAGCGTGCGCGGCCGTCCGGCAGATGCCGGATATGCTCGAGCAGCCAGAAGCCGTCGCCGTCCGGCATCGCGAGATCGGACAGCACGACGCTCGGGCGCTGCCGTGCGACGACGTCGAGCGCGTCGTGTCCCGATTGCGCGGTCGACACCTGTGCGCCGAGCGTTTCGAGCGCCGCGGCGAGACTCGCGCGCGACGTCGCGTCGTCGTCGACGACCAGCACGCGCTGGCCGTCGAGCGCGACCGCCGTCGATGCGCCGCTCGGCCGCAGCGGGTGGCCGAACGAATCGTCGCCGTCCGCGTCGACCGGCAGCATGACCGTGACCGTCGTGCCGCGCCCAACGCCGTCGCTCGTCGCCGCGACTTCGCCGCCGTGCAGCCGTGCGATGTTGCGCACGATCGACAGCCCGAGCCCGAGACCGCGCTTCGGCGACGCCGACGCGCCTTCGGGCCGGTTGAACGTGTCGAACAGATGGGGCAGGCGCTCGGCGGAAATGCCCTGCCCGGTATCGGTGACCGACAGGCGGACGCGCGCCCCGGCGCGCGTCAGCGAGATCCTGACGCGTCCGCCCGGCGGCGTGAACTTGATCGCGTTCGACAGCAGGTTGGACAGCACCTGGCGCAGACGCTCGCCGTCGGCGGAAATCACGCAGTTGGCCATCGTGCAGTCGGTCGACAACTGGAGCCCGTTCGCCTCGGCACTCGCGCCGAGTTCGCGCGCCGCTTCGCGCACGATGCGCACGAGGTCGACCGGCATGCATTCGAGGCGCATGCGGCCGGTTGCGAGCGACGATGCGTCGAGCAGGTCGCCGACCATGTGCGCCAGCGATCGCGCACTGCGGTCGATCGCGTCGATCGCCTGGTGCGCGAAGCCCTGACCGTCGGCGCTGCGCAGCACTTCGACCCAGCCGTAGATCACGTTCAGCGGCGTGCGCAATTCGTGCGACACGATGGCCAGCAACTCGTCCTTCATCCGGTTCGACTCGTCGGCCTGCACGCGCGCGTCGTGCGCGCCACGCAACGAGCGCACGTCGCGCCGCTCTTCGCGGCGACGCTCGCGTGCCTCGCGCAGCGTCATCGACAAACCGGTGCAGTTGCCCTGTGCGTCGACGATCGGCGACGCCGCGACAGTCGCGCGAAAGCGGCCGCCGTCGCGACGCAAACAGAGGATGTCGAGCGGGCCGGAGGGCGCGCGCGCGTTCGCGAACGACACGGGGACGGGATGCCTGCGCAGCCAGCGCGGCGCGATCAGCGTCGTCACGTCGTGTCCGAGCACCGTCGCGGCATCCATGCCGAAGATGCGCCGGGCGGCCGGATTCCAGCTCGTGATCCGCCGGTCGGCATCGACGCCGACGATCGCATCGGGCGAGGCATCGACCACGCGGCGCAGCAGGATGTCGTCGAGCGAGCGCGCCGCGGGAGCCGGTTCGTGTCGCGGCATCCGCCCGGCGTCCTCGGCGGCATCGACCGCGCCGCGCAGCCGTTCGCTCGCGAGCAGCGGCTTCACGGCCATCACCAGCACGCACTCGACGAAACCGATCGCGACGAACGCGCCGGCCTGCGCGAGCAGCGCGGCCATCGGCGCATCCGGCCACCACAGCACGGCGATCGCGGCCACGCTGGCAGCCGTCGCGGCCAGCCCGCCGGCGAACGACGTCAGCCATGCGGCGGCTGCGACGCCTGCATAGAAAGGCAGCGGTGCAAACGGTTCATGCGCGCCGACGACGCGCATCGCCCACGCCTGCAGCGCGGACGCCGCCCCGACGGCCAGCACGACCCATGCACCCTGCCGGAACAGCTCACGGGTATAAGTCCTCATCGTTTCCTTGCATCGCGCCAGCGACCGTCATGCGACGGCATGCCGTCGAACGCATCGGGCGAGCCTACGCGCCCCCGCAACGGACGTACCCGAGGCCAGACCGTTCGCTACCGCGCCGCACCGCCCCCGGCACCGCGGACCACGGCCGGCGTGCCGGTCGGCCGGACGCCGCATCTGCGCGGATGCGATTGCACGCGGCTTTCGATTTTTCATTGCAGCGATGTAAAAACGCACCGCTGGGCGACCCGACCGCCGCGATCGAGTATTCCTTGCAGCATCGGCCCCGGCATTGGAAATTTCTATACCGCGGCACCTTCCGTTCCGTTGCGCTGTCGATGATAAATATTGCAACGAAGGAAACGCGCGGTGCCTATTTTCAAACCGGCCCGCCTGAACCCATGGCTGAATCCGCCCCCCGTTCAAAACAACGCGCCGATGCACGCCGGCTGTCCGGCCGCTCCGCCGCGATGCGCACGTTGCTCGGCCGTATCGAGAAAATCGCGCCGACCCGCGCGAGCGTGATGATTGCCGGCGAAAGCGGGGTCGGGAAGGATATCGTCGCCCGCCGGCTGCACGACCTCAGCACGCGTCGCGACGGGCCGTTCGTGCCCGTGAACTGCGGCGCGATTCCGGCCGATATCGCCGAGGCGCAATTGTTCGGCCACGAGAAAGGCAGCTTCACCGGCGCGGTCGCGCAGCGCGAAGGGTTCTTCGAAGCCGCGTGCGGCGGCACGCTGCTGCTCGACGAGATCGCGGAAATGCCCGCTGCGCTGCAAGTGAAGCTGCTGCGGGCGCTCGAATCCAACACGATCGTGCGGGTCGGCGGCACCGAATCGATCCCGCTCGACGTGCGCATCCTGTCGGCGACCCGTCACAATCCGGCCGAGGCCGTGCGCGACGGCCGGCTGCGCGAGGACCTGTTCTACCGCCTCGCCGCGTTCGCGTTGTACGTGCCGCCGCTGCGCCAGCGGGACGGCGACGTCGAGACGATCGCGCACGAATTCGTCGACACACTAAACGCGCGGCACCGCTCGCACAAACAGCTGACCGATGCGGCGATCGCGGCGCTGCGCGCGTATTCGTGGCCCGGCAACGTGCGTGAGCTGCACAACACGATCGAGCGCGCGTACATCCTCGCGGACGACGGGATCGACGTCGCGCTGCCGAAGCCGACGATACTGCCCGGCCATACGTCGGACGATGCCATGGCGCTGCCGCTCGGCGCGACGCTGCACCATGTACAGCAGCGCTTTATCGCGGCGACGTTAGATCACTTCGACGGCAACAAGCCACAAGCCGCGAAAGCGCTCGGCATCAGCCTGAAGACCCTCTACAACCGTCTCGCGCTGATGCGCGACGACGGCAACACTTGACGGCCGGCACCGTCACGCGCATTGCGAGCACACGGATCGGCCGATTGCCGATCGCGCCGCCCGGCTCAGGCCCAGGTCATGCGACCTTGAACTGCCCGACCGTCAACGCGAGCGCGTTCGCCTGCGTCTGCAACGCGGTCGCGGCCGCGGTCGACTGTTCGACGAGCGCCGCGTTCTGCTGCACCATTTCGTCGAGCTGCGTGACCGCGCGATTCACTTCCTGAATCCCGCGCGTCTGTTCGTTCGCCGCGTGCGTGATCTCGGAGATGATCGTTGTAACGTTCGCGACGTTCGACACGATCTCGCGCATCGTGTCGCCGGCCTGGCGCACCTGCCCCGACCCGGCCGACACGCTCGCGACCGTCGATTCGACCAGTACCTTCACCTCGCGCGCGGCCTGCGCGCTGCGCTGCGCGAGGCTGCGCACTTCCTGCGCGACCACCGCGAAACCGCGCCCCTGCTCGCCCGCGCGCGCCGCCTCGACTGCCGCGTTCAGCGCGAGGATGTTGGTCTGGAACGCGATCCCGTCGATCACGCCGATGATGTCGCCGATCCGGCCCGACGCTTCCTCGATCCTCTCCATCGTCGCGACGACGTCGGACACGACCACGCCGCCGTGCGACGCGATCCGCGACGCGGCGGCCGCGCGTTCGTCGGCCTGGCCGGCGGCAGCGGCCGACTGGCCGACCGTCGCGGTGATTTCTTCCATCGACGCGGCCGTTTCCTCCAGGCTCGCCGCCGCCGATTCGGTGCGCGACGACAAATCCTGGTTGCCGGCGGCGATTTCGTTCGCGGCCGTACGCACCGACTCGCTCGCATCGCGAATCTGGCGCATCACGTCGTTCAGCTTGTCCACGAAACTGTTGAACGAGCGCGCGATGTCGGCCACCTCGTCGCGGCCTTCGGCCGGCAGGCGCTGCGTGAGGTCGCCCGTGCCCGAGCCGATCGACGCCATCGCCTGACGCACCTGCGACAGGCGGCGGAACGCGGTCGCCGTGATCGCGCCGACGATCAGCGACGCGACGCCGACGATCACCACCAGCGTGATCAGCGAAGCGGTCAGCAGCGAACGCATCCCGGCTGTCGCTTCGGATTTGTCCAGCAGTACCAGCGCATACCAGTCGGTACCCGGCACGGCCTGCGCTCGCACCAGCTTCGCGTCGCCGCCGACGTGCACTTCGACCGGCGCGCTCGCGCCGGCGAGCGCCGCCGCGCTGAGCGCGCCGAGATCGGGCGACACGTCGGTGACCGGCTTCAGCGTGAGCTTCGCGTCCGGATGCGCGACGATGTGGCCGTTGCTGTCGATCAACATCCCGAAGCTCGCGGGCGTCGGGCGGATCGACTTCACGTTCGCGATCACGCTGTCCATCGCGACGTCGGCTGCGACGACGCCCTTCAGCCCGCCATCGCGCAGGATCGGCACCGCGAACGTGACGACCAGGTTGCCGGTGCCCGCGTCGATGTACGGCGGCGTGACGACCGGCTTGCCGGCCTGCGCGGCCTGCTTGTACCACGGACGGCTGGTCGGATCGTAGTCGGACCCGATGCCGGTCGGGTCGGAGAAATGGAACGCCTTGTCCGCATAGCCGACGTAGACGTTGGTGAAGCCGCCGGCCTCGGCCATCTGCTTGAAGACCGGCACCGGATCGGGCGACAGGGCGGCGTCCTGCAGCGACACGATCATCCGGCTCCGGGTCGCGACCCAGTCGCCGATGCCGACCACGTGGCCGCTGGCGACGGAAGTGAGGTTGCGGTCGATCGCGTCGTCGTTGTACGTGTGCGCGATGAAATAATTGATCAGTGTGGTGGCGACGAGTGCGAATACGACGATGGCAACGCACGCGGCGAGGATACGGGTCCGGATGGACGAGAACATGGCAACGACTCGGTAAGGGAGCGCGAACGCCCGGTGGACGAATTCACCGGGTATACGGCATTTGCGCCGCTTACTTGAGGCCGTCGCGACAATTCAGTCAATTGTCTGACGAAATCCGCCGACCGTCGCAAGCCCGCTGTCAGGACGATTGCGCAGACGCCGCGGGGGGCTGGGCCGGCCCGCGGCGCCCGTGTTTCACAGACGGCGGCTCGTCGCCTGATCCGGTTCGCGGTGCGGTGTGCCGGCCGACGTATCGCGTTCGAGCTCGTCCTGCCTGCGCATCCGTTCGCGCAGGTGGCGAATCGCGAACACATGGATGTAATCGTGCACGCGCGCGTCGGACGACAGTGCACGCACTTCGTCGTCGAGCATCGTACGCAACTGGTCGGCGCCGATTGCACGCCGTTCGGCGACTTCCTTGAGTGAATCGAGCAGATTGTCCTGTGACATCGACGAGCTCCTGACGGTCGAGGAACGAAAAGATGACGCTACCGGAAGTTTGGAGACTGGACGGCCGCCCGGCGTGCGATGCGCCGAAGCGTGTTTGCGCTCGATCAACGGTATGTTGCATACCGTCGCGCCGATCCGCCGAAGGACCGGTGCGCGCACAGCGCCCGCGAGGCAGATCGCCCGCGAACCACTGGAAGACTGGAAGCCTTGCCACGCCGCCCCGAGGCGCGGCACCGTCGATCAGGCGGCAGATGGAGCGCCGCGCGACGTCGATGCAGTGAGGAACTTAGTCCGGTCGAAAACCTGCGTCAAGCGCCGGCAGCGGCCACGATTCGTCAGTTGAAATGCAGCGGATCGCGGCACGGGGTGCCGTGCGCGGCCGAACCGAACCGCGGCGCCGCGGCAGATCGTTCGCCTCGCGTGTCAGCGGATTCCGATAGGTCGCGCGCAATGCCTGACAGCGACTTCAGCACGCGCCGATTGGCAATGCCGGCCGCCGGGCCGATACTGACGTCACGAACCGAGCGTTCATACCGGGTCATCGCTCAGCCGGCCGTCGAGCCGGTACGCGGGGTCCGGCGCAGGAGACCAACCATGACACCTCGTAACTTCCGGACCCGGGACGGACAGCGGCGCACACCTGAGCACGCCGCGCCCGCGGTGCAGGCCGGCATCCGCCCGCCCGCAGATCTGGACGCGCTGCTCGCGCTCGCGCGCGAGTCGGGTTTGCTCGTCACGCTCGACGGGCAGATCGGCCGCGAAAAATACCAGAGCGTCGCGGGGTCGGTGTTCGCGCTGCAGCGGTTCGCCACCGCGCTGTGCGCACGCGCCGCTGCCGATGCACCGGTCGTTCCGGGAACGCGCCGCAAGACGCGCCCCGGCTGGCCGCGGCTGCGCAATCGCGCGCCCGGCACACGAGGACGATTGCATGGCGCGCATCGCCGCGCACGCGTATGCCGCGGCGCCGGCCGTCGGCATGCCCTGCACGCCCTTCGCATCACGTAACGGCGTGACGCCTGCATGCCCGAACGCAGCCCGCGCGGCACGAGGCCGCATCACGACTGCGTCGACGCTCCGGCAGCGAGCGCATAGTGCGTGACAGCGCATCGCATGCCGACGTCCACACCGATCCGCAACCGCGCGATCGCGTGCCGTGATAGGTGATTACGTGTCATTACGCGCCGTTCCGCACGGCGACATCAACGAAGCATTCCTGCGAGGAAAGCTGTTCGACGGGGCCGGGGAAGCGGACGGGGTGATCGACACCCCGTCCGTCGCCCAAGGCAGCAGCCTGCTGCCTACCCTCGTGCCAGAGAGTGCTTGATCGGATCGCGCCATGCGATGCATGGCCCGGTTCCGGAAAATGACCGGTGAGAAACGACGCCCGCCGCGCGTTCGATCGCGGGCATTGTCGGCACGTTTCGACGCGTCGCGCGACCGATGTATCCGTGCGCACGCATCGCACACGGACGAACCGTCTTCCACCGGCAATATTGCGTCAATGTCTCACGCAACATTCACGCCGTTTCTGATGCAGGTCAACGAATGTCCGCTTCGCTTGTGCTTCATCGCGACATTCATGCGGCACCGCGCACCAGCAGCACCGGCACCTGCGCGAGATGGGCGACGCGCCGCGCGACGCTGCCGATCAGCCACGCGGCGATACCGCGCCGGCCGTGCGTGCCGACCACCAACAGTTCCGCATGCCAGTGCACGGCGTCGCGCATCAGCGCGTGCGCGACGTCGTCGCTGGTCGGACGAGTTTCGACGATGCCGCGCTTGGTCGGGTTCCCGGTGGCATGAAACACCGGGCCGATGCGCGCGAGCGCATCCTCGCCCTCCGCGCGATACGCATCCTCCAGCGCGCGCACCGGCACGATATCGGTCAGACGAACCGCGCGATCGACGACATAGGCCGCGTACAGCAGCGTCGTCGGCGCCGCGAAGCCGAGCCCGACATGAACCGCATGCAACGACGGCTCGCTGCCGTCGACCGCGAACATCAGGCGCTGCAGCGGCCCGTCCGACGGCCGTGCGTAGTCGGCCGGCACGATCAGCAACGCGCAGCGGGCACGCGTGGCGAGCGTGTCGGACATCGCGCCTTCGACGAGCCGCAGCAGCCCATGATGCGGATTCGCGCCGACCGCGAGCACATCGGCCTGCCAGGTCGACGTATCGTTCGCGAGCGCATTGGCCACCGAGCCGCCCGTGACCGACGTATCGACGATCGCCTGCTCGAGTTCCACGCCGGCGCCGGCGAACAGCGCGGCCGTGTGCTCGAGCACCGCCTGCGCTTCGCGCACCATGTCGTCGCGCGCCGACGTCAGCAGCGCGTCGATGCGCGGGATGTCGGGCAGCACGAGACGCGGGTTGTCGATTGCGCAGACGATGCGCACCCGCATGCCGGGACGCAGCAGCGTGCTCACATAGCGCGCGGCGGACAGCGATTCCGGTGTCGGATCGACGACCAGCGCGATCCGGGCGAGCGGCGGGATGGACTGGGTGGATTGCATGGCGAAAGCCTCCTTGCGGGTGCATCGTCGTGAAGCGACGCCCGGAGCTTCGCGCGGAATCGACGCGCGGCGGCCGGACGGCCGGCGCGGTCGCAGGCATCGGCGGATGGCCATGCGAAGCGCGGACAAGCAATTCAAACAGCATATGATGCCCGGGCCGCGCGTGCATGATTGCGATCAACACACGTGCCGGCCGCGCTGCGCCGCGCGCACATTTCGGGTGCGCGGCGCAGCGCCCGTCGCCCGGGTCGCTTACGACTCCGTCGAGACCGACGTCGCCGGGCGGTTCGCGTAGAACACCGCATACGCGATGCCCAGCAGCACGATCCACACCGGGCCGATCACGAGCGCGACACGCGTATCCGGCGAGAACGCCATCAGCACGACGACCAGCGCGAGGAACGCCAGTGCGGCGAACGAGCCGAGCGGATAGAACGGCACGCGGATCGGCAGGCGCGCGACCCTGTCGGCCGACAGCGTCCGGCGAAAGCGCATCTGTGCGATCAGGATCACGCACCACGTCCAGATCGCGCCGAACGTCGACACCGACGTCAGCCACACGAATACGTGCTGCGGTGCGAGATAGTTCAGCAGCACGCCGATCAGCAGCAGCGCGACCGACACGAGTACGCCGTACACCGGCACGCCGTTGCGGTTCACGCGGCCAAGCCTGGCCGGCGCCTGGCCCTGCTGCGCGAGGTTGTAGAGCATCCGTGCGGTGCTGAACAGGCCGCTGTTGCACGACGACAGCGCCGCCGTCAGCACGACGAAGTTGATGATGCCGGCGGCGGCCGGGATCCCGAGCCGCGAGAACGTCATCACGAACGGGCTGCCCTGCGTGCCGATCTGGTCCCACGGATACAGCGACATGATCACGAACAGTGCGCCGATGTAGAAGATCAGCACGCGCCAGAACACCGAGTTGACGGCCTTCGTCAGCGACTTCTCCGGGTTGCGCGCCTCGCCGGCCGTGAGGCCGAGCATCTCGACGCCGAGATACGCGAACATCACGATCGGCAGCGCGCCGATCACGCCGTCGATGCCGTGCGGCATGAAGCCGCCGTGCGCCCACAGGTTCGAGATGCCCGTCGCGACGCCGCCGTTACCGATGCCGAACGCGATCATCAGGCCGCCGCCGACGATCATCAACACGATCGTGACGATCTTGATCAGCGCGAACCAGAACTCGAATTCGCCGTACAGCTTGACCGCGATGAAGTTCACCGCGCCCATCGCGGTGAGCGCGGCGAGGGCCCAGATCCAGTTCGGCACGCCGGGAACCCACATGTGCATGTAGACGCCGACCGCGGTGATTTCCGCCATGCAGGTGACGATCCACACGAACCAGTAGGTCCAGCCGGTCAGGTAGCCCGCGAGCGGACCGAGGTAGTCGCGTGCATAGCGGCTGAATGCGCCTGCTACCGGATTGGTGATCGCCATTTCGCCAAGCGCGCGCATGATCAGGAAAATCACGATACCGCCCAGCAGGTAGGTCAGCAGGATGGCCGGGCCGGCCGTGCGGATCGCGGTGGCCGAGCCGAGGAACAGGCCGACGCCGATGGTGGCGCCGAGCGCCATCAGGTTGATGTGCCGCTCTTCCAGCCCGCGGTGCAGCTGGTCTTCTGGTTGTTTCAAGTCCGTCTCCTGGCAGCCGCGAACCGGCCGCCGTCATTGTCGATGTCAATGCGCGACCGTTCATGCCGATCCCGGCAAACCGAAAACGAAAAATCCCCGCCGCCGTTTTCCAGATGAAAACGTTGCGGATACTGCGCCACTCCGATTGGAATCGCCGAAGATTATCGGCATGTTCCGGAACAATCCGGAAGACGGATCGGGCCTTTCACGGAATACGCCCGTGCGGCCCGCGCGACGCGGCTGTGCGCGTAGCAGGCGGCAACGGGATCAATCGCTTTCGGCGCGAACGGACTCGCGTCGAATGTGCGCAATCAAGCGCACGCAATATGCAGGCGGGATTATATGAATAATCAGACGTTTCGTGCCAACCGATTTTCGTAGTGACCGGTTGGTCTGAAATCAGGGAATGAAATTCGAATCGGCGGCGCGGTGTGCGCTTTATTTGGACAACGTCGCGCGCACCGTATATTCGCCGTCGAGCCCGCCGTGGTCGGGCCGCACGAAATAACGCGACGCATCGAGATCGGCCGGCAGCGGCTCGACCGGGTACCCGTGCTTTTCCCACGCGTCGAGCCCGCCCTTCAGCGCGCGGATGTTGTGGATCATCTTCTTGCGCTGCATCTTCGCGATCAGGCGCTTCGCGGTCGCCTCGTTCGGGCACACGCAATACACGACGATCGGCCGCTTCAGCACCTCGGGATCGAGCAGGTCCGGCGAATCGAGATCGACCGGCACCGCGCCGGCGATCCTGAACGGCTCGCGCTCGCGCACCGCGCGCGGGCGCGCATCGAAGATCAGCGGCGGTTCGTTCGACGTCATCATCTCGACCAGTTGCGGCGGCGAGATCCGCACCTGTGCCAGATAACGCCGGAATTGCACGCGGCGCACCCAGCGGTACAGCAGGAACGTGATGAAGATCGCGAGGAATGCGTCGAGGATCGTGCCGCCGCTCGCGCGCACCCACAGCACGAACTGCACGATCTGGTCGTGAACGGCTGCGCCGCCGACGAGCCACACCGTGGCCCACAACGACGCACCGGCCAGATCCCAGAACAGGAATACGCCGACGCCGATCGCGGTCGTGCCGAGCAGCGGCGCCGACACGAGCCCGAGGCCCGGCAGGAATTTGGACAGGACGAGCAGCGGCGCACCGTATCTTTCGAATACGTTACGCGCGAAGCGCAACGTCGTGTCGAGCGACAGCGAGAAGCGCACGAGCCCGTTCAGCAGACGACGGCCGCGCGTGCGCCCCATGAAGAACCACAGCGAATCGGCGAGCATCGTCGCGCCGATCGCCGCCGCGAACATGCTCGCCCAGGACGCCTGCCCCATCGCCGCCATCGTGCCGCCGAGAATCAGCATCGGCACGGCAGGCACCGGCACGCCGAGCTGCGTGATCAGCACGCTCGCGAACACGGCCCACGGGCCGAGCGACGAGGGAATCGCGATGGGAAAGTGCCACACGGCGGCGCTCCTGGAAGACTGGCGAACCGTGCGGCGGGGCGGCCGCCGATACGGCTGGCAGCGGTCGCCGCGGCACGCCCGCAGCCAACCCTGCATCACGGGCATTCTAAACGGGTTTGGTCAATGCCGCGCGCAGCGGCCGCGCTCGACCGCGGCCGCCAGAGCGGTCGGCACGATCGTCGCCGGCGTACTTACGCGTCGGAACGCTGCGCGAGCCGCGCGACGTATTCGGCGTACTCGGGAAAGGTGGCGCTCAGTGCTGCCGCATCCGCGAGCTCGAATTCCGAAAACTCGAAACCCGGCGCCACCGTGCAGCCGACGAGCGCAACGTGCCCGGACGACGCGCAGCGCGCGCCGAACCAGCGCCCGGCCGGCACGACGGCCTGGAACACGGTGCCCGGATGCGTGAGCGGATTGCCAAGCCGGTGGATCGTCAGCCCGTCCTGCTCGTCGAGCACCCACACTTCGAGCGGATCGCCCGCGTAGAAATGCCAGACCTCGTCGGAACGGATCCGGTGCCACGACGAATACGCGCCGTCGCACAACAGGTAGTAGATCGCGGTGGACGCCGCGCGCGGCGCACCGTCGGCCGGGCGCACGACCGGATCGGTCGCGCGGTAGGTTTCCCTGAAATAGCCGCCTTCCGGATGCGGCTGCAGGTTGAACTGGAGAATCAGGTCGGCGGCGGAAATCGGCATGGCGGATGACGTGGACCAAGTATGGAACCGGTATGCGACTCACGGCCGAGCGACGACGCGAGGCCGTGAGGGGCGTACCGCTGCATCGGTCGCCGCGACCATGCGCGCGGCAACCGGGCCGCGCGCGCAATGCAGCGCGCGACGACAGGGGCGAACCCGCGTCGATGCTGCCAGAAGGACGGGGCACGACGCAACCGGCCGTCCCGCGCGGCGGACATGCCGGCATGCGCATACGCGGTGCGACGATCAGCGTGCGCGACACGCGATCGCCCAGCAACAGCGATCTGCTCGCGAAGGCCCTGCCCGCCCCGCCATGCGTCAGCGCCGCCAGGCGACCGTCACGCAGTCGCCGCTGCCGCCGCCTCGTCGTGGCGCACCAGCAGCACGGGCCGATCGGCCGCGCGCAGCAGCGATTCCGCGACGCTGCCGAGCAGCAGCCGGCGCAGGCCGTGGCGCCCGCTCGTGCCCATCACGATCAGATCGGCGCCGGCTTCGGCGGCCGTGCGCATCAGCACCGCGGCAACGTCCTCGCCGTACGCGTCGAGCGCGCGCACGGTGCCCGGCACATGCTGCTGCGCGAGCACGGCTTTCGCGTCGTCGAGCACCGGCGTCGCCGCATCGGATGCCGCCGCATCGCCGTCGCGTTCGGCCGCAAAGCCTGCATCGACGTCGACTAGCTGCGGCCGGTGCTCGACGACATATGCGCACATGACTTCGCCGCCGGACGCCGCCGCGATCCGGATCGCCTCGTTCAGCGCGAGACGCGCGCTCGGGCTGCCGTCGAGCCCGACGAAAATCCGCTTGTACATGGTCCACCCTCCGACCGGGCCTGCGTTGCGCTTTGCGCCACGCAGGCCCGTCACCGCGAGCCGGCCCGATGCCCGCTCGCCTGCCGAACAGTCTGCCCCACGTGCCGGCGCGCCGGTTGATGCGCGTCAAGTGCGGCCGGTACGCGCGCTGCAACGCCCGGTCACCGTCTTTTTAACTGACCCCTATTACAAAAAGCGTGTAAACCGCGCACAATTTCATCTCGAAAATAGACGCCGCACGTGGCCGGTGCGGGTTTTTCCCGGCTTTGCCGCGCCGCCTGCGTGCCACAGGCGGCCCCGACACCAGAATGGCCATCGAATGACCGCCAGTGGAACCCCGCCGCGTGATGCCCGAGGGCCCACGCGCCTCAAGACCATGTTACGCCAGCCGCTCGCGGCCGGCGTCGTCACGCTGTTCGCCGGCGCCGCGCTGTCGCTCGGCGTTGCGCTGCTCGTTCGCGAGCAGTGGCAGGGCGCCGTCCATACGCGCTTCGAACGCCGCACCGCGCATGTGACCGCGATGCTGCGCCACGAACTGCAGTCCGGCGTCGCCGTGCTCGAAAGCGCGCGCGGCGCGTACGGTCTCGCGCCGCAGATGACACCCGACCAATGGCGCCGGTACGCCGACACGCTCGGTCTCGACAACGGGTATTCGCCGGTCCGGCAGATCGGCTATGCGCCGTTGTCGCCGGCCGCGCGCAGCGCCCTCGCCGGCAACGCGCCGATGCCGGCCGGCTCGCTGGCCGTCGCCACGCTCAGCGCCCCGACATCGAGCTCGGTCGTCGTCCGCTTCGGCGCGTCGGACGCCGCGCCGCTCGCGCGTACGCTGCGCACCGGCGACGTCGCGCTCGGCATCCACCCGGCCGACGACGATACGTCCCGCGACACGCGCACCCTCACGCTGTTCCTGCCCGCGACGGCCCCGCCGCGCACGGCCGTCGCGTCATCCAGCCCGCACGAGCCCGGCGCCGACGGCGTGCTGTTCGCGGAAGTGAGTCCGAATCACCTGGTCGAGCGCGCGCTCGACGCGGAACGCGGGCTCGATCTGCGGATGACCGCCGGCGACGACCCGCACCCGTTCGCGAGCGCCGAGACGACGACCGACGAAGCGTCGATGTCGCCCGACCTGATGCGGCGGTCCGAACAGCTGAATTTCGGTGGCACGGTGCTGACGCTCGCCTATTCCGCCGATGGCCGCCCGAGCGCGACCGGCGCTCAACGCGCGGCCGGCACGGTGCTCGCGGCGGGACTGATCGCGTCGTTCGTGTTCGCGGCGCTCGTCCATGCGCTGCTGCGCGGCCGCGCCGACGCCGGCGCCAGCAGCCGCGGCATCCTCAACGAAGCGCGGATGATGGGCATCATCCGTTCGTCGATGGAAGCGATCATCACAATCGACGAAAAGCAGACGGTCGTGATCTTCAATCCGATGGCCGAGCAAGTGTTCGGCGTGTCGGCGATGGAAGCGATCGGCGCGCCGCTGTCGCGCTTCATCCCCGAGCGATTCCGCGCCGCGCACGCGAAGCATGTCGACCAGTTCGGTGTGACGGGCGTGTCCGAACGTCAGATGGGCCGTCAGCGCGTACTGTTCGGGCTGCGCGGCAACGGCGAGGAATTCCCGATCGAGGCGTCGATCTCGCAGATCCGCGATGCGTCGGGCAAGCTCTACACGGTCATGCTGCGCGACATCACCGAGCGGCAGCGCGCCGATAATGCGCTGAAGCAGTCGCGCGAGGAACTGCGCGAACTGTCGGCGAACCTGCAGAACGTGCGCGAAGAGGAAAAGACCCGCATCGCGCGCGAACTGCACGACGACCTCGGCCAGCAGCTCACCGCGCTGAAGATGGACCTGTCCGTCGTCGAACAGCAGTTGCGCACGCCCGGGCGCGCGCAGCCCGACGAAGGCATGCTGTCGCACCTGCAGGCCATGCGCCGGCTGATTGACGCGACGGTCGCGTCGGTGCGGCGCATCGCGGCCGACCTACGGCCCGTGATGCTCGACGATCTCGGCCTCGTGCCCGCGATCGAGTGGCTCGCGAACGATTTCACGAATCGCTACGGCATCGACGTCGAGCGCCACATCGAAACCGGCGGCCTGACGTTCACCAGCGCGGGTGCGACCACGCTGTTCCGCATCGTGCAGGAAGCGCTGACGAACGTCGCGCGCCACGCGGATGCGACGCGTGTCGCGCTGCGGCTCGACGTCGAGGAAGGCTTCTGCGTGCTGCGCGTCGCGGACAACGGCCGCGGCGCGGCGCCGGGCGGTCCGGCCCACGAGGACAAATCGTTCGGCCTGATCGGCATTCGCGAGCGCGCACACATGCTGGGCGGCACCGTGACGATCGACACCGCGCTCGCGCGCGGCTTCTCGATCACCGTCGCGTTTCCCCTCAGCACCGTTCAACAGGAAACCACCCTCTCATGATCAAGGTGCTCATCGCCGACGACCATACGCTCGTGCGAGACGGTCTGCGGCACATCCTCCAGAACGCCACCGGATTCGAGGTGGCCGGCGAGGCGTGCGACGGCCCGTCGACGATCGCGCTCGTCCGCTCGACGCCCGCGCAGGTGCTCGTGCTCGACCTGTCGATGCCGGGTCGCAACGGCGTCGAGCTGATCAAGCAGATCAAGGACGAGAAGCCTGCGCTGCGCGTGCTCGTGCTGACCATGCACGCGGAGCAGCAATACGCGGTGCGCGCGTTCCGCGCGGGTGCGTCGGGCTACCTGACGAAGGAAAGCGCGAGCGCGGAGCTGGTCGGCGCGGTCACGAAGGTCGCGTCGGGTGGCGTCTACGTGAGCCTCGCGATGGCCGAACAGTTCGCGCAGAGCCTGAACGAGCCGGCCGAAACGCTGCCGCACCAGCGGCTGTCCGATCGCGAGTTCGACGTGTTCCGGCGCATCGCCGCCGGCCAGACGCTGACCGAGATCGCGCAGGCGCTGTGCGTGAGCGCGAAAACGGTCAGCACCTACAAGACGCGGATTCTGGAAAAGATGCAGATGCCGCACGAAGCGGCGCTGGTCCGTTACGCGATGCGACACAAGCTGCTCGACGAAACGGACGACGTGTAACGGACGACGTGTAACGGACGACGTGTAACGGACGACGTGTAACGGACGAAGCCGGCCCGCCGCGCCGACTGCACTTCGTGCGGCCGGCGGCACGAAGCGCGGTTGTGTTACTTGGCAGGCACCGGGCACGCGAGATCGCCTTCCTCGCACGCCAGATAGCCCTTCAGCGTCTCGGTGCGCGTCTTAGTCAGATCGTCGAGGCAGGTCGACACGACCATCGGATACACGCTGCCGCCCTCGGCGTTCGCGCTGGAAAAGTTGCATTCGGCATCGCGGTAGGCAATCCACGTGCGCTGCGCGTTCACGAGCTTCTCGGCGAGCGGCCGGGCGTCGTGCAGCCTGGCGGCGACGGCCTGGTACGTACGGTTCAGTTCCGCATCGGATTTCTTGTATGCACGATCGGCACACGCGGTCATTGCCGCCTGATCCGTCGCGTCCGCGCAATTCGCCTGGGCATGGGCGAGGTTCGCCGTCAGCGCCAGCGAGCACAGCAGACCGGTCAACACACGCATGGATGCTCCTGGATTGTTTGTTGTTCGTTGATGTCGTGGAACCCGATGCCTGACCGGCGATGCTGCCGAGCGCCGGCACGCGGTGCTGCGGACAGGCCGGCGCTGGCCCCCCAGGCGCAACGGCTGTCGTACCGCGTCGGTATCGACCGCGATGCTAGCGCACGCGCACCGGATTGTCAGCCGGCGCCGCGCGGGCCGCGGACGCAAAAAAGCCCGCGCTTGAAGTGCGGGCTTTTCGATACGACCGGGCGGCGGTTCGAAAACCGCCGTGCAGCGAACGGCTTAGTGGCCGAAGTACACCGACGCACGATCGGCTGCGGCCGGCACGACCACGCGCTGGCCGGACTGCGACGTCGCGCTCGGGTTCGAACCGTAGCCCGTGGCGTCAACCGACGCGCCAGTGCCCTGCGCTGCGGCAATCTTCGCCTGTGCAGCCTGGATGTTTTCCGGGTAGTTCATCCAGTCGTTCGGGTTGTAACCGGCCTTTTCGAGCTGGACCAGTTCGGCACGCACTTGGGCGCGCGTCAGCGGCTGCTGGTTCGATTGCGCAAACGAGACGACCGGTGCGGCCACCAGAGCGGCCAGTGCAACTGCCTTGATCAGCGATTTCATGATGCTTACCTCCAGATTGTTTTGTCAGGCGCTCAGGACTCGTGGTCTGTTGCGCATGAGTAGAAGTCTAGGCTCGGCCAACATCAGGGTAAATACCTAAATCGCTAATTCACTGTTGACGTAAACCGTACAATCGGCGCGCATTCCGCTCAATCGTCAGATGATTTCCGCCGCATTCAAATGCAATGCGGCCGAACGCGCGCCGGCCGGCCCCATCGGAGCGGACGGGCCAGCCGCGCCTGTTTGCCTCGGATCGAACCACCGCCGCGAGTCGACGTCAGCGGACCGGATCGGCCTCCCCCGACGCCATCGACAGGTCGAACAGCAATGCCTTGAGGCGGATCCGGTCGGTCGCGGCCGTTTCGTCGAACGCGGCGTGATGGAGCGTCCATGCCGGCGCCGCGGGATCGGCGTGCACCGCGCGCACCGTGCTGGCGAGCGTCAGCAACTCGACGCGGTCGGCCGCCAGGCATGGAAGCTGCACGTGCAGCGGCTCGCCGGTCGCCGCGATCGGCCGGTCGACGGCGATCGACAGTCCGCTCAGGCTCAGGTCGCGGACGATCCCGATGCTTTCGGTCCCCGCCGGGCCGCCCGAGCAGCACGCCGCGATCCGTACCGGCACGCGCGGCTCCGCGCGCGTTCGCAGCCGGTCGACGAAGCCCGGCCGCGACAGAACCATGAACGGCGCGGCACCGGACAAGTGCACCGATTCGACGGTCGCGCCGAAACGCGACACCGCCGAACGGCCGATCGCGACCGCCTCGACATCGTCGCCCGGTGCGAAATCGAACTCCGCCGCCGTCCGAGGCTCGACGAACAGCACACCCGAGGCGCCGACGCCGATCAGGCGGCAACGCTGCAGCGCGCGCGTCGTGCCGACGCGGCGGCGAATGCCGATCGCGGCACCCGCCGACAGCGTCATCCGCGTCGCGGCCGGCGCGGTGTCGCGCGTGCGCGGGTCGGACTCGGTGCCGTCGCGCTTGCGCACAGGGCGGAAATGTTCGAACAGGAATGCGTGCTGCGCGGGATCGCGCAGCGTCGTGCCGGCCGGCAACAGCGCGGCGCCGCTCGCATCGTAGAGATCGAAGCCGAGCGGGACGCCGGCGGAGAAGTCGTCGCGCGCCAGCGCGACGTGATCGGTGGTAAGCCGCATCGGAAAGGCGCGGGGCGAGCGCGCGAGTTGTCGCAACACCTTCATTACGGCAACTTCGCGCGAAAACTGAACGGCTCGGTTACTCCGAACCGCCGGTGGCGTCCGGCGAAGCCGGCGCCGGTGGCGGCGCAGCGGCCGGCGCGGCGCCGCTGCCCGTGCTGCCCGCGCCCGCCGTGCTGCCACCCGCGGCCGGCGGCGGTGCGGGTTGCGCAGGTTGCATCGGTTGCAGTTGCGGCGCAGCCGCCGACAGCGCAGCCGCCGACGCCGCCACCTCGGACGCCGGCACCCACTCCTCGACCACGCCGCCGGATGCCGCGTCGGGCGCCGATGCGGCGGAAGCAGCCGACGCAGCATCGGCATCGGCCTCGGGCTGACGCTCGATACGCTGCGTCCTGACGGGTGCGGGCGGCTTCGTCGGCTCGGGCTTGAACCAGCCGTCGAAGAGGTCCGTCACGCGGTCGCGCACCATCGCGAACCAGCCCGGCGACGGCTCGGTGTCGAACTTCGCCTTCGTGTCGATGATCCGAGCACGCTGCGCGCGCAGGAAGAACTCGCCGACGATCGGCAGCGCGCTGTGCGCGCCCTGCCCCCAGTAGTCGCTGCGCAGCGTCACGCGGCCGTCGTCGAAGCCGACCCACGCGCCGGCGACGAGGCCGGGCTGCATCAGGATGAACCAGCCGTCCGCGTTGTCCTGCGTCGTGCCGGTCTTGCCGGCCACGTCGCCGCGAATACCGAAGCGGGTGCGGATGCTGCCGCCGGTTCCGCGCGTGACGACGTCGCGCATCACGTCGAGCAGCGTCTTGTCGGTCTCGGCATCGAGCGCGCGCTCGGGCGGTGCCGGTGCGAATTCGGCCAGGACGTCGCCCTGGCGATTCTCGATGCGCGTCACCATCTGCGGCTCGATGTACAGCCCGCCGTTCGCGATCGTCGCGTACGACGCGACCATCTCCTTCAGCGTCACGGGGCTCGTGCCGAGCGCGAGCGACGGCACGCGCTCGAGCGGGCTTTCGCGCACGCCCATGTCGCGTGCGAGCCGGGCGACGGCGGCCGGCCCGACCTTCTCCATCACCTGCGCGGTGATCCGGTTGCGCGACAGCGCGACCGCGTCGCGCAGCGTCATCGGCTTGCCCGACGGCGGCACGTCGTCGTTCGGGCGCCAGATCTCGCCGCCCTTCAGCGGAATCTCGACCGGCTGGTCGACGAGCGTGTCGTCCGGCTTCATCCCGTTCGCGAACGCGACGCCATAGACGAACGGCTTGAACGTCGAACCCGGCTGACGCCGCGCCTGCGCGACGTGATCGAACGGCTCGTTCGTGAAGTCGCGGCTGCCGACCCACGCGCGGATCTGCCCGTCACGCGGATCGATCGCGACGAAGCCGGCCTGCACGTCGGTCTTCGCCTTGCACAGCGCGCGCATGAAGCCGCGATCGGCCGCGAGCTGCTTCATCGCCGCCGCATCGTTCTTGCCCGCATCCAGCGCAGCCTTGTACTCGGGCGACTCGCGCATGAAGGTACGGAACACCTCGTTGTCGGTTCCGCAGCCGTCGCGGCCGCTCCATGCGTTGTTCGCGATGCCCTGCAACTGGTTCGCCTGCTGCGTCAGCGCCTGGGTCGCCATCTGCTGCAGCCGCGAGTCGATCGTGGTGCGCACGACCAGCCCGTCGGAGTAGATGTTGTAGTCGTTGCGGTCGGCCCAGCCGATCAGCCATTTGCGCAGTTGCTGCGCGAAGTGCGGCGCGGGCCCCGGCGACTCCTTCTGGCGTTCGAAGTCGATGCGCAGCGGCCGGCGCTGCAGTTGGGCGAACTGCGCGGGCGACAGCTTGCCGTACTTCACCATCTGGCCGAGCACCGTGTTGCGCCGCTGCAGCGCGCGCTCCGGGTTCAGCACCGGGTTGTAGTAGCTGTTGCCCTTCAGCATCCCCACGAGCGTCGCGCTGTCGAGCACGTCGAGTTCGTCGGCCGACTTGTCGAAGTAGGTGCGCGCGGCCATCTCGACGCCGTACGCGTTGTAGAGGAACGGCACCGTGTTCAGGTAGGTCTCGAGGATCTGGGCCTTGCTGTAGACGGCCTCGATCTTCAGCGCGGTGATCGCTTCCTTCACCTTGCGCGTGAGCGTCGGCGCACGGCCGATCTCGTCCGGGTACAGGTTGCGCGCGAGCTGCTGGGTGATCGTCGAGCCGCCCTGGCGGTCGCCCGAGAACGTATGGAGCGCGGCCGACGCCGTGCGCTTCCAGTCGAGGCCGTGGTGCTCGTAGAAACGGTGGTCCTCGGTCGCGATCAGCGCGTCGACCATGTGCGGCGAGATCTGCTTGAGCGGCACCCATTCGCGGTTCGACGGCTTGAATTCCGCCAGCAGCTTGCCGTCGGCGGACAGCACCTGAGCGGGCTGGTCGACCCGCGCCTTGCGGATGTCGCCGATGCTCGGCGTGAACGGGATCAGCAGCAGCACGTACAGCGCAAACAGCGCCGGCACCGCGGCGGCCGCGAGCAGTACGCCGCGGCGCGTCGGATGACGAAGATGGTGCCAGGCGACGGCCAGGACACGCTTGACGGGCACGGCGGCAGCGGCGGCGACGGGTTGGGCGCGCGCGACCCACTTGGCACAGAAGTCACGCACAGACGACACGTTTCGGCGATTCACGCGGGTGGGGGATCTGCTGGAAAGGCTGCATCGTACCAAAACTCGCGCGCCACACCGGCGGGTAGCCGCCCCGCGCATGCGAGAACGGCATCCGGCCGCGAGTGTTCACGTGCAAAAAAAGGCGCGCGTCCCGCAACGGGACGGCGCGCCAAACCTGGTACAACGGGGGAGCCGGGCGCCGACGCTCAGCGCACCAGAAAGCCGTAGGTCAGCGGATCGCGCTCGTCGATGATCCAGTTCGCGAATCCGCAGATATGCGCGCTGCCCTCGACTTCCGGGATCACGGCCGGGATGTCGCCGACGGTCGTCTCGCGCAGCACGCGCCCCTTGAACACGGTACCGACGATCGACTCGTTGACGAGCGTATCGCCGGCCGCGAGCAAGCCGCGCAGGTACAACTGCGCGACGCGCCCGCCGGTGCCGGAGCCGGTCGGCGAGCGGTCGACCTCGCGATCCGCGAACACGCAGCAGTTCGCCTGCGTCGAGCCCGGATGGCGCGGCGCGTTCGCGATGATCGTGCCGTAGATATGGTTGATTTCCGGGATCTCCGGATGCACGACCGGATATTTCGCGTTCGCGGCGGCCTTCACTTGCGCGCCGAAGCGGATCAGCTTTTCCACCGCCGCTTCACGCACCGGCAGGTCGAACGGCGCACCGTCGACATAGAAATAGAACGCGCCGCCATACGCGATGTCGCCGGTCACGGTGCCGAACGACGGCGTGTCGACCGACACGTCGCGCTGCCAGATGAACGACGGCACGTTGACGAAGCGCACCGGCCCCGCGTGCTCGCCGTCCCATTTGACGAATGCCTCGATGAAGCCGCACGGCGCGTCGATGCCGACCCGCGTTTCCGGCACGGTGCGCTGCACCCAGCCGAGTTCGACCGCCGCGGTCGACAGCGCGATCACGCCGTGCCCGCAGTGGTCGCTATAGCCTTCGTTGTGCAGGAAGATCACGCCGAAATCGGCATTCGGCGAAACCGGCTCGGTCAGATAGCCGCCGTACATGTCGGCATGGCCGCGCGGTTCGAACATCAGTGCTTTGCGGATCTCGTCGGCGTTCTCCCTGAGCCACGCGCGACGCTGGACGATCGTGTCGCCGGGCAGGCGCGGCAGCCCGCTCGTGACGATACGGAACGCTTCGCCGCCGGTGTGGACTTCGACGGTGGAAAGGGATCGGGAAATTTTCATGGGCGATCGAATGCGTGAAAACGACGGACGGCGGCTCCGCGGCCGTCCGGTGACGGTTGACGATTACTTCGCGTACGGCTCGGGCAGGCCGTTGCGGATCACGTAGACGGTCGTCGGCGCGCCCTTCAGGTCGCCGTTGGAATCGAACGAGTAGGTGCCTGCGACGCCGACGTAGTTCGTCTTCGCCAGCTGCGCGATCAGCTTCGCCTTGTCGGTGGTCGTGCCCGCCTTGACCATCGCGTCGGCGAGCAGCTTCATGCCGTCGTAGTAGTTGACGCCGTAGACCTGCGTATCCGTGTGATAGGTGTCGTGGTACTTCTTCAGGAATTCGCGGCCGGCCGCGGTCTTCTCGAGCGCGACGCCGCCCTGTGCGCAGTAGACGATCGATGCCGCGTCGCCCGCGACCTTGCCCATGTCGGCCGAGCAGATGCCGTCGCCGCCGAGCAGCTTCGCGCGCAACCCGCGCTGCTTCATCTGCTTGGCCATCGGCGCGCCCTGCGCCGCATAGCCGCCGAGGAAAATCACGTCGGGGTTGCTGGCCTTGATCTTGGTGAGAATGCCGAGGAAATCGCTGGCCGACGAGTTCGTGTACTCCTGGTCGACGATCTTGATCCCGCTCTCCTTCGCGACCTTCATGAACTGCTCGGCAACGCCCTGCCCGTATGCGGTGCGGTCGTCGATCACGGCGGCCGTCTTCGCGTGCAGCGTGTGCGCGGCGAACGTGGCCATCGTGCCGCCGAGCTGTTCGTCGCTCGCGCCGATCCGGAAGATGTTCTTGAAGCCCTGGCGCGTGAGCGCCGGGTTCGACGCGACCGGCAACAGCGGCACGCCGGCATTGGCGTACACGCGCGACGCGGGAATCGCGACG
Source organism: Burkholderia sp. Bp9016 (assembly GCF_003857765.1). Taxonomy (NCBI): domain Bacteria; kingdom Pseudomonadati; phylum Pseudomonadota; class Betaproteobacteria; order Burkholderiales; family Burkholderiaceae; genus Burkholderia; species Burkholderia sp. Bp9016. The sequence continues at coordinate 56,982 of NZ_QTPY01000003.1, forward strand.
CCCGAGTTGTATGGTCCGAGCACCGCGACGACGCCCTTGTCGATCAGGTTCTGCGCGACCTGCACGCCCGCTTTCGGGTCGGCCTGGTCGTCCTCGGACAGCAGCTTGAACGTGACGGTCTTGCCGGCAACCTTCACGCCCGCCTTGTTGAGCTCGTCGACGGCCAGCCGCACGCCATTTTCATTGTCCTTGCCATTGGCGGCCTGCGGGCCGGTCAGCGGCGCCGAATGGCCGATCATCACGACTTCCTGCGCGTGGGCGGAAGTCAGCGCGCCGGCGGCAATGGCCACCGAGAGTGCTGTAACGACGTGTCGCATGGTGTCTCCTGATTGGTTTTGTGTGAAACCAATGTATGTCACATCTGGTCAATAATCAAGCAATTTAAAAATTACCTTTTATAATCTGGTTTCTTTCAATACCAGAACAATGCGAAGAGTCATTTCGGCGCGATGTCGCGCCGCACGCGACGGATGTGCTGCTCCACATAGAACGCGGCCGCATCGGCGTCGCCGGACACGATCGCCTCGTAGATCAGCCGGTGCTCGGACACGTAGAGCCGGATGCGGCCCGCGTCGTAGATTCCGTCGTCCTTCAGCCGCTTCCACAGCGGCTGGTCCATCGTCTTCGCGACTTCGTCCGCGATCTTCACGATCAGCGCGTCGCCGGTCATCAGCGCGAGTTGCCGGTGGAACAGTCGGTCGCTCTCGTTCCACACCGCGCGCTGCTGCGGATCGTCGACGTCGGTGATGGTTTCCATCTGCGCAAGATAGCCCTCGGCGACGGGATCGGCGCGACCGTGCGCGGCCGCGAGGCGTGCGATCGCCGGTTCGAGAATGAGCCGCACGTCGAGCGTCGACGTCGGGCTGAAGTCCGCGTCCGGCGTGCCGTGCGTGTCGCCGCGCAGCGCGAGCACGTCGAGCGGCGCCGGCACGACGTAGGTGCCGGAATTGCGCTTCGTGAACACGAGGCCTTCGTTCTGCAGCGCGCCGAGCGCCTCCCGCACGGCCGGCCGGCCGACCTGGAACAGCGCCGCCAGTTCGCGCTCCGACGGCAGCCGGGAATCGGCCGCATAGCGCCCCGCGCGGATCTCGTCGCGGATCTTCTCGGCGACCTGCTCGTAGATCTGCAGCGGCCGGAAACCGGCTTCGGGCGACTCGGGACGGGCGGACATCATCGGCAGGCTCCTGCCCGGGCGGGCGTGGACGTGAAAGGGGTTCGCACTATACCGGAGCGACACCAGTGCCGATACGCGCAACAGCCCATCTGGACGGATATTAGAACCAAAATCGGCAATCCGCTCGATTTTCCGGATTGCGGGGCGACCTTAAACTGGTATAGATTTGATCCAGAACATTCGCTGTCGCGGTACCTGGCAGCCTCCGTGGCGAGCGCCCCCCCGCGCCCGTCGTCCATGCCCTCCGATGCAACCGACCTACACGATGACCGCCCTCTCCCGGATTCCCGCTTTCGACGCGACCGAAACGGCCGCGCTGCTCGACTACCCGGCGCTGCTCGCCACGCTCAGGCAAACCGTCGCCGAATATGCAGCAGGCGAAATCGTCAGCCCCGAGCGGCTGGTCGTGCCGCTGCAGGCCGGCGGCGTGATGCTGTCGATGCCGTCGAGCGCACGCGATCTCGCGATCCACAAGCTCGTGAACGTCTGCCCCGGCAACGGCGCGCGCGGGCTCCCGACGATTCTCGGCCAGGTGATCGCGTGCGATGCGACCACCGGCGCCATGCGCTTCGTGCTCGACGGCCCGACGGTCACCGGACGCCGTACGGCGGCCGTCACGGCACTCGGCATCCAGGCGCTGCACGGCACGGCGCCGCACGACATCCTGCTGATCGGCACCGGCAAGCAGGCGGCCAATCACGCGGAAGCGCTCGCGGCGATTTTCCCGGACGCGCGCCTGCACGTGCGCGGTTCGAGCGCCGACAGCGCAGCCGCGTTCTGCGCGGCGCACCGTGCGCAGGCGCCGCGGCTCGCGCCGCTCGACGGCGACGCGATTCCCGATGCGATCGACGTCGTCGTCACGCTGACGACGAGCCGCACGCCCGTCTATCGCGAAGCGGCGCGAGAGGGCCGGCTCGTGGTCGGCGTCGGCGCATTCACCGCCGACGCCGCCGAAATCGACGCCGACACCGTGCGCCATAGCCGGCTCGTCGTCGACGACCCGGCCGGCGCACGCCACGAGGCCGGCGACCTGATCGTCGCGCAGGTCGACTGGCGGCAAGTCGCGTCGCTCGCGGACGTGTTGCGCGGCGCATTCGAGCGCAGCGGCCCGCTGCTGTTCAAGAGCGTCGGCTGTGCGGCGTGGGATCTCGCCGCGTGCCGCACGGCGCGCGACGCACTGGACGCGCGCCTGGGCAACTGATTCGGCGGCAGCGCCCCGCTGCCTGCCGCATGCCCGTCATCGCGACGTACGCGCGCCGCCGCATGGCGGTACGCGTTGTAGGAATCGCCCTACAACGCGGCGAAGCCGCCTACACAAACTTCCAATTCGGCCGATTTCCTTTTCGGCGGCGGGCCACGATACTGCCGGCATGAATGCCAGCCTGCCACCCACCACGCTCAGGGTATTCCTCGTCGATCATGCCGTCGCTGTCCGGCAACGGATCGCGCTACGCGTCGGCGCGATCGGCGGCGTCTTGGTCGTCGGCGAAGCGGAAGACGGCCAGGACGCGTGGGCCCACATCCGCAGCAGCCACGCGGACGTGGTCCTCGTCGACCTGCGGCTCGCGGACGGCAGCGGCCTCGACCTGATCGGGATGCTGTCAAAGGCGACGCCGCGCGTCGTCACGATCGTGCTGACGAATCATTCGGCAGCGGCATTCAGAGAGGCATGCGCGGCGGCCGGAGCCGATTACTTCTTCGACAAGACCGCCGAATTCGACGCCGCATGCCGTGCCATCGAATCCCTGGTGCACGCTCGCGCGCACCATCCCTGACCGAGCCAGAGTGACCCATGTCCACCGCCGCCACCTGTGCAGCCGACCCGTTCGTCGAGCCCCGGCCAACGCTTCCCCTCCGTGCGGTTGCGTCCGCCGACGCGGCCAAACATCCGGCCGCGCGCTGCTCCGTCTGCGCGATGCGCTCGATGTGCCTGCCGCCGGACCTGACGGCGGCAGAATACGGCCGGCTCGACGCGATCATCTGCGCGACGCGGCAGATACGCCAGGGCGACGCGCTGTTCCGCACCGGCGACCCGTTCCACAGCATCTACGCGGTGCGCGCGGGCTCGTTCAAGACGGTGATGATGCACCGTGACGGCCGCGAGCACGTGACGGGTTTCCAGATCGCCGGGGAAACGCTCGGGATGGACGGCATCGGCAGCGGCCAGCACTGCTGCGATGCGATCGCGCTCGAGGACAGCGTGGTGTGCGTCATCCCGTTCGGCGCGCTCGAAGCCGCTTGCCGCGAGATGAAGTCGATGCAGCATTTTCTCTATCAGATGCTGAGCAGCGAGATCGTCCGCGAATCGAGCCAGATGCTGCTGCTCGGCACGATGTCGGCCGAGCAGCGCGTCGCGCATTTCCTGCTGAACCTGTCGGCGCGCTTCGAGGCGCGCGGCTATTCGGCATCGGAATTCAACCTGCGGATGACGCGCGAGGAAATCGGCTGCTATCTCGGGATGAAGCTCGAAACCGTCAGCCGGATGTTCTCCCGGTTCCATCGCGACGCGCTCGTCGAAACGCGCGGCAAGCGCGTGCGGATCATCGACGCACAGGCGCTCGCGCAAGTCTGACCGGCGTCGGGGTTGCGTTCGCTTCATCGCGACGCGTCGCCGGTCGCGGCGCCACGCATCGCCTCCGCGACGTCGTCACCGCTGCAGCATGGCAGCGATGACGGTGCACAGAGCCGTACATGACCTGATCCAGCCGCACGTCGCGAATCCGGCTCCCGTCGGCGGACGTGCGCGACTCGATCGCATCGATCGACGTGCCGCCGTTCACACGCTGAACGTCTGCGACGTCTTCATTTCGATCCACGTCATCCCGGCGCGCAGCCCTTCGATCGCCGCCTCGTGCTCGGTCGGATACGCGTGGCTGTGCTCGAACGTGTGATGAAAGCGCGCCGGCCCGGTGCCGTGCTCGACCGACACGCGACAGCGGAACTGGCCCGATTCGCACGGCCGCGTCTCGACTTCGACCGACCAGTCGCGTTCATGAATATTGCCCTGCAGTGTCATGCACCCTCCTGCGGGTATCAGTCGTCGAGCCGGAAGTGACCGCTATGCAGCAACACCGGCCGGCCGCCGATTTCGTCGAGCATTCGCCGTGCCATCGCCTCGATCGCCGGCCGGTGCGCGTCGAACGCACCCAGCAAATCCTGCTCGAGCAGCGATCGCGCGCCGAAATGGTCCTCCAGTGCTTCGGCCGTGACCGCGCACTGCACGCAGCGACCGTCGACCAGCGCCGAAAACGCGACGACCAGATCGCGTGCGCAGTATTCGGGCGGGTCCGGTGGAAAGGCAATCTGCATCTGTCCGCCTGTCATCGTCGTAACGACTCCGTGATCAGAGCATAGTGGTGTGCGCCGCCGCACGCTTGACTCACGTCAAGCGGTTCGCCCGGCCATGCGATGCCACGCGACATGACGCGCGGCCGGGCAGGTTCAGCCCGCGTCCGCGTCGATCGTCGCCCCGCGCTGCGCCAGCAGCTCGCGCAGCACGCTGCGATGGCAGCGATGCTCGTCTTCGCAGTAACAGCCGATCGAGAATGCGCTCGTTGCGGACAACGCCGCGAGCAGGTCGAGCACCTTCGGCGCGTCGCCATGCGCCATTTCCGCGCGGAAGGAACGCGTGAACGCGCGCCATTGCGCGTCGGTTTCGGCCGTCAGCGCCTGCGCGACGAGTTCGGCGCTCGGCGACAGCGTCGGCAGCCATACATCATAGTAGTTTCGCGACGCGAATTCCGCCTTCGGTACGCCGCGCGGCGGTCGCCGCACCGTGCCGATCCTCAGGCCCTCGCCGGGCGCGCGTGGCGTGCCCAGCCGTACGATTCGAATAGCCATGCCGCTCCTTCGTCGCGTTCGATCCCCCATCGTACCGCCGCGCCGCAGCCGCGCAAGAAAAAACCGGCTGCCTCCGCATGGAGACAGCCGGTTTCGGCGATGCGATCCGGCACGCGCCGGCGAACCGGTCAGACGCCGCTCTTCAGCACCTTGCCGATTGCATCCGCAACGATGCCGACGTTCGAGTCGTTCAGGCCCGCGACGCACATGCGGCCCGAACGCAGGATGTACACGCCGTGCACTTCGCGCAGCGCCTCGACCTGCGATTCGGTCAGGCCCGTGTACGTGAACATCCCGCGCTGCTTGACGTAGCGCGTCAGCGCCTCGCCGCTCACGTGGTCGCGCAGGCCGTCGTGGATCGACTGGCGCATCCGCGCGATGCGCCGGCACATCGCCGCGAGTTCCTCTTCCCACTGCTTGCGCAGCGCGGGCGTGTTGAGCACGGCCGCGACGACCTTCGCACCGTAGGTTTGCGGGTTGCTGTAGTTCGACCGCACCGCGCCGGCCAGCTGACCGAGCACGCGGTCGGCCGCGGCGGCATCCTCGCAGACGACGCTCAGGCCGCCGACGCGCTCGCCATACAGCGAGAAGTTCTTCGAGAACGAGTTCGCGACGAGCGCCGGCACGCCGCGGCGGGCCAGTTCGCGCACCGCGAACGCATCCGCGTCGAGCCCCGCGCCGAAGCCCTGGTACGCCATGTCGACGAACGGCAGCAGCCCGCGCGCCTCGATCACGTCGATCAGCTTCTCCCACTGGCCTTCGTCGAGATCGACGCCGGTCGGGTTGTGGCAGCACGCGTGCAGCAGCACGATGCTGCGCGCCGGCAGCGTGTCGATCGCCGCGAGCATCGCGTCGAACTTCAGGCCGCCCGTCGCTTCGTCGTAGTACGGGTACGTATTCACCGTGAAGCCCGCGCGCTCGAAGATGAAGCGGTGGTTTTCCCAGCTCGGATCGCTAAGCCACACTTGCGCGTCCGGGAAGTAGCGCTTCAGGAAATCCGCGCCGACCTTCAGCGCGCCCGAGCCGCCGAGCGTCTGCACGGTGGCAATGCGGCCGGCCGCACGCGCCGGGTGATCGGCGCCGAACACCAGCGACTGGACGGCGTCGCGATACGCGGCCAGGCCGATCATCGGCAGGTAGGGCTTCGGGCCGATGTCGCGCTGCAGCGCGGTTTCGGCTTCGCGCACGGCGTCCATCACGGGAATCCGGCCTTCGGCGTCGAAATAGATGCCGATGCTCAGGTTGACCTTCTGATCGCGCGGATCTTTCTGGAAGTTCTCGTTGAGCGTCAGGATCGGGTCGCCGGGGTACGCGTCGATGTGTTCGAACATGGCTATGTCGGTCTCGTTTGGAAGAATGATCGGTTGTGGCCTGGCCTGCGTGTCAGTGTCAGCGGATGGACGCGCCGTCGCGCACCGCGTAGACCGCATTCTTCTGACGGAAGCGATACCCGATCGCGAGCACCGCGAGCCATACCGGGATCAGGTACACCGACAGACGGAGATCCGGCGTCAGGTACATCACGACGAGAATGCCGGCCATGAACGCCAGGCACAGGTAATTCGTGAAAGGATAGCCCAGACTGCGGAAGGAAGTCTGCTCTCCGGCGATACGCTTGGCCTGGCGGAACTTCAGGTGGATCAGCGTGATCATCGCCCAGTTGATGATCAGCGCCGACACGACGAGGCCCATCAGCACCTCGAACGCCTTGCCCGGCATGAAGTAGTTGACCAGCACGCACACGCCGGTCGCGAGCGCCGACGCGCCGAGCGCGGCGAGCGGAATGCCGCGCTTGTTCACCGAGCACAGCACCTTCGGCGCATTGCCCTGCTTCGCGAGGCCGAACAGCATCCGGCTGTTGCTGTACACGCCGCTGTTGTAGACCGACAGCGCGGCCGTCAGCACGACCACGTTCAGCACGTTCGCCACCATGTTGCTGCTCAGCGCGTGGAAGATCAGCACGAACGGGCTGCCGCCGGAGACGACCTTTTCCCACGGATACAGCGACAGCAGCACGGCGAGCGCGCCGATGTAGAAAATCAGGATCCGGTAGATCACCTGGTTGGTCGCGCGCGGAATGCTGTGCTTCGGATCGTCGGCTTCGGCCGCGGTGATGCCGATCAGCTCCAGCCCGCCGAACGAGAACATGATCGCCGCCATCGACATCACGAGCCCCGACACGCCGTTCGGGAAGAAGCCGCCGTGCTGCCACAGGTTCGCGACGGTCGCTTCCGGCCCCGCATGACCGCTCGCGAGCAGCCAGCCGCCGAAGCCGATCATCCCGACGATCGCCGCGACCTTGATGATCGAGAACCAGAATTCCGTCTCGCCGTACGACTTCACGCTCGCCAGGTTCAGCAGGTTGATCGCGACGAAGAACACCAGCGCCGACACCCAGGTCGGCACGCCCGGCCACCAGTACTGCACGTAGATCCCGACGGCGGACAGCTCGGCCATGCTGACGAGGATGTACAGCACCCAGTAGTTCCAGCCCGACAGGAAGCCGGTGAAGTGACCGACGTACTTGTCGGCGAAGTAGCTGAACGAGCCGGCGACCGGCTCGTCGACGACCATCTCGCCCAGCTGGCGCATGATGAAGAATGCGATGATGCCGGCCACCCCGTAGCCGAGCAGCACGGACGGGCCTGCCATCTTGATCGTCTGCGCGATGCCGAGGAACAGCCCCGTGCCGAGCGCGCCACCGAGCGCGATCAGCTGGATGTGGCGATTCTTCAGCCCCCGCTTCAGGCCGTCCTTCTCGTTTCCAGAAACCATGTCTTCTCCACTCTCTCCGCCCGCCGGAAGCGGTGCGGCGCGCCTCGGTGTGCCGGGCGCTGTTTTGCTATGCCGGCGACCGTTCGTGGAGCCACCGGGTTGGGGACTGCAATCTTCGCGTGGCAACGCCTGATGATTCGCGTCAACGGCCCCGCCAGACCGGCCGCCGACTGTCGTCTTCGCCGCATTGCTGCGGCCGCACACGAAAATCCGGCGTCAGTTTAGCGTCGCGACGACGAAATCGGGTTGCGTAACCTGCTCATGCAAACCCTACATTATGAGATAAGATTGCATCCAGGAGACAGATGAGGAAACAAAAATGCCTGAACCGGTTCTCGATCGCATCGATCGCCACTTGCTGTCGGTGCTGCAGGAGAACGGCCGCGCGTCGAACCTCGATCTGGCGAAGGCCGTCGGCCTGTCGCCCGCGCAGACACTGCGCCGCCACCGCCGGCTGGAAGAGATCGGCGCGATCCGCCGTTACGAGACGCGTCTTTGCCCCGATACGCTCGGTTTCGGCGTCACCGCGTTCGTGCACGTGACCATGGAGCGCGGGCATATCCGCGACCTGTCGAAGTTCCAGAAGCTGGTGTCGGATCTGGCGCAGATCCAGGAATGTTTCTCGGTGACCGGCGACATCGACTACGTGCTGAAGGTGGTCGCGCACGACCTGAAGGGGCTGTCCACGTTCCTGCTCGAGACGCTGATGCGCATTCCCGGCGTGAGCGGCGTGCATTCGAGCGTGTGCCTCGACGAGATCAAGTGTACGAGTGCGATGCCGGTGGAAAGCTAAAGCGTCGAGTGATGCACCGAGCCATGCGTCGTTCGATTGCCGTGTTTACCGCACCGCTTCAAACGCACTGATCAGCAACGCACCCGCCGCGATCACCGCGCACCCGGCCGCCCGGCGCCGCGTCAGCCGCTCGCCGAGATATACGCGCGCGATCAGCGCCGCGAACACCACGCTCGTCTCGCGCAACGCCGACACGGGGCCCATCGGTGCGCGATCCATCGCCCAGATCACGATCCCGTACGCGAGCGCCGCAAATACGCCGCCGCACGCGGCCTTCGCCGTTTCGCCGACATCCTGCGCGAGCCGCAGCGACCCCGCCCGCAGCCGGTAGTACACGGCCATCATCAGCCCGGTCAGCACGAACATCCACGCGGTATAGCCGATCGTGCTGCCGCTTTCGCGTACGCCGATCCCGTCGACCACGCTGTATGCGGCAATCGACACGCCGGTCGCAAACGCGGTCGGCAACACCTGCGTCATCCGGTGCCGCGCACCGCGTCCTCCTTCCAGCCCGATCGCCATGATCCCCGCGCAAATCAGCACGAGCCCGCATTGCGCGCCCGCGCTCAGCCGCTCGCCGGCGAACGCCGCCGCGCCCAGGGTGACGAGCAGCGGCGCGGTGCCGCGCGCGACCGGATACGCGACGGTCAGGTCGCCGTGTTCGTACGCGCGCACCAGCAGCAGCGTATAGACCATATGAATCACCGCCGATGCGGCGACGCAGATCCAGCTCGCGAGCGAGATCGGCGCGGCGGCCGGCAGGAACAGCAGCGCGAACAGCCCGATCGCAATCTGCAGCACGGTGGCCGAACGCAGCCGGTCGCCGCTGCTGCGCACGAGCGCATTCCATGACGCGTGCAGGAACGCGGCACACAACACGGCAAACAAAACGGGAATCGGCACGCTGAATACTCGCTGACGGCCGGCAACGCGAAATCGTCGCCGCGGGCCGTACATCGTATGAATGCGTCACGCGATTGTCAAAAACGACCGGCTGCTCGACCGCCCGGCCGACCCTGCCCGCTGCGCGCTATCGCCCGCCGGACATGGCGCCCGGGGCAGTGACCGGGCCCCCGGCCGAATGTGTCGCAAAGGTGGCAGACACATCATACCTTTCCGTTGTCTTTCACCGCCCTCCGCGCCGTAATGAAATCGATACCGCAACGCAACCGCCGCGAAACCGCTCCGCCCCCATATCTTCATACCGGACTGTTTCAATGCCGGTGCTCTATCAACGAGCTCCGCGCCGAACCGACACGGCGACGGGGCCGATCTCCACCATCGCAAACCTATCTGGAGCTTCCCGATGTTCCGTCAAGCCTTGCTCGTCACCGCCTGCGCCGGCGCAACACTTGCGCTGTTCGCCTGCGGCGGCAGCGACGATCCCACGTCGACGCCCGCCGTGTCGTCGCAGGATGCGCTGAAGACCGCCACGCCGATCAAGCACGTCGTCGTGATCTATGGCGAAAACGTGTCGTTCGACCACTACTTCGGCACCTACCCGAACGCGTCGAACCCGTCGGGCGAACCGGCATTCACAGCGAAGTCCGGCACGCCGGCGGTCAACGGGCTGACCGGCACGCTGCTGAGCGCGAACCCGAACTTCACGAACACGGCCAACGGCACCGACGCCGCGAACCCGTTCCGCCTCGATCGCACGCAGGCCGCGACCGCCGACCAGAACCACGCATACACGGCGGAGCAGCAGGCCGAGGACAACGGCCTCGCCGACCTGTTCCCGAAATACACCGGCAAGGGCTCGTCCGGCGGCGCCGGCGCGTTCGGCACGAAGGGCCAGGTGATGGGCTTCTTCGACGGCAACACCGTCACCGCGCTGTGGAACTACGCGCAGCGCTTCGCGATGAGCGACAACGCATATACGACGGTGTACGGCCCGTCGACGCCGGGAGCGCTGAACGTCGTGTCGGGCCAGACCAACGGGATGCAGATCGTCAAGACGTCGGCACAGCCGTCGACGCTCGCGAAGAGCTCGTACTACATCAATGACGGCCAGGGCGGCTTCACGATGATCAACGACGTCGACCCGGGCTACGACGTGTGCTCGAGCACGACCGACCAGGCGATGATGACCGGCAAGAACATCGGCGACCTGCTGAACGGCGCGAAGATCACGTGGGGCGGCTTCATGGGCGGCTTCAACCTGTCGACGACCAACAGCAACGGCACGACGGGCTGCGCGCGCAGCACGATCGCCACCGCCGTGAACGCCGCGACGGCCGACTACATCCCGCACCATAACTGGTTCCAGTACTACGCGTCGACGTCGAACCCGCAGCACACGCGCCCGAGCTCGGTCGCGGCGATCGGCTCGAGCCTCGAAACCGACGGCAAGACGGCCGAACCGGCGAACCACCAGTACGACACCGACGACTTCTTCGCGGCAGTGAAGGCCGGCAACTTCCCGTCGGTCAGCTTCCTGAAGGCGCCGGCCGCACAGGACGCACACGCAGGCTATTCGGATCCGCTCGACGAGCAGGCGTTCGTGACGAAGGTCGTCAACTTCCTGCAGCAACAGCCCGACTGGCAGAGCACGGCCGTGATCGTCACGTATGACGACTCGGACGGCTGGTACGACCATGCATACACGACGCCGACCCGCTCGTCGTCCGACGCGGTCGACCAGGTGAACGGCAACGGCAAGTGCGGCTCGGGCGGCACCACCGGCGTGAACGGCGGCACCGTGAACGGCCGCTGCGGCCCGGGTGTGCGCATTCCGCTGGTCGTGATCTCGCCGTACGCGAAGCAGAACTACGTCGACCACACGCAGATCGACCAGGCATCCGTCGTGCGCTTCATCGAGGACAACTGGCTCGGCAGCCAGCGCATCGGCGGCGGCTCGTTCGATGCGTCGGCGGGCGATCTGCGCGGCCTGTTCGACTTCTCGTCGAAGCCGAATACGGCGCCGTTGTATCTAGATCCGACGCAAGGCACCGTGCTGAGCGCAGCGCCGGCGATCTGACCGGCATTGCATAACACGTAGCAGCACGCAGCAGGCCGGCGCATCGTGCGCCGGCCGTTTCCATTCAACGCGCCGCTTCGTGCGGCGCCCGCACTCCGACTTTCGACCGACAGCATGACAGCTCGTCCCGCGTACCCGTCTCCCGACGCATCCGGCGCCGCCGCGCCGCGTTCCCCTTCCCGCGCGCTGCGCCGCGCGGCGCTCGCGCTCGGCGCGGTCGTGCTCGGCTACGGCGCGTTCGCAATCGCGTTTCCGGCCCGCACGCCGGCGGCGATCGGCGAGCTCGTCGCCGACTGGACTGGCGCGAATCCGCATCCGGTCGTGCTGCAGCGCCCGGCCGCTCAGCCGCTGTCCGCGGTCGCGCAACTGGGGCGCGCGCTGTTCGTCGATCCGTCGCTGTCGGCCTCCGGCAAGCAGTCGTGCGCGTCGTGCCATAGCCCCGATCACGCGTACGGCCCGCCGAACAGGCTCGACGTGCAGCCGGGCGGCCTCGCGATGACGCAGCAGGGTTATCGTCCGCCGCCGTCGCTGATGTACCTGTACCGGCAGCCCAACTTCAGTATCGGCCCCGACGCCGGCGAAAACGACGCTGCGCCGAGCGTCGCGCAGCAGGCCGCGTCGGCGGCCGGCGTCGTCAAGGCACAGAAGGTGGCCGGCACGTCGGCCGCACCGCAGCTCGTGCCGCAAGGCGGCATGTTCTGGGATGGCCGCGCCGATACGCTGCAGCAGCAGGCGTTCGGACCGCTGCTGAATCCGGTGGAAATGGCGAACGCAAGCATCGACGACGTCGCGCGCAAGCTCGCGCAGTCGTCGCATCGCGCGCAGTTCGAGCAGTTGTTCGGGCCGCGCGTGTTCGACAGCCCGCAGCTCGCGGTATCGGAGGCGATGTTCGCGATCGCGCGGTATCAGGTCGAGGATCCGTCGTTCCACCCGTACAACAGCAAATACGATCGCTGGCTCGAAGGCCGCGCGCGCCTCACGCAGGCCGAGCTGCACGGGCTGCGGCTCTTCAACGATCCGGACAAGGCCAATTGCGCCGGCTGCCACCTGTCGAAGCCCGGCAAGGACGGCTTGCCGCCGATGTTTACCGACTATCAATACGAGGCGCTCGGCGCGCCGCGCAACCGGCAGCTCGCGCAGAACCGCAACCCGGCGTTCTACGATCTCGGCGTGTGCGGACCGTTCCGCGAGGACCTGAAGGACCAGACGCAGTATTGCGCAATGTTCCTCACGCCGACGCTGCGCAACGCCGCAACGCGCCACGTGTTCTTCCACAACGGCGTGTTCCATACGCTCGACCAGGTGATGGCGTTCTACAACGAGCGCAGCATCTCGCCGCAGAAGTTCTATTCGCGCGGCGCGGACGGCAAGATCGACGAATACGACGATATTCCGGCGAAGTACCGTGCGAACGTCGACGTGACCGATGCGCCGTTCGATCGCAAGCCCGGCGACAAGCCCGCGATGACCGCGCGGGACATCAAGGATATCGAAGCGTTTCTCGGCACGTTGACCGACGAGCCGGCCCGCTGAGCGGCGGCGGGCCACCGCGCGGCGTCAGCAGCGCGCGCGGATGCAGAGGAAGGCCGGCGACAGCGACAGCTCCGCATGGAGCCGTTCCGACACGGCCTTCATCTCGGGCAGCGGCAGCGGCTCGACGAAGCGCTCCAGCCGCCAGCCGGCGTCGGCGAGCGCATTCAGGATGTCGGCAAGCGGGCGGCGCCATGCCTCGACATACGGCTTCGGTTCGCCGAAACCCGACCAATGAATGCCGAACCGGTTCGTGTCGAAGTACGTGCCCTCCCCGTGCGTGCGCTCGTCCATCCAGTCGCGCATCGGATGGGCCATCGAGAACGCCAGCGTCGCGCCCGGCCGCGCGACGCGCCTGAATTCCCGCAGCGTCGGCGCGAGATCGCGCAGATAGTCGAATGCGAGCGAGCACAGGACCTTGTCGAATGACCGGTCGGGCAGCCAGTCGAGCGGCGCCGCGAGATCGCCTTCCGCGACGTCGACCGCGAGCCCCGCGCAGCGGGATTTCGCGAGTGCGATCATTTCGGGCGTAATGTCGAACGCATGGACGGTCGCACCGCGGCGCGCGAGGTGCTCGCTGCAGATGCCGGGCCCGCAGCCGGCGTCGAGCACCGTCAGGCCGTCGACGTCGCCGAGCAGCGCCAGCGTCGCCGGCCGTTCGTAGAGTGCGTTGTGCGCCTTGGTCGGCGCGATGTCCGCATAGCGTTGCGCGAAACTCGCGTACGCGCGGCGGGCGGACAGTTCGTTCGGGTCGGTCATGCGGCGTCCGTCGGGAGAATCGGAGTGTCGATTCTGCCCGATCGGCGCGCGGACGGCGACGTTCGAACGTCACCGCTTATCGCGGGTTCTCGGCCCGGTACGTGCTGTTCGGGCGCAGGACGAGCTTCTTCGCGGCGGCGTCCAGTGCCTTGCCGTGATACAGATCCATGCACTTCAGGTAGTCGAACCTGACGTCCGCGACTTCCGATTCGACAACCGGATTCCGGTAATCACGTGCAAGGTATTTCGCCACCAGCGCGTGCACGACGTCCGGTGCGCGCTCCAGGTCGTAGTAGGTCCAGTCGCGCAACGCGTTCGTGCTGCTGCCGATATCCTTGCTCACGGCGGGCGCCTGCGCGTAGGCGGTAGCCAGGCACTGCGCGAGCACCATGTCCTTGAAGTTCTGGAGGTAGGTCCGTGAGCCGGCTTCCGGCGACGTTCGGGTTGCCTCCTTCGCCGACACCGTTGCAGGATGAAGCGCAGCACATGCCAGTGCGGTCGCGATCCAGGCTCCCTTCATGACAGACTCCAAAAATTCGCACGATCCGTACGATAGCGTGCGCCTGGTTCATTGAAATAGCAGTGGTCGTACACGTACGTCCATTGAACAACGTTGCATGGCCCTGAGCATCACGCCAGCCGGACACCTCGAACAAGATGACGCCCTGTCGGCCGGCCAGCGGCCCACCGTTCGACGGCGGATAATGGACTCCGTCCGACTTCCCCCAACGCTGTTCGAGAAATTGAATCAAGTCACGAACGCGAAAAAAGTATTGCCGATTGTCTCCGCCCGATACCGTTTGCTCGGGAACTCGGGGAATCACCATGCCGGCCTCTCCGAGGATGTAGCTCATTCTCACCGCACAGATGTTGCTCCACCGTTCCGAAGGATTCGGATTATTGACGTTCTTCTCAACGTATCCACCGATCACTTTCGCGGCCCGCTCGCCGGAATTGGCCGGATCATAAATGCGCTGGGACGCCGCCCACGCAACGGCAAATGAAGGTCGTTTCACTTCGACTCCTTGTCATCGGAATTAACTTGGTTGGCTGGAGTGCATGGGAAAATCACCGCGACTCATGGTTTCCCGAAACGCTTCGGGTCCTTCATCCCGTACATCATGCTGCACTCACGGAAAGCGTTTTGTAATAATCATCGGGCGATACCTGTCCTGCCCTCGCCCACCTCCCGCGAAGCACCCCCTCGTTTTCCCCAACCCCGACCGTCTTGACTCCCGTCGCCCGATCGATAACACTTCGCACATCGCAAGTGTGATCACAGATCGCAGATCAAACCCAGGAGACCCCCGCCTTGGCGCCTCGTATCGTCCCGCCCGCACTGAAAGCCATCGAATCGGAAACGATGGCCGACAAGGTCTATCAGCAACTGCGCGAAGCGCTGATGAGCGGCCGTTTCGCGCCTGGCCAGGCGCTGAGCCTGCGCAGCGTCGCCGAGGCGGTCGGCTCGTCGACGATGCCCGTGCGCGCCGCGCTCACGCGGCTGCGCGCCGAGCGCGCGCTGGTCGACGGCCCGAATCGCGCGCTCGTCGTGCCGCCGATGACGCTCGACATGCTCGATGAACTGCGCGACGTGCGGATCGCACTCGAAGGCTGCATCGCCGAACGCGCCTGCGCACGCATGACCGACGCTCAGATCGCCGCCGTCCGCAAGACCTGCGAAACGATGCAGGCACAGGTCGAGGCCGGCCGTTCGCGCGCGTACCTGCAGAGCAATTTCGCGTTCCACAGCGCGATCTACGCGCACGGCGCAAGCGAAAGCACGCTCGCGATTGTCGAGAACCTGTGGATGCGCGTCGGGCCGTTCCTCAACATGGTCGCGCTCGATATCCCGCACATGCGGCGCTCGATGGATGCGCACCGCGCGATCGTCGATGCGCTCGAACGGCGCGACGGTGCCGGCGTGCGCGCCGGCATCGCGCTCGACATCGGCGGCGCGGCGCACGATCTCGCCGAGACGTTGCGGGCCGAGCAAACCCCGCGGCGCGCAAACGCAAAGCCGTAGCGGCCGCATTGCGCAGCAGCCGGTCCGGCGGCGGCGCATCCGATACAACTTCAACGATGGAGACAACCCGGCATGACAGCTTCCGACCTGCTGAAACCCTATGACGGCCTGCGCGTCCTGGTGACGGGCGGCGCCTCGGGCATCGGTCTCGAGATCGCCGACGCGTTCGCCGAATGCGGCGCGCGCGTCCACGTGTGCGATGCATCGCAAGCCGCGATCGCGGCGCTGGCGGACCGGCCGTCCCGCCCGGCGATCAGCGCGACGCTGGCCGACGTAGCCGATCCGGCCGCGGTCGAGCGCGTGTTCACGGACGTAGCGGCGGCACTCGGCGGCCTCGACGTGCTGGTCAACAATGCGGGCATCGCGGGCCCGACGGCCGGCATCGACGAAATCGATCCGGTGCAGTGGGAGCAAACGGTCGCGATCAACCTGACCGCGCAATTCCAGTTCGCGAGGCGCGCGGTGCCGCTGCTGCGCGACGCGAAGCACGGTGGCGCGATCATCGCGCTGTCGTCGGTCGCGGGGCGGCTCGGCTACGCGTTCCGCACACCGTACGCGGCGACCAAGTGGGCCGTCGTCGGCCTCGTAAAAAGCCTCGCGATCGAGCTCGGGCCGCTCGGCATCCGCGTGAACGCGATTCAGCCCGGCATCGTGCGCGGCCCGCGGATGCGTCGCGTGATCGAGGCGCGCGCGCAGCAGCTCGGCATTGGCTACGACGAGATGGAGAAGCGCTATCTCGAGAAGATCTCGCTGCGGCGCATGACCGATCCGGCCGAGATCGCCGCGACCGCGCTGTTCCTGTGCTCGCCGGGCGGACACGGCATCACCGGGCAGGCGATTTCCGTCTGCGGCAACGTCGAAGTGCTCTGACGCTTCTCTCGCATCGCTCACCGAAAGGAATCCATCCGTGGCAAACGCTCGCAAAGTCATCATCACCTGTGCGCCGACCGGCGCGATCCACACGCCGTCGATGTCGCCGTACCTGCCCGTGACGCCCCATCAGATCGAGACAGCCGCTGTCGCGGCTGCCCAGGCCGGCGCCGCAATCCTGCATCTGCACGCACGCAACCCGTCGGACGGCAAGCCGACGCAGGACCCCGCCGTGTTCGCCGAATTCCTGCCGCGCATCAAGGCGCAAACCGACGCAGTGATCAATCTCACGTCGGGCGGCAGTCCGCACATGAGCGTCGATGAACGGCTGCAGCCGGCGCTGCATTTCCAGCCCGAGATCGCATCGCTGAACATGGGCTCGATGAACTTCGGGCTCTATCCGATGCTCGAGCGCTTTCGCGAACTGAAGCATCCGTGGGAACGCGAACATCTCGAGAAGAGCCGCGACCTGGTGTTCAAGAACACGTTCGCCGACATCGAGACGATCCTCACGCGCTGCGGCGCGAACGGCACGCGCTTCGAATTCGAGTGCTACGACATCTCGCACCTGTACAACCTCGCCCATTTCGTCGACCGCGGGCTCGCGAAACCGCCCTTCTTCGTGCAGAGCGTGTTCGGCCTGCTCGGCGGCATCGGCGCGCACCCGGAAGACCTGATGCACATGCGCCGAACGGCCGACCGCCTGTTCGGCGACGATTACGTGTGGTCGATTCTCGGCGCGGGCCGCAACCAGATTCCGCTCGCGACGATCGGCGCCGCCCAGGGCGCGAACGTGCGTGTCGGGCTCGAGGACTCGCTCTGGATCGCGCCCGGCAAGCTCGCCGAATCGAGTGCAGCGCAGGTGCTGAAGATACGACAGGTGCTCGAGGGCCTGTCGCTGGATATCGCAACACCAGCCGAGGCGCGCGCGATGCTCAAGCTCAAGGGCGGCGACGCGGTCAATTTCTGATCGCCGGGTAACGCCCGCACCCGCCCTGCATCAGGACCCGCAAGCGCAGAGACAAGGCGACGGCCCGCGCCGGCGCCAGGACGCCCTTCATCGCCCCGCTCCCGTCGAGCGCCGCCGGCGCGGCTCCGTCGTCTGCTCCTCCGCTGCGCGCGACGCAGCGGCCTCTGTCGAACGCGGCGCGCCGTGCTTGCCGTGTGCGCCCGTTCGCCTTTACCGGAGTCGTCCGCATGTCCACTCACCACGCCCAGGCACTGCCTTCCGCCGCCTGCGACGCAAGTGCGTCGCTGAACCGGCTGCTGTTTCGCAAGCTGATGCCGCTGCTGATCGCCGCCTATGTCATCAGCTTCCTCGACCGCACCAACATCGCATTCGCCAAACACTCGATGGGTGTGGATCTCGGCATTTCATCCGCCGCCTACGGGCTCGGCGCGGGTTTGTTCTTCCTCACCTACGCACTGTTCGAGATCCCGAGCAACCTGATCATGCACCGCGTCGGCGCTCGCTTCTGGATCACGCGGATCATGATTACCTGGGGTGCGCTGTCGATCGCGATGGCATTCGTCGGCGGCCCGACGTCGTTCTATGTGATGCGTCTGCTGCTCGGCGTCGCCGAAGCCGGGCTGTTTCCGGGCGTGATGCTGTATCTCACGTACTGGTTCGGTCGCGAGGAACGTGCGCGCGCGACAGGCTATTTCCTGCTGGGCGTGTGCATTGCGAACATCGTCGGCGGGCCACTCGCCGGCGCGCTGATCGAACTCGACGGTTCGCTCGGCTTGCACGGCTGGCAATGGCTGTTCGTCGTCGAAGGGATTCCCGCGATCCTGCTCGCCTTCGTCGTCTGGATGCGCCTGCCGGAC
Organism: Burkholderia sp. Bp9016; assembly: GCF_003857765.1. NCBI lineage: Bacteria > Pseudomonadati > Pseudomonadota > Betaproteobacteria > Burkholderiales > Burkholderiaceae > Burkholderia > Burkholderia sp. Bp9016. The sequence continues at coordinate 75,553 of NZ_QTPY01000003.1, forward strand.
CGCCCCAGCAGCGCGCCGTGGCTCTCCCCCGAAACCGGTCGGACCCTCGAACGCACGCTGGCGGCCGAACAGGATGCCGGTGTTGCCGCCCACGGCGGCCACGCATTCGGCGCCGCGCTGCGCGATCCGCAGATCTGGCTCGCGATCTTCGTGTACTTCTGCCACCAACTGACGATCTACACGGTGATCTTCTTCCTGCCGGGCATCATCGGCGCATCAGGGCGTTTCTCGCCGTTCGCGGTCGGATTGCTGACCGCGTTGCCCTGGCTCGCCGCCGCGCTCGGCGCAGCAACGCTGCCGCGCTTCGCGCGCGAGTCGCACCATTCGCGCCGGATACTGTGTGCCGGGCTTGTGGTGATGGCAGCGGGGATGGTCGGCGCCGCGCATGCGTCGCCGGTGGCCGGCCTCGCTTGCGTGTGCGTCGCCGCGTCGATGTTCTTCGTCGTGCAGTCGATCGTATTCACGTTTCCCGCGTCCCGACTCGCGGGCAGCGCGCTGGCCGGCGGCCTCGGTCTCGTGAACACGTGCGGGCTCCTCGGCGGCTTCGTCGGCCCGACTGTCGTCGGCGCTATCGAACAGGCGACGGGCAATGCAAAGAACGGGCTCACGCTGCTCGCCGCAGCGCTCGTCGTCGCGGCGTTCGCAAGTCTTGCGCTGCGCCACGGGCACGAACGGCCCGATGCGCGCTCGAACGACTGAGCTTCCGCGCGATTCAAACCGGCGCGATGCGGCGACCCCGTCTCGTCCGCATCGCGCCGCGCACCGTCAGAACAGATACATCCCCGCGACGAACACCACGCCCGAGAACAGCAGTGTCGTCACGCAGTACCCCATGATGTCGCGCACGCCGAGCCCGGCGATCGCGAGCGCGGGCAGCGCCCAGAACGGCTGCGCCATGTTGGTCCACGCCTCGCCGTACGCGATCGCCATCGCGGCCTTGCCGAGATCGGCGCCGAGCGCCTGCGCGGCCGGCATCACGAACGGGCCCTGCACGACCCAGTGGCCGCCGCCCGACGGCACCGCGAAGTTGATCACGGCCGAGCTGAGGAACGCGAGCAGCGGGAACGTGTGCACGTTCGCGATATCGACGAACCACTTGGTGATCACGCCCGCGAGACCCGAGTGATCCATCAGCGCCTGGATGCCCGCATAAAACGGGAACTGGATCATGATCCCCGACGCACCGCGCGCCGCGCCGGCCACCGCACGCGCATAGGCCATCGGCGTGCGGTGCAGCAGGATCCCGGCCGCGAGGAACGCGAGGTTCACTGTGTCGATGTCGAGCGCGAAACCCTTCTGCATGAAACGCAGCACCAGGAACACCGCGCACAGCGCCGCGACGAAGATCGACAGCGCGCGGCTCTCTTCCAGTCGTTCGGCGAACGTCGCGTCGGGTCCGAGCTGACGCTCGACGCTCGGCGGCTCCGCGAGCAGCGCCGGGTCGACGCTGACGACCTCGCCGGGCTTCGGCATCATCATCCGTGCGAGAAACGGCAGCATCACGATCAGCCCGATCGTGATGAACGCGTTGTAGCCGGTGAAGATCGTGTGCGACACGGGAATCAGCCCGATGGTCTTTTCCATCGGATTGCCCTTCGTCGCGGCGACGAGCGGGACCGAACCCGACAGCCCGCCGTGCCAGCTCAGGAAGCCCATGTATGCGGACGCGACGAGCAACCGGTAGTCGCTGCCGGCCACGCGGCGCGCGACTTCACGTGCGAGCATCGCACCGAGCACGAGACCGAAGCCCCAGTTGATCGCACAGGCAAGCGCGCCGACGAACGCGACGAGCATCACGCCCTGCCCCGGCGTGCGCGCGGTGCTTGCGAGCGCAACGAGCATGCGTCGCACGGGCGGCGAGCTCGCGAGCGCGTGGCCGGTGACGAGAATCATCACCATCTGCATCGAGAACGCGAGCAGGTTCCAGAAGCCGGAACCCCACATCGTCGTGAGTTGCGCGGGCGTGTTCGGCGTGAGGCCAAACGCGAGCGCGAACGTGACGATCGTCAGCAGGATCGCGAAAATCAACGGGTCGGGCAGCACGCGGTGGACCACCTGCGTGAAAAAGCGGGAAATGCGTTGAATCAACTTGAGCTCCTCGTTTCCTGACAGGGACGTCCGCGCGTGTGGTTCGTTGTTCGGTGCGCGGAATCGCGCGGATTCTTGCACAGAACCGAAAGACGCGCTTCGGCGTGCGCCCCGGCGTGATCCGGCAGCGATACGCGCGAGAAACGGATGAGAAACGGGCGAGGAAACGGGGAAAAAACGACTGCGGCCGGCTCGGGCTCCGCCTGCGAGGATGATGGATAACGGCGCAGCTCAGCGAGCAGCCGTCGCCGGCGTACCGACCATCGCCATCGCATTCGCACGCCGCTCCGCCAGCTTCTGCGCGAACCGGTACGCAACGAGCGAACCGGCCACCGCCAGCAGCATCGGCACGAGACTGTCGTGATTCGCGTGCGTGAATTCGAGCAGCAGCACGACGGCCGTGATCGGCATCTGCATCGACGCAGCGAGAAACGCGGTCGCGCCGATCAGCGCGCATCCGCCGATCGACGCGCCTGGCCACACGAGGCTCCACAGCCCGCCGAGCACGACACCCAGCAGCGCGCCGTTCGCGAGGCCCGGCGTCAGCAACCCGCCCTCGGCACCCGCGCGCAAACTGCCCGCCTCGATCAGCACCTTCAGCACGAGCAGCGCGGCGGCAAGACCGATCGTCAGCGAGCCGTCGAAACCCAGCGAAGCCGGTCCCTTGCCATTGCCGAGCAGTTGCGGAAACCGCGTCGCAAGCACACCGATCACCGCGAAGTTGATCAGCGCGAGCACCGGCAGCAGCCGGCCCTTCGGCGCATCGGCCCGCGCACGGGTCGTAAGCCGCACGAAGCCATACGCGGCGAAGCCGAACAGCGGCCCGCAGACGATCGACCATGCGACGAGCGGCGCGCTCAGCACGAACGGCGGCACCGCGTACTGGTGTTCGTTGCCGAGACCGATCCACGCCACGACCGCCGCGATCGCCGACGTGACGATCGCCACGACCAGCGCGCGCATGTCGAACGTGCCGAGCAGCACTTCGAGCACGAACACGGCGCCGCCGAGCGGCACGTTGTAGACGGCCGCGAGGCCGGCGCCCGCGCCGCACGCGACCATCAGGCGACAGTCGGCGGGCGTGAGCCCCGCCCGGTGCGCGAGCCGCCCGGCCAGCAGCGAGCCGATCTCGCGCGGCGCGACTTCGCGGCCGAGCGGCGAACCGAGCGCGACGGTGACGATCTGCAGCAGCGCGTGAACCGCCGTGCTGACGAACGGCATCCGCGGGTCGGCCGCGCGAACCGCACGGCGAATGCTGACCAGCGGCCGCCCGTATCGATAAAGCGCCCACCAGCCGCCGCCCGCGACGAGCCCGCACACGACCAGCACCGCCAGCCTGCGCAGCGGATCGGCCCGGGTCACGCCCGTGAGGAAGCTCTCGGTGCCAACCGCGTGCTGGAGGCTGTAGCCGTAGGCGACATGCTGGATCGCGTGCAGCAACAGCGCGAGCAGCATTCCGCCGAAGCCCGCGCCGAAGCCGGTCAGGACCGTGACGACGGCGATCCGTGCAAACGGGCTGGTGGACGGCGAAGAAGACGCGGAAGCGAACGGGAGATCGGGGCGCATGAGGTCGGCGAACGAGGATCGAAAGACGGCGCGCACCATGCACGCCGCCGTCAGGACCGCATCGTAGGCCTCGGCTTATCATGCGACAAACGTATTTTTCTGATCAACTCATGTATTTTTAGAATACTGTGGTGACGGCGCACCGCGACGGGCGCGCCGCCCCGTCATGGCGTCACTCTGAATAAGTCACCCGCTCCGGCTCGCGTCGCATGATTACCTTCCCGTGCCGTACCGAGAGCGTGGCCTTCGCCTGCCGGCGCACCGCTTCGTAATCGCTGCCCGCGTCGAGCACGACGAGGTTTGCCGGACGCCCGACCGCGATCCCGTAACCGTCGCCGAGATGCATCGCCGTCGCGCTGTGATCGGTCACGAAGTCGAGGCAGCGCTGCAAGTCCTGGTAGCCCATCATGTGGCAGATATGGAGCCCCGCATCGAGCACCCGCAGGATGTTGCCGTTGCCGAGCGGATACCACGGATCCTTGATCGAATCCTGCCCGAAGCACACGTTCAGGCCCGCGCGGTCGAGCTCCGCGACGCGCGTGACGCCGCGCCGCTTCGGAAACGTGTCGAAACGCCCCTGCAGGTGGATGCTCTCGGTCGGGCACGAGATGAAGTTGAGCCCCGCGCGCTTGAGCAACCGGAACAGCTTCGAGCAATACGCGTTGTCGTACGAACCCATCGCGGTCGTGTGGCTCGCCGTCACGCGCGCGCCCATCCCGCGTACGCGCGCTTCTTCCGCGAGCACTTCGAGAAAGCGTGAATGCGGATCGTCGGTCTCATCGCAGTGCACGTCGACGAGGCAACCGGTGCGCTCGGCCAGATCCATCAGGAAGCGGATCGAACTGACGCCCTGCTCGCGGGTGTTCTCGAAATGCGGAATCCCGCCGACGACATCCGCGCCAAGTTCGATCGCCTGCGCCATCAGCGCGCGCCCGTCGTCGAACGATTCGATGCCTTCTTGCGGAAACGCGACGATCTGCAGATCGACCAGCCCGCGCGCCTCGTCCTTCACTTCGAGCATCGCCTTCAGCGCGGCCAGCGTCGGATCGGTGACATCGACGTGCGTACGCACGTGCTGGATGCCGTGATCGCGCAGCATGCCGATCGCCGTGTGCGCACGCGTCTTCGTATCTTCGTGCGTGATCGTCGCCTTGCGTTCGGCCCAGCGCTCGATCCCCTCGAACAGCGTGCCGCTCATGTTCCAGGCCGGCTCGCCGGCCGTGAGCACGGCATCGAGATGGATATGCGGCTCGACGAGCGGCGGAATCGCGAGGCGCCCGCCCGCATCGACATCGTCGGCGCCGACGGGCGTGACCGGCGCGGTTTGCGCGTCGATCCGCGCGATCTTGCCGGCGTCGATGCCGATCGTGAACAGTCCGTCGCGGTCGCGCAGGCGTGTATTGAACAGGTTCATGTGGGTCCAGGCGTCATGCGGCCCCGGCGGGCCGCGTGGTGGGGAAACCGGTTCGGGCAAGGCGCCCGGCCGTTATCTGAAATCCTCGATCTTGAGGCCGGTCGCCGCGCTCATCTCCTCGTTCGACACATCGCGCACGTGCTTGCCGAACGTCCATACGTGCCGGCCCGGGTCGCGGGCGCGATACACACGCTCGCCGTAGAACTGGTCGGCCGGCGCCTGCAGGATCTCCGCACCGGCGGCACGCGCGCGTTCGCAATGCGCGTCGATGTCCGCGTCGTCGGGAAGATGCACGCGAACGCTCTGCGTGTTCCGGTCGCCGGTATCTTCCGGCGACGCGATGAAATCGGCCCACGAACCGCCGACCATAACGACACCGTCGCCGAATTTCATTTCGGCGTGGGCGATGTCGCCTTCCGGCGTGGTGACGACGATCAAGCGCTGGAAGCCGAATGCGCGCTCGAGCCACGCGAGCGCGGCTTTCGGGTCGCGATAGCACAGCGCGGCGCTGAAGGACGGACGGCGAGGCGTGGTCATGGGGTGTCTCCGGATCCTGTCGTCGGATTGCTCATTCTCCACGCACCCGCCGCGGCGATCAACTCCCGCCCCGGAGACGCCCGTGTTGTCGATGCGCGACACGGGGGGCGCGGCCGCCGCGCGCCACATGCCTCATCGTCATGGAAAACCCATGACCCGCCGGGCTCACGCCGGTTTGTGAACGCCGTGTGACGCACTCTTGCGCGACTCGCAACGGTGCCCTCGCACACCCGCCGCCGAAATCGGTCGAACGCGCCCCTACACTTGCGCCGAACTTGATCGATAGTCCCACACGCAGGAGTCCTTAAATGAAAAAAACCACCGCCACCGTCGCATGCACCGTCGTGCTGTTCGCCCCGCTCGCCCATGCGCAGAGCTCGGTCACGCTGTACGGCCTGATCGATGCCGGCATCGCGTACACCAACAACGCCGGCGGCGCGGCCCAGTGGCGCATGGCCACGGGCACGATCAACGGCAGCCGCTTCGGCCTGCGCGGAACCGAAGATCTCGGCGGCGGCGTGAAAGCGCTGTTCGTGCTGGAGAACGGCTTCAACGCGAACAATGGCGGGCTCGGCCAGGACGGCAAGCTGTTCGGCCGCTTCGCGTACGTCGGCCTGAGCGGCAACGGCTACGGCACGCTGACGCTCGGCCGCCAGTACGACACGCTGGTCGACTTCGTCGGGCCGCTGTCCGCCACGGCCGGCGACTTCGGCGACACGGGCTTCGCCCATCCGTTCGACAACGACAACCTGAACCATTCGGTGCGCATCAACAACGCGGTCAAGTACACGAGCGACACGATCGCGGGCTTCAAGGTCGGCGCGCTGTACGGCTTCTCGAATTCGACGAACTTCGCCGGCAACCGCGCGTACAGCGTCGCGGCGAGCTACACGAACGGCCCGTTGAAGCTGGCCGGCGCTTACCTGCAGATGAACGGCACGAAGGGCTCGACGAGCGCGAGCGCCGGCGCGACCGATGTGGCCGAAGCGAAAAGCGTGAGCCAGGGCGGCTGGTCGGTCGGCGCGGATCGCATGCGTGCGTATGGCGGCGGCATCGGCTACGTGTTCGGCCCGGCGACGGTCGGCTTCGTCTATACGCGCTCGCAGTACGACAACTCGGGTTCGTTCGGCTCGACCGGCCAGGTCGCGTTCAACAACTTCGACGTGAACGTGCGCTATGCGCTCACGCCGGCCGTCAGCCTCGGTGCGGCATACGTGTACACGGACGCCTCCGTATCGAACCCGGACAGCAGGCACGGCACCGATCCGAAGTGGCACCAGGTCGACCTGCAGGCCGTGTACAAGCTGTCGCGCCGCACCGACGTGTACGCGGAAGCGATGTACCAGCACGCCTCGGGCCGCGGCTACCAGGCGTTCATCAACACGTCGGGCGGCGCATCGAGCACCGCGAACCAGATCGTCGGCACGATCGGCATGCGCACGCGGTTCTGATCGGTATCGGCAAGCGTTGCCCGCCGGCAACGAATCCGTCGCACCCAGCGGGTTCGTTCGACGCGGGCGGCACACGCCAATGTTGTGCCATCTGGAAAGATGCCTGCCTGGAATCGGGGTTTTTGCGATCGCGCGCGCTGCATAGACTGACGTCGACGGTTCGGATCGAACCTCGATCGCCGAACCGGCCACACACCCGTCTACAGGAGAACATCGTGAAATCGCTCGTCGTTACCGCCGCCGCTGTCGTGCTGCTCGCTGCACCGGCCCTGTCGTTCGCCCAGTCGGCCCAGTCGCACGTCACGCGTGCGCAGGTGCTGCAGGAACTGGTCGATCTCGAGTCGGTCGGCTACAACCCGGCGCGCGGTGAAGTGGGCAACTATCCGGAAGACATCCTCGCCGCCCAGGCGCGCCTGAATGCGAAGCGCGTCGCGCAACGCGAAGCCGCGCAAGCCGCATACGGCCCGGCCGGTGCGCCGGCAACGGAATCCGGCGCGGCGGTGAAGCCCACGCTGTAACGAGATGACGGCGCGCGCCGCCCGCACCGATGGTCTGCCGCGGGCGGCGCGCGTAGCGAACCGGGATGAAGCGAACGGGCCGGACGAAGCCTTCAACGTCCGGCCGACTCGCGCTCAGGCGGCCTGCGGTTCGCGGCCGATCGCGTTGAGCATGTCGACGTCGCGCGCGATCATGCCCGGCACCTGTGCGCGCAGCATCTCGACCCACGTGCGCACCTTCGCGTCGACGAAACGGCGCGACGGATACAGCGCATACACGTTCATCTTCTGCAGGATGTGCCCGGTCAGCACGCGCACGAGCGTGCCGTCGTGCAACGCGTCGATGGCCGAATACAGCGGCAGCATGCCGATCCCGATGCCGTCGCGGATCGCGAGTGCAAGCGATTCGGCGGTGTTGGTCTGCACCGGCCCCGTGACGTGGATCTGCTCGACGCCGTCGGCCCCTTCGAGCACCCATTCGTGCGTCGGAAAGGCCGGCGTGCAGAGCGTCAGGCACGCATGCGCGCCGAGATCCTGCGGACGTGCCGGCGCGCCGTGCCGCTTCACGTACTCGGGCGACGCGCACAGGATGCTGAAGGTCGAACCGAGCAGGTGCGACACGAGTTCCGAATCGGGCAGCGACGACGCGGTCACGACCGCCATGTCGCTCGTCCCGTCGAACAGGTCGGGCATGCGCTGCGACAGCGACAGCTCGATCGACACGTCCGGAAACTGCGTGTGATAACGCGTGAGCGCGGGCATCACGTAGTGATGGCCGACGCTCGCGAAGCTGTGCATGCGCAGCACGCCGGCAGGCCGTTCGTGCGCGCAGCTCGCTTCTTCTTCCGCGCGATCGACGTCGGCGAGGATCTGGCGGCAGCGCCGCAGATAGCTTTCGCCGGCCGACGTCAGCGCGAGACGGCGCGTCGAGCGGTTCATCAGACGGGTGCGCAGGCGCGCCTCGAGCTCCGAGACCGCACGCGACATCGCGCCCGTCGTCGAATTCAGCGATTGCGCTGCCGCGGTGAAACTGCCCGTCTCGACGACGCGCGTGAACACCCGCATGTTTTGTAGCGTATCCATTCCTGTGAGCAACCTGTAGCGGAGCCGCTATTTTCCTCCACCGGGCAAGACAGATTGTTACGTGGCCTGCAACTATCGTTTCCCCGTAGCTGCGTTAATGCCTGCGCGCCGCACTCCTACAATCGGCGCCTCAACAGTCGAACGGACCCGTTCGGACGCGCCGCGGCACGCGCCCCAATAGGGCCTGTTCACGCCGATAACGGGCTTGCGAACGTGCCTTGCCGGTCGTAGTGCAAGGAGCAAGGAGCGCCGTTTGGCCGAGTCAGACAAGCGACGCGCGACGCCGCAATATGGCCGGCAAGGCACGTTCCCCTGTTTGGAAAATTCATTCGTGGGGCTGGCCACCGGAAGGGCCGATCGCCGCGTCATGCTCCTCGCGAATACGTCGAGTATTCGCTTCGTCGCAATCCTTGCGCTCGGCCCTTCCGGTGGCCAGCGCAAGCCCGTTATCAGCGTGAACAGGCCTTACATGAAGCAACAACCTGCGATCGAGCGACCTTCCATCGAACCGGCACGATGGAGGAGATGGCTGGATCCGCTCGGCGACGCCGCGCGCGACTGGGCCGCGAGCGACGGTCTCGTCTGGTTGCACCTCGCGAAAACCGTGCTCGCCGCGCTGCTGGCGATGGGCATTGCGATGCGGCTCGAGATGTCGCAGCCGCGTACGGCGATGACGACCGTGTTCGTGCTGATGCAGCCGCTGTCGGGGATGGTGTTCGCGAAGAGCTTCTACCGCATGCTCGGCACGGCGGCGGGCCTCGTCGCCGCACTCGCACTCGGCGGCCTGTTCGCACAACAGCCGGAGCTGTACATGGCCGGCATCACGCTGTGGATCGGCGCCTGCATCGCGCTCGCGGTGCGCAACCGTCACTTTCGCTGGTACGGGTTCGTGCTCGCCGGCTACACGGCCGCGCTGATCGGCCTGCCCGCGGTGATGACGCCGCAGACGCTGTTCCAGTCGGCGCTCACGCGCGCCGGGGAAGTCGCGCTGGGCATCGCATGCTCCGGCGCGGTCAGCGCGCTGATCCTGCCGCTCAGCTCCGCGAAGACGCTGATGCGCACGCTGACCGCCCGTCACGTGAAATTCCCTGCGTTCGCGGCCGGCGCGCTGTCGGGCGAACTTGCACGTGGCGACTTCGAACGGCGCTTTGCCGATTTCGTCGACGAGATCGTCGGCTTCGAAGCCAATCGCGCATTCGCATCGTTCGAGGATCCTCACATTCGCGCGCGCAGCCGCCGGCTCGCGCGGCTGAACAGCGAATTCATGAACGCGTGCACGCGGCTGCATGCGTTGCACCAGCTCATCAAACGCCTGCGCGCGAACCGGTCGGACGCCGTGCTCGACGCGCTCGCCCCGCATATCGACGCGCTCGCGCAACGGATCGCCGCATTGCGCGACGAACGACAGCGCGGCATCGCCTCGACGACCGGTGCGCTGCTCGAACTACGCCGCTTTCACGATGCGTTGCCGAAGGCGGCGCGCGCGACGCGCCGCGAGATCGAAGCACACGCGGCCGGCGGCGTGCTCGACTTCGATACGGCGATCGAGCTGATGTATCGCTTCATCGGCGAATACCTCGGCTATGCCGACACCTATGCGTCGCTCGATCAGGACAATCACGCGCTCGAACGCTCGGTCACGCACTACGCGGTGAAGACCAATGCGTTCTTCGTCGGCTTCGCGTTCCTGCGCACGCTCGTCGCCGTCGGCGCGATGAGCGCGTTCTGGATCGCGTCCGAATGGCCGAGCGGCTCGCTCGCCGTAATCGCCACCGCCATCGCGTGCGCGCTGAGCTCGATGTCGCCGCGTGCACCGAAGTTCGTCGCGCAAATGGGTGTCGGCGCGGCGTTCGCGACCGCCGTCGGCTACGTGTTCCTCTGCTACGTGTATCCGAACATCGACGGCTTTCCGCTGCTGTGCGCGGCGCTCGCGCCCGTGCTCGGCCTCGGTGCGTTTCTCGCGATGCGACCGGGCCTGTCCGGCTACGGGATCGGCTTCGCGGTGTTCTTCTGTCTGCTCGCGGGCCCCGACAATGCCATCGCATATACACCCGAGGTGCTGATCAACAACGGTCTGGCGGTGGTCGTCGCGATGTTCGCGTGCTCGATCGTGTTCGCCGTCGTTTTTCCGACCCGCATGCCGTGGCTCACGGGCCGCATCGCGCACGACCTGCGCCGCCAGGTCACGCTCGCGTGCGAAGGCGTGCGGGACGGCCTCGCGCCGCGCTTCCAGTCGAGCACGCACGACCTGATGGCACAGCTTCGCACGCTGCTCGTGCAACGCACGCGCCAGCATCGCGACGCGCTGCGCTGGATGCTGGCGACGCTCGAAGTGGGTCACGCGGTGATCGACCTGCGCGACGAACTGCATGCGTTCTGCGACGCGAAACCGCCGCAGACGCTGCACTGGACCGCATCGATCGACGCGGTGCTGCACGCGCTGCCGCGCTTCTTCGACGATCCGACGCCGAGCCACCACGCACGCACGTTGAAATCGGTGAACCTGGCGATCCGCGCGGCACAGCACACGCTGCATGCGTGGTATGCGGTGCCCGAAGCGCGTCGTCGCATGCAGCGCATCGTCGGCTGCCTGCACTTCATCCGCAGTGCGCTGCTGGACAAGGACGCGCCGTTCAACCGACACCGTCGCTGAGCGTCGGTGTCGGTCGATGCATGCGCAACGTCATCCTTGTTCCGTCTGGAAATAAGCTCTGCACCCGCGGTGATTAATCTTCAAGCAGTGCGAGCCTATAGTTTCCTCACTGCCAGCGAGACTGGCAATCACCCAGGAGAAACCCAAATGAAGCCGCTGCACCTCGCCCTCGTTGCCCTTTCGCTCACCGCCGCTGTCGCACACGCACAGCCTGCGCCGGCCGAGCTCGCGCAACAGCAGGCGAACCGCGCCGAATCCGTCCAGGCCGCAGGCCGCGTCGATCGTGCGCAATCGAAGCAGGAAGACCCGAACGCATGCGTCGGCCCGGTCAGCTTCTGCAACGTCTACTTCGGCAGCTGAGCATGACGCCGCGTCGTCACGGCCAGGCCCGCCGCTCGCGCAGCGCATGCGCGAACGCACGGCGAGCCGGCCGATCGCCGCTCCCGCAACACGACTGCCCGCCACGCCGCTTCGATTGAAGCGGCGCATGCCGTTTCAGGCGCCGCGCCCCGGCCGCCAGCCCACTTCGCGCAACGCATCCAGCAAGCGCGCCTGCCCCAGCCCTTCGACCCGCGCACCACGCGACTCGACGTCGCCGCCCGCCACCAGCGCATTCACGATCGCCTCTTCCACCGCTTCCGCCGCCGCGACGAACAGCGCGGAGATATGATCGTTGTTCACCATCCGCACATCGGTCGTCGGCGCACCCTTGCTGCCGTAGTTCGCGGCCGGCAGCCCGTCGTTGCCCGTTGCGAACGCAAGGAAGATGTCGCCGCTCGAATCCTCGGTGCCACCGCCCACGCGCGCCAGCCCGACGCTCGCGCGCTGCGCGAGGCGCGTGCACTGATGCGGCAGCAGCGGCGCGTCGGTCGCGATCGTGACGACGATCGACCCCATCCCGGCTTCGCCCTGCGCGTCGGCTGCACGAAACGGCGAATGCACGTGACGCAGCACTTCGCCGACCGGATAGCCGGCCACGCGCAGCATCTCGCGCACGCCGTAGTTCGCCTGCACGAGCGCGCCGACGGTCCAGCCGCCCGCGTCGGCCCCGGTCACGCGCGACGCGGTGCCGATGCCGCCCTTGAACTCGTGGCAGATCATGCCGGTGCCGCCGCCCACGCCGCCTTCGGCGACCGGCCCGGACTGCGCAGCGGCCAGCGCACGCAGCACGTGCGCGGCGCTCACGTGCTGCCCCCAGATGTCGTTGAGCAGACCGTCGTAGGTTTCCATCACGACCGGCATGCACCAGTACACGCGGCCGGCCGCCGCTGCGCGCTCGTTCGCGACCAGCGCATCGCGCACCGCGCCGACGCTGTGCGTGTTCGTATAGGCGATCGGCGTCGTCAACAGGCCGGCCTCGCGGATCCATTCGAGCCCGGTCGCATCGCCGTTGCCGTTCAGCACATGGACGCCCGCGAAGCACGGTGAGTCGTACACGGCGCCCGAGCGCGGCTCGATGACAGTGACGCCGGTGCGGATCGACGCGTCGCCGTTCTCGACTTGCAGCGTGCAATGTCCGACCCGCACGCCCGGTACGTCCGTGATCGCGTTGAAGCGGCCCGGCGTGCCGAGTCCGATGCGGATGCCGAGATCCCTCGTGCGCATGATGCAGTTCCTCCTGTCTTTCAATGGGTCGATGTTTGGAAGTTTCGGTACGGCAAGGTTTCGACGCGGCGTTCAGAGCGAGCGGAACGCATCGCTGTGGCGCGCCCAGACGCCGTACATCACGAGCGCGGCCACCAGCAGGCCGCCGATGATGAGCAGGTCGGTCGACTTCGTCGCCGTCGCCAGCGTCGTGTAGAGCGTGTACGCGGCGCCCGCCACCGCGACGAGCGGCGTCACGGGCCACAGCGGCATCCGGTAGTGATGTTCGACGTCGCGGCGCACGTACCGGCTCGCCAGCGCGGCCAGCCCGACGACGAGGTAGATCAGCAGCAGCAGGTCGACCGTGAACGCGGTCAGCTCGTCGAGGCTCGACACGAACACCAGCCCCGCCGACGGCACCGCCAGTGCGAGCGTCGCGAGCCACGGCGATTCGAAGCGCGGATGGATCGTCGAGAACGCACGGTTGCAGGTGCGCGACCAGAGCGCGTGGCGGCCGCTGCTGTAGAGCAGGCGCCCCATCGTGATCACGATCGCGATGATCGCGTTGAACACCGACAGGAAGATCCCGCCGCTGACGATGCGCGACACCACCGGATTGCTCAGCGAACGCACGACGTAGCCGATCGGATCTGCGCTCTTCGTCAGCTCCGTGAGCGACGGCGCGCCGAGCACGATCGCCGTGAGCGGCACCAGCTCGACGACAAGGATCACCAGCAGCGAATAGATCACCGCCTTCGCGACATTGCGGTTGCCGCCGCGCAGGTCCTCCGCGAGATACGCGGCGGAGCCGAAGCCGTTGTAGCAGAAGATCGCCGTGCCGATCGCCGGCACGATCGCCGCGAGCGTGGCAGGCACCAGCGCATTGCCGCTCACGACCACCGGCGCGACCAGCACGTCCGCGCCGCGATGCGGGGAGCCGAAGCCGAGCCCCGCGATCAGCATCAGCACGCCGATCTCGACGACGAGGAACGCGCCGGTGATCCAAGCGTTCGTCTTGATGTTCAGCATCCCGAGCACGTAGCTGAGCAGCACGATCGTCAATGCGACCGACTGGTTGCCGAAGTGCGTACCGAGCGCGTTGTTCAGGTACGGCGCGGCGCCGCTCGCGAGCACGGCCGGAATGAATACGCTGACGGACAGCACCGTGATGAAGGTCAGGTAGCCGGGCAGCGTGCCGAACACGCGCTTGGCCATCACGTACTCGCCGCCCGCGCTGCGGTGTGCTGCGCTCAGTTCCGCATAGCAGAGCGCGAACGCCAGCGCGAGCACGCCGCCGAGCACGAACGACAGCACCGCGCCGCTGCCGGCCTGCTGGATCGCGAACGGCGCGATCACGAAGATCGAGCTGGCAGGCGTCACGCCCGACACGGTGATCATCACCGCGTCGCGCACGCTGAGCGTCTGCGATAACGCGCGCGGCGCGTCTTCCGTTGCAGGCGTCGCTTGCAGCGTGCCCGTCGATTCCGACATCATCGCCATTTCGTTCTCCTGTAGCTCCTATCCTGCCTTTTTTTGAACGCCCATACTCGGGCCCGATTGATTGCGTGGCAGTCTAGGAAGCCAAATTCAGGACCGCTATTCCCCCTTCGTGTTACGCCCTCCGGTGGTGGTATGGATCGACTCTTCTCCGAAATCGCGATGCACCAGGCGCTTGGCCGCGCAATCGATCATCTCGGCCAGCCGCGCTTCTGGCGTTTCCTGGTGCTGCTGCTCAACGAAATGGTGCCGTTCGACAACGCGCTCGCGACCGCGATCGGCCGCGACGGCGTGCCGCTCGTGCTCGATGAATACGACGCGGGCGGCACCGACAGCGCGTCGCCGGTCCCGCTTTACCTCAATGGGTTATATCTGCTCGATCCGTTCCTGCAGGCCGCGCACGACGGGCTCGCCGACGGCTGCTACCGGCTCGAGGAAGTCGCGCCCGACCTGTTCCGGCAGAGCGAATATTTCCTGAGCTATTTCCGCGACGCGGTCGGTGACGACGAGATCCAGATCCTGCTGCGACCGGGCCCGGACATGCTGCTGTCGCTGTCGCTCGGCGCGGGCACGCGCTTCGACGTCGAGCCGCTCGGCAAACTGACGGCCGCGATGCCGTGGGTGCTCGCGGTCATCCGGCAACACTGGCGGCTGGTGGGTGACGCCGCGCGCGCAACGCCCGACGCCGACCTCGGCGCGCGCGTCGAGCAGGCGCTCGCGCGCTTCGGCGCCGGTGTGCTGACCGATCGAGAGATGTCGATCGCGCGCATGGTGCTGCGCGGCAATTCGTCGAAGGCGATCGCGGAGCGGCTCGCGATTTCACCGGAAACGGTGAAGGTGCATCGCCGGCACCTTTACGCGAAGCTCGGGATCTCGTCGCAACCGGAGCTGTTTTCGCGGTTCATTCAGGCCCTGGGGGAAGATGCGGCCGGATGAGCACATCGACCAGGACGAATGGCAACGGGCGCGGAATCGGGCACCATCCGTGAATCGCATCGAGCCGTGGTCATCCGGTGAAGCGGTCACGAATGTTCCGTCGACAACGACACTGCCCCGAAACAGGAATCCCGATTCATATCGCTCATTCCGCTCGTCGGACTTGGCTGGCTGCTTCTGTGTGCCGTCAGCGCCGCGTCGATCGTGCTCGTGCCGCCCGTGGTGCTGGTCGCCTGCCTGGCGGCATGGTCATGCGCAGCTTCCTGCTACTTCCACTTCGCGCCGAGTTGCGCGAGCCCGGCGTTCCGGAGATCGTCCGGCAGCATCACCACACGGAACTCGCAGTCGGCATTCAACATCAGGAACCACGGCTCCGCGAGCGCCGGTACCTGCGACGGGTCATCCAGATTGACGATCACGACCGCGCCTCGCCCGCCGCTCTGCTCCGTAAAATACACGGCCTCCGGCTTGACCGCTTCGAGTATTCGTGAAATCACGTCGCCGACGCTGCCGTCGCGCACTAGCGTGTTGAACGGCTCGTGAGGGATTCGTATGTTGAGAAGCATGCGCATGATCATCCTCCTTCGGCTCCGCCCGGCCTGGGCCCTTCAAGCATAGGTGCTGGGCGATGCCGCGCCAGTGACGCCGAAAGCCGTTGCCGGCACGCATTCGCACTCCGGCGATTCGATGCCGGTCGGGTCGATTCGACCGCTCATGCCCCGTCATGCGGAGACCATAACGGCCGTCGGCCCAGTCGGCGCGATCGTCAGATGCAACGGCTGCTCCGGCCGCAGCGTCACATTCAGCACCGGTCTCGGCGGCGGCGTGCCGGACGGCATCGCCAGCACGTGCCGCTGCAGGATCATCGCAGCCACCACCGTCATTTCCGTCATCGCCAGATGCTGCCCGAGGCACACGCGCGGCCCCGTCCCGAACGGCATGTAAGCGCCGCGCGGAATCGCCGGCGCATCGTCGGCGAAGCGCTCGGGCCGGAATGCGTGCGGCTCGGGAAACCAGCGCGCATCGTGATGCATCAGCCGAATCGGCAGCATGAACAGCGTGCGCGCAGGAAACTGCCACGCGCCCAGCGCGACCGGCCGCACAGCCCGACGGCTGATCAGGATCGGCGCGGCCGGATACAGGCGCATCGTTTCCTCGAGCGTCTGCGTCAGATAGCGCAACGCCGGGCGCGTGTCGGCGGTCGGCGGGCGATCGCCGAGCGCGCGCACGACCTCGTCGCGCGCGGCTGCTTGCGCGACCGGATGCGCGGCCATGTTCCAGGCCCACCAGGTCAGCGTGGCGGCGGCCGTCTCGTGGCCCGCCAGAAATGCCGTCATGCACTCGTCGTGCACGGCCTGCTGCGGCCATGCGTGCGTATCGGCACGGTGCAGGCGCAGCAGACGCGACAGCAGATCGTCGGGCCAGTCTTGCGCCGGCAGATCGAGACGGACCCGCAACTGCCGGTCGATCAATCCGTTCAGCACCGCCAGCGCCCTCGCCTTGCCGCGCTTCCACGGCGCCCAGTCCGGCACGCTGGCCGGCTGATAGAACTCGGCGTTCGCCGCCGCGCCCACCGTGCGCACGGCGTCCTCGGCAACGCGCGCATCCGCGCCGAGCGCGTCCGAAAACATCGTGCGCATGATCACGTCCATCGCCAGCGACGTCAGCGCGCTTTCGATCGGCCAGTGCGCGTCGTGCGCGGGCCACCGCGCGAGCGCCTGACCGACGGTCGCGGCGATCGCCGGCACGAAGGCCTGCACCGGTTTCGGCATGAAATTCGGCTGCAGCGCATGCCGCTTGTCGCGCCATGCATCACCCTCGGCGACCAGCACGCTGTGTCCGTGCACCTGGGAAAACACGCGGATGCCGCGCTCCCAGCGCACGAGCGCATCGTGATGCGTGACGAGCAGCTCACGCACGAGCGCGGGATCGGTCACGACCACCGCATGTTCGGGCCACATGCGCAGGTGCACGACATCGCCATGCGCACGCTGCCAGCCCGCGAGCGCACCGGTCAGGTCGCGCGACATCGCGCGTAACAGCCGCCACCCCGTCAGGCCGGCATGCGGCCCCGGCGGCCAAACGCCGGGCGGGTGAAGTGCGGGCGACGCGCCGGCGGCGCCCGCAGCGAACGGGCATCGGGAAGAGGATCGTGGGTTCATGCGCCGGATTGTCCGGATCGACACACGCGCGGTCTTGAACGCAAACGACATCGACACGCGTGGCGCCGGTGCCTATACTCCGGCGTCATGCCCTCCGGTCCGTCCCCGACATTGCCGCCGTGTCCCGATCCGCTCGCGCGCGCGCCGCGCGTGTCGTGCACCGGCCGGTCGCCGCACACGCGGCTGTATCCGCCGTCGGCCGCGCTGCAAGGGGCGGTCGTCGCGACCATCAGCCGCGACACGCGCGGCTTCACGTTGACCGATGCGCAACGGCTCACGCATTTCCCCGCGTCGCCGATCGTCTGCCTGTCGTGGTATCGCGGTTTCGACGCGGGGCTCGTCCGGCGTACCGACGACGGCCCAGTGTGGCGCCCGTTCGGTACATCGGCGACGCTGTCGGGCAGCCAGTCGATGCCGATCGCAAGCTGGGCGCCGACGGACGGGCAAGGCGGCATCGTCTGTCTGCATGCCGATGCGGCACGTGCGCTGTTCGGCATCGCGCTGCCGGCGCTTCACGACACCTTCGTCGATGCGCGCGCGTGCCTGGACGACAGCTGGCGGCCACTGCTCGACGCGTTGGGCAATGCCGAACACGACGACGACGCGCT
This sequence comes from Burkholderia sp. Bp9016, assembly GCF_003857765.1. Classification (NCBI taxonomy): domain Bacteria; kingdom Pseudomonadati; phylum Pseudomonadota; class Betaproteobacteria; order Burkholderiales; family Burkholderiaceae; genus Burkholderia; species Burkholderia sp. Bp9016. The sequence continues at coordinate 93,629 of NZ_QTPY01000003.1, forward strand.
GGCCGCGCTCGACCGCTACCTTGCCCCCGCTGGCACGCGCTGCGCGGCAGCGTGTCGCCGCTGTCGTCGCTGCGCGATGCGGGGCGCAGCTGGGTCGAGCGTCTCGCATCCAAAGCGCGCGAATGGCGCCACACCCACAGCCCGCGTCAGGTCGAACGGCGCATCAAGTCGTACAGCGGGCGCTCGTTGCGCGACTGGCAGACGCTGGTGCGCACCGAAGGCGTGTTCTTCGCTGCGCGGGAAAAGCAGGACGCCGGGCAGCCGGTCGACTGGGCCACGCTCGCGCTGGACGAAGGGTTCGCCGACCAGGCGCACCTGAGCCGCGCAACGCGGCGCATCACGGGCTTCTCGCCGACCGAGTTCGTACGACGCTTCGCCGAAGACGAATCGTTCTGGATGTACCGGCTCTGGGTGTGACGGGCGGCTGCCCGCCCCGCATCAGCCTCCCCGATTCGACGAACCCTCCATCGGGCGCCGGGTGCGGCACGTACCAGCCGAAATACACTTCGGCCGCGACGATCCGGCCGTCGCGCACGCGCAGCCGCTCGGCGTTGCGGAACCGCCTGCCGGTGCTCGTTTCGGCTTCGTACACGACGAACACGTATTCGCCGTGCACGGCAACGTCGACACACTCGAAACCGGCGAGCATTGCGCTGTTCGGCCAGCAGCGCGCGAGATACGCGTCGCGGTCGATCCGGTTGTCGAGCGCGCTCGTGATCGCAGGTGTCGCACTGACCAATCGCGCACGACACTGACCCCGCGGTGCGTGCTTCACGCGATTCGCACCGGGCCCGGGACGGACGTCGGATGCCGTCCCCCGGCTGCGGAGGTCGCGTCGTTGCGTCAGACATACGCGGCGCGGATACGCCCCCGGTTCTTCTCGCAGCCCCGCCAAAAACCGCCTATGGTGAAAGAAGCGCGCCCGCTTTGCCGCCATTCGACGCCAGGTCGCTCGCACCGGCGGCCACGGCGCAGCGTTCCGGCACCATTCCCCACCGTCGCGGGCACGCCCGGCCATGCCCGCGACGGCGCCGCCCACCGGACTACCAGGAGGTACCCATGAAAGCCGCGCTGCTCTTCAGTTCCGCCCTGCTCGCCCTCGCATCCGTTTCGGCTTCGGCTCAAGGCTCGATCACCAAGGTCGAAGACGGCGCACTCGTCGCCGCGAACGGAATGACCGTCTATTCGTTCGACAAGGACAAGCCCAACGCCGGCACCAGCGCATGTTCGGGCCAGTGCGAAACCTTCTGGCCGCCATACAAGGCCAGCGCGACCGACGTTCCGGTCGGGCCCTACTCGATCGTCAAGCGCGAAGACGGCAGCCCGCAATGGGCATACAAGGGCAAGCCGCTGTACTTCTTCTCGAAGGACATGAAACAGGGCGACCGCAACGGCGACAACTTCAAGAACATGTGGCACGTAGTCGCGCCGTAAGCGTTCTTTCCCCGCCTTCCGCAACGGCGTAACCGCCGCACACGTAAAAAGGCCCGCCCCGATCGAAGACCGGGGCGGGCCGGTGCGTCCTCACGCTGGCGGACGACGCGCGCAGCCGCGGCGCGCGCCGGCAATATCAGCGGTTCGACGGGAAGCTGAACACCGTGCCTTCGCGCACGCCGGCCGACGGCCAGCGCTGCGTGATCGTCTTGCGCTTCGTGTAGAAACGCACCGCGTCCGGCCCGTACGCGTGCAGATCGCCGAACAGCGAGCGCTTCCAGCCGCCGAACGAGTGATACGCGACCGGCACCGGCAGCGGCACGTTGATGCCGACCATGCCGATCTGGATGTTGTCGCTGAAGTAGCGCGCCGCTTCGCCGTCGCGCGTGAACAGGCACGTGCCGTTGCCGTATTCGTGCGCGTCGATCAGCGCCATCGCCTCGTCGAGCGACTTCAGGCGGATCACGCCCAGCACCGGCCCGAAGATCTCGTGCTGATAGATCGGCATGCCGGGCTTCACGTTGTCGAACAGGCACGGGCCGAGGTAGTAGCCGCCGTCGTGGCCGTCGACCTTCACGCTGCGGCCGTCGACGACGAGCGTCGCGCCCGCTTCCACGCCCGCCTCGACGAAGCCCGTCACCTTCTCGAAATGCTGCTGCGTGACGAGCGGCCCCATGTCGACGCCCGCGCCGTTGCCCGGACCGACCTTCATCTTCTCGATCTCGGCCTTCAGCCCGGCGACGACGTTGTCGCCCGTTTCGTCGCCGATCGCCACGACCAGCGGGATCGCCATGCAACGCTCGCCGCACGAACCGTACGCAGCGCCCATCAGCGCGTTTACTGCGTTGCCGATGTCGGCGTCGGGCATCACGACCGCGAAGTTCTTCGCGCCGCCGAGCGCCTGCACGCGCTTGCCGTGCGCGCAGCCGGTCGAATAGATGTATTCGGCGATCGGCGTCGAGCCGACGAAGCTCACCGCCTTCACGCGCGGGTCGGTCAGGATCGTGTCGACGGCTTCCTTGTCGCCGTTCACGACGTTCAGCACGCCCGGCGGCAAGCCGGCTTCGAGCGCGAGCTCGGCCATGCGCAGCGTCGACGACGGCGTGCGCTCGGACGGCTTCAGCACGAACGTGTTGCCGCACGCGACGGCCATCGGCCACATCCACAGCGGCACCATTACCGGGAAGTTGAACGGCGTGATGCCGGAGACGACGCCGAGCGCCTGGAACTCGCTCCATGAATCGATCGCAGGGCCGACGTTCTTGCTGTGCTCGCCCTTCAGCAGCTCGGGCACGTAGGTCGCGTATTCGACGTTCTCGATCCCGCGCTGCAGTTCGCCCATCGCGTCGGCGAGCACCTTGCCGTGCTCGGCGGTGATCAGCGCGCACAGCTCTTCCGCATTCTCCTCGAGCAGCGTCTTGAAGCGGCTCATCACGCGTGCGCGCTTCAGCGGCGGCGTGTTGCGCCACGCGGGGAACGCGGCCTGCGCGGACGCGATCGCGGCTTCGACGGTCAGCTTGTCGGCGAGCGCGACGCTCTTGTCCGATTCGCCGGTGGCCGGGTCGAACACCGGCTGGACGCGGCTGCCGCCGTCGACGCGCTTGCCGTCGATCAGGTGGCCGACGGTGGAAGTCACATTGCTGTCGTGTTTCATGTTTCTGGCTCTTTCGTGAATTCGGTTATCGCTTGGGGGCGGGCCGCGGCTCAGTCCACTTCGTTCAGCGCGTCGGACAGCGCGTTCACGAGATTGTCGATCTCACGCTTCTCGGCGATGAACGGCGGCGCGAGCTGGATCGTGTCGCCGCCGTAGCGCACGTAGAAGCCTTTCGCCCAGCAGCGCATCGCGATTTCGTACGGGCGCCGTGCCGGCTCGCCCGGTAGCGCCGCGATCGTCAGGCCGGCGGCCAGCCCGTAGTTGCGGATGTCCGCGATATGGCGCTGGCCCTTCAGTCCGTGCACGGCCGCCTCGAAATGCGGCGCGAGATCGCGCACGCGGTTCACCGCGTCTTCCTTCACGAGCAGGTCGAGCGCCGCGACGCCGGCCGCACACGCAACCGGGTGCGCCGAGTACGTGTAGCCGTGCGGAAACTCGAGCATGTACTCGGGGCCGCCCGCGGCCATGAACGTGTCGTAGATTTCCTTCGTCGCGATCACGCCGCCGAGCGGCTGCACGCCATTCGTCACCTGCTTCGCGAAGTTCATGATGTCCGGCACCACGCCGAACGCGTCGGCGCCCGTCATCGCGCCGGCACGGCCGAAACCCGTGATGACTTCGTCGAAAATCAGCAGGATGTCGTGCGCGGTACAGATATCGCGCAGGCGCTTCAGATAGCCCTTCGGCGGAATGACCACGCCCGCCGAGCCGGAGAACGGCTCGACGATCACGGCCGCGATGTTCGATGCGTCGTGCAGCGTGATCAGGTCGAGCAGGCGATCGGCCAGATCGGCGCCGTTCTCGGGCATCCCGCGCGAGAACCTGTTCTCGGCGAGTTGCGTGTGCGGCAGGAAATCGGCGTCGAGCCCCTGGCCGAACAGCTTGCGGTTCGCGCCGATCCCGCCGACCGAGATGCCGCCGAAGTTCACGCCGTGATAGCCCTTCTCGCGGCCGATCAGGCGCGTTTTCGTGCCCTTGCCCTTCGCGCGCCAGTACGCACGGGCCATCTTCAGCGACGTGTCGGCCGCTTCCGAGCCCGAACCCGTGAAGAACACGTAGTCGAGGCCGGCCGGCGTCAGGCCCTTGATCTTGTTCGCCAGCTCGAACGACTTCGGATGGCCGAACTGGAATGCAGGCGCGTAGTCGAGCTGCGCGACCTGGCGGCTCACGGCTTCCGTGATTTCGGTGCGGCCGTGACCGAGGCCCGTGCACCACAGGCCCGACAGGCCGTCGAAGATCTTGCGGCCTTCGCCGTCCGTGTAATACGCGTCCTTGGCCGACACGATCATGCGCGGGTCCGACTTGAACTGGCGGTTCGCCGTGAACGGCATCCAGTGGGCGTCGAGCCAGGCGGCGTCGGTGCGGAGATTCGTCTCTTCGTGCTGGTTGGCGATGGTCGTGTCGGTCATGTCGGTCGGCGCGGCGCGCCCCTCCTCCTTGTGTTGATGTTGCGCATTGTCGGGACGCCAATTAGTCTTTTGAATATCGCAATATCAATGTTCACTTGCGCAATCATGCAAGCAAAGAAACCGAAGAGTCGCGCGCTGCTCGGGCAGCTCAGCGACATGGACCTGCGGCTGCTGCGGGTCTTCAAGGGCGTCGTGCAGTGCGGCGGGATGGCGGCGGCCGAACTCGAGCTGAATATCGGCATCTCGACGATCAGCCGGCACGTGAAGGATCTCGAAACGCGCCTCGGCCTCGTGCTGTGCCGGCGCGGCCGCGCGGGCTTCACGCTGACGGCCGAAGGCCAGACCGTGTACGAGGAGACGTTGCGGCTGCTCGCGTCGATGGAAGCATTTCGCAGCCGGATCGACGGCATTCACGACAAGATGGGCGGAGAACTCCACATCGCCGTATTCGACAAGACGGCCACCAACGCGAATGCGCGGCTCGGCGACGCGATCCGCCAGTTCGCCGACGAAGCGCCCGACGTCGCCCTGAACCTGCATGTCGCGTCGATCAACGAAGTCGAGCGCGGGATCATCGACGGCAGCTATCAGGTCGGGATCATTCCCGCGCACCGCAGCTCGGGCAGCCTCGTGTATTCGGAATTGTTCGACGAGCGGATGCTGCTGTACTGCGGCCGCCAGCATCCGCTGTACGACGCGCCGCACGGCAAGCTCACGTGGACGACGATCCGCAACCATGCGTTCGCCGGACTCGGCTTCCACTCGCCGAACATGGAACTGAGCCACCGCGCGAAGCTCACGCGCAGCGCGACGGCATCGGACCAGGAATCGATCGCGACGCTGATCCTGTCCGGCCGCTACCTGGGCTTCCTGCCCGACCATTACGCGGAAAGCTTCGAAAACAAGGGGTTGATGCAGGCGATCGCGCCGCACCGGTTCAACTACCGGTGCCGGTTCGTGAGCCTGCTGCGGCGCTCGCCGCGGCCGTCACGGGCGGCGCTGCTGTTCCAGTCGTGCCTCGAGGCCGCGCATGCGGCGGCGCAGCAGGCCGGCCGCGACGGCAACGCGTAACCGGTGCCGGGCTGCCGGCCCGCTCAGGCGCCGCCGCCGGCCTGCGCGCGTCGCCCCATCCGCATCAGGAAATAGACGGCGACGAGCCCCGCCGAGAACCCGGACGCCGCGCCGACGCCGAGCGCCCAGCGCGGACCCAGATGGTTCGCGACCCAGCCCGCGACCGGTGCGCCGATCGGCGTGCCGCCGAACGCGACCGCGAGGCGCAGCGCCATCACGCGTCCGCGCATCGCCGGCTCGGTCGACAGCTGCATCAGCGCATTGGTCGACGTGGTGAAGGTCATCGCGGCGATCCCGGTCAGCACGAGCGCTGCCGCGAACAGCCAGTAGCTCGGTGCGATCGCGCCGAGCGTGCAGCCGACGCCGAACACCGTCGCGCCGATCCAAAGATGCCGGAACAGCGGGCGTTCGCGGCGCGCCGCGAGCAGCGCGCCCGAGATCGTGCCGACCGCCATCATCGACGACAGGATCCCGAAGCCGCGCGCGTCGACGTGAAATACGCCGGCCGCCATCGTCGAGATGAACAGCGGGAAATTCAGCCCGAACGTGCCGATCAGGAACAGCATCGCGAGCGTCGCTTTCAGGTCCGGACGCTGCCACACGTAGCGGAACCCGTCGAGCAGGCTCCCCCTCGCATGGCCGGCACGCGCGTTCTCGCGCAGCTGGTCCGCGCGCAGCAGCGACAGCGACGCGAGCACCGCGACGAAACTGACACCGTTGATCAGGAACGCCCAGCCGGTGCCGACCGACGCGATGACGAAGCCGGCTGCCGCGGGCCCGATCATCCGCGCCGCGTTGAACGACGTCGAATTGAGCGCGACGGCGTTCGCGAGTTCGCGGTCGCCGACCAGTTCCACGACGAAGGTTTGCCGCACCGGCGCATCGAACGCCGACGCGCAGCCGAACAGGAACGCGAACAGATAGACGTGCCACAGCTGCACGACGCCCGTGACCGTCAGCAGCCCCAGCGCAAGCGCGAGGCCGCCCATCAGCGCCTGCGTCGTCATCAGGAGCCGGCGCTGGTTGAAGCGGTCGGCCGCGTAGCCCGTCCATGGCAGCAGCAGGAGCTGCGGGCCGAACTGCAGCGACATCACGATGCCGACCGCCGACGCGTCGTGGTGCGTGAGCTGCGTGAGCACGAGCCAGTCCTGCGCGGTGCGCTGGATCCACGTGCCGACGTTGGACACCAGCGCGCCGGCCGCCCAGACCCGGTAGTTGAAGCTGCGCAGCGAGCGGAACACGCCCGCGGCCGGCGCGCTCATGGCCGCTCCTGGGCGTTGCCGCCGTGCAGCGCGCCGAAGTGCCGCGCGAGATACAGGCCGAGCGCGAGCACGCCGAGGCCGAATGCGGCCGCGTCGGCGGTACGCATCAGGTCGAAACGGCGGCCGATCCGGCAAAGCAGCGCATAACCGATCGCAAGATTGACGACGCCCCACACGACGTTCACGGTGGACGACGACAGGCCGCGGCCGGGCGGCTTCGCGAACGGCGTCTGGAACGGCTCGCCGCGCAGACCGCTGACGAGATGCGGGACTGCATTCGCCAGAAAGGCGCCGCCGAAAAAGCAGCACACGAGATGCAGGATGTTCATGTTCCGGCGTTCCTCCCGCCAGGCACGTCGATCGAGTGCGCGGGCGCGCCGTCGTGGAATTCCGCAAGCCGCTGCAGCAGTTGCACGGCCGCCGCAAGCTCGGCCTGCTCGCGTGTCGACAACTGCGCATGCAGCGCGCGGAACAGCCAGTCGTCCTTGGCTGCGCGGTTGGCCTGCAGCCGCTTGCGGAACGCGGGCGTGAGAGCGATCAGCGTCTGCCGGCCGTCGTTCGGATCGGGCGCGCCGCTGACCGCCCCCATCGACTCCAGCGTCGCCACCGTCATGCGCATCGACTGCGGCCGCACGCTTTCGGCGCGCGCAAGCGCGGAAACGGTCGCCGCGCCGTCGCGATCGAGACGCAGCAGGACCGATTTCTGCGACGACGTCAGATCGTTCGGGTGGGTCTGCTCGCGCATCCGCCGCATCAGCTTGCTGACGGAGATGCGGAGTTCGCCGGCGAGTCCGGCCAGATGCAGCGCGTCGGGGGGCAAGGATGGTGTGTTCATGAACCCAAGATAGCATATCCACAGGAAAACTGTACAGTTAAACTGTATATATAGCCTCAAGGGTGACGCGTGACTGATTCATCGGCGCTGCACTCGATCCGGCCCCGCTCTTCGGCCCGATCGGGCTCTGCGATAATGCGGGCTTCCCGTTCCCGCACCGCCTTCCACCATGACGCAGCCGTCCGCCCCGCTCTCCACCGACCTGCCGCCGATTTCGTGCCTGCCCGGCGACGCGTTGCCGTGGCTGCCGATGAGCGAGGACCTGCCGGGGCTCGCGATCAAGTATCTGCATATCAATGCGGCAGAAGACACGCTGACCGCGCTGCTGAAGATGCCCGCCGGCGGCAGGCTGCCGCGCCATCGTCACGACGGCGAGGTGTTCGTCCATACGTTGCAGGGGGCGTGGCGCTACCTCGAGTACGACTGGATCGCGCAGGCCGGCTCGACGGTGCTCGAACCGGCCGGATCGGTTCACACGCCGGAAACGCTCGGCGCGCCCGGCGAAGACGTGATCACGCTCAATGTGATGCGCGGCGATCTGGTGCTGCTCGACGACGATGGCCGTGAAACCGCGCGCGAGAATTGCCGGGTCGCGCTGCTGCGCCAGCGCAAGCATGCGCGCACGGCGCCGAACGACGCGGCGCCGTTCGTCACGCGCTGAACAACCGCGCAACCGGGACCGGCCCGTTCGGGCCCTTCAGGCCATCTCGCGCTCGTCCCTGCGCCGAATCGCCCGCGGCAGCACGCCGAAGCCTCGCATGAACGCGTCGCGCAACAGCCGGCCTCCTTCGCGATCACGTCGAACGGATGCCGGCTCCGCTCGATCGTCAGCCGCTCGATCGCCTTCGCCTTCGCCTTCGCCGGCGACTGCCCCGTTTCCAGCGTAGCGCCGTCGATTCCAATGGCGTCGATGGCATGCGAGCCGCGAGCCGCCGCCGCTGCCGCGATGCGCCACCGTCACCGCGTTTCGTCCCGTCCCCGGCACGTTCCGACCCGCTTGCCATGCCCTCCCCGCAACAGTAATCTCTACGATTGCAGTTTCCGGAGCAGCGCCCCGGCATTCGTCCGATCATCGGCGCTATTGATCGTTGCGAAATTCCACCATGCGGTTCCGTATGTTCACCACCGGGGCGGGCGATACGCCTGGCTCTTCCCGCGTGCCCGCCGATGGCCGGGCCGCGTTTGCGCCGTTACCCGAGCTGGAGGCCCTGTGCCGGATCGCACGTGCACAGGCCGGCACGGCCGGCGCGCTGGTCGTGCACGGAGAGGCCGGCGCGCAATGCGTGCTCGCGTTCGACGGAACGCTGCCTGCGTCGCTGCCTGCCAGGTTGTTCCCGCCGCAGGTCGCCCACGCGTCGCCTGTCGGCAGACGATTCATCGCGCCCGATGCGAGCGCGCATGCGCGTCACGCACCGCACATCGCCGCAGCCTGCGAACTGATCGCGCCCGAAGGTGCGAGCCTCGGCGCGCTGTGCGTCGTGAGCGACGGCGACTTCGCGCTCGACATCGCGCAACGCACCCTCCTCGACGATCTGGCCACGCTGGCGGAACGTGCGATCGGCCGCGCAATCTCGGAAGCCGCGCTGCGGGAAAGGCTCGGCGCGATCGAGGAACACAGTGCGCTGACCACGCTGGCGCTGACGGAAAGCGGCACCGGCGTCTGGGATCGCAACGTGGAAACCGGCGAAATTCATTACTCGGCGGCATGGAAGGCGCTGCTCGGCTACGCGCCGCACGAGCTGACCAGCCGCATCGAGGACGCGTACGAGCGACTGCACCCGGACGACGTCGACGACGTGAAGGCGACGATGCTCGCGCATTTCGAGAGCCGGACCGACAGCTACGCGGTCGAGCACCGCATCCGCTGCAAGGACGGCTCGTACAAATGGATCTGCAGCCGCGGCAAGGTCATCGCGCGCGACGACAACGGCCGCGCGTTGCGCATGGTCGGCACGACCACCGACATCACCGCGCTGCGCGAGCTCGCCGACCGGCTGCGCGATTCCGCCACGCTCGTCACCAGCCTGACCGACCAGGTGCCGGGTCTCGTGTTCCAGTTGCGCCAGGCGACCGACGGCCGCCGCTTCTTTTCGTATGCGAGCGCCGGCGTGCGCGACATCTACGAGCTGACGCCCGAACAGATCGCCCGCGACGCGGATGCGGTCGAAATCCGGATCCATCCGGCCGATCTGGCCGCGTACCGTCAGTCGCTGCAAGCGTCGGCGGAGCGGCTGACGCCGTGGCGGCTCGAATATCGGGTGATGCTGCCGGATCAGGGCCTGCGCTGGCGTGAAGGCGACGCGCGCCCGCAGCGCACGTCCGACGGCGGCACGGTGTGGCACGGCTTCATCACGGACGCGACGGAGCGCAAGCACATCGAGGCCGAACTGCACCGGATGGCGACGACCGATCATCTGACCCAGTTGTCGAACCGCCACGCGTTCATGCGGCAAAGCGAGGCCGCGTTGCGCGGCGTGCGCGCGACCGGCCAGGACGCCGCGGTGCTGATGCTCGATCTCGACCACTTCAAGGCGCTGAACGACCGCTGGGGCCATCCGCTCGGCGACCGCGCGCTCCGCCATTTCGCGCGGCTGCTGCTCGCGGAGATCGGGTCGGACGGCATCGTCGGGCGCATCGGAGGCGAGGAATTCGCGGTCGTGCTGCCGCGCTCGGGGGTCGACGCGGCGTTCGCGCTCGCGCTGCGCGTGCAGCAGCGCGCGGCCGACACGCGGCTCATGCACGAGGATCAGCGCGTCGCGCTGACGGTCAGTATCGGGATCGACGCGATGCGGATGACCGACTTCGGCGCGTACCAGTCGCTGTCGCGTGCCGACAAGGCGCTGTATGCCGCGAAAGAGCACGGCCGCAACCGGATCGAGGTCTATCAGGCGTAACCGCGCGCCGTCGCTCACGCCTCCAACGCTACGATTGCGCCGCCTCGCGCGGCGTGGCGCGCACGCCCAGCAGCATCGCGACCGCGCATGCGGCCAGCAGCGCCGCGATCATCAGCATTGCCGGATCCATGCCGCCGGTTCGCGTGCGGATCACCCCGACGATCCACGGCGTGATCATCCCGCTCGACACGCCGATACTGCTGATCAGTGCGATCCCGCCGGCCGCGCCGGCGCCCGCGAAATACGCGGACGGCACGGCCCAGAACACCGGATGCGCGGCGAAGATCAGCATTGCAGCGATCGACAGCAGCGCCATCATCGCGACGATGCTCTGCAGATGCAGCGTCAGCAACGCAAGCGCCACCGCGCCGCCGAACGCGCACGCGGCGAAGTGCCAGCGCCGTTCGCGCTTGCGGTCCGAACGCCGCGCGATCGCGATCAGGCCGGCCGCGCCGACCGCGTTCGGCACGATCGACAGCAGGCTGATCCGCACGACGTCGTGAATCCCGAATTCGCGAATCATCAGCGGCATCCAGAACAGCAGCATCAGCAGCGCGGTCGTCAGCGAGAAATAGATGAACGCGAACAGATAGGTGCGCGGCTCGGCCAGCGCCTGCCGCAACGACCCCGCCACATGCGCGGATGCGCCGGCGCGATCGGCGGCAAGGTCGGCCGCCAGCCGTTGCCGGTCGTCGTCGGACAGCCAGTGCGCGTGCTCGGGACGGTCGCACAGCCAGAACCACGCGATCACGCCGAGCAGGATCGCGGGCGCGCCTTCGATCGCGAACATCCATTGCCAGCCGTGCAGCCCGAGCACGCCGGACATCCCGCGCATCAGCCAGCCCGACAGCAGCCCGCCTATCATCCCGGCCACCGCGACGCCCGCATAGAAGATCGACAGCACCGACGCGCGCCGGCGCGCCGGATACCAGTACGTCAGGTAGAACACGACACCCGGGAAGAAGCCGGCTTCGAACAGCCCGAGCAGGAAGCGCAGCACGTAGAAATGCTTCGCGCTGTCGACGGTGATCATCGCGACCGACACCGCGCCCCACAGGAACATGATCCGCGCGAACGTCCGGCGCGCGCCGAAACGGCGCAGCAGCGCGTTGCTCGGCACCTCGAACAGCACATAGCCGACGAAGAACAGCACCGCGCCGAGGCTGTACATCGCGTCCGTCAGGCCGAGATCCTGCCGCATCTGCAACTGCGCGAAGCCGATGTTGCTGCGGTCGAGGATCGACACGATGTAGCAGATGAACAGGAACGGCACGATCCGCATGCCGATGCGGCGATACAGCGCGTCGTTGTCCGATGCGCGGGAACCGGACGCGACCGCTTGCGCGGCGTCCGCCTGAAGAGGGGCTGACATCGATCGTCTCCTCGATGGATGCGAATACTGGGTACGAATGCGGGCCGGAAAATCGAACGCCGGTCGCCGCCGCCCGCGGGCAGCGACCGGCCGCGTTCAGTCGCGCGACGCGGGATCGCCCTTCACGCCGAGCATCAACGCGGCGCCGCTCAGCGCGAGCAGTGCGGCGAGCAGGTACACGGCGAGATCCATGCTGCCGGTGCGCGTGCGGATCATCCCGATCACCCACGGGCTGACGATGCCGCTCGTGATCCCGATGCTGCTGATCAGCGCGATCCCGGCCGCGGCCTCGTTGCCCGACAGGTAACGGGTCGGCACGGTCCAGAAGATCGGCAGCGCGGCGAAGATCAGCGTCGCCGCGATCGACAGGCACGCGAGCATCGCCGCGAAGCTGTGCAGATGCAGCGTCAATGCAGCGAGCGCGAGCCCGCCGCCGATCGTGCAGCACGCGAAATGCTTGCGGCGTTCGCCGGTGCGGTCCGAGTGGCGCGCGATCAGGATCAGGCCCACCGCGCCGACCGCGTTCGGTACGACCGTGTACAGGCTCACGGCCACGACGTCGGTCACGCCGAAGTCGCGGATCATCAGCGGCATCCAGAAATTGAGCGTCAGCGATGCGCAGGTCAGCGCGAAATAGATGAACGCGAACAGGTAGACGCGCGGGTTCGCGAGCGCGGCCGCCACGCTGCGCGCGTCGTGCGCAGCGCCGTGCGTGCGGCTTTCCGTGCACAGGGCCGCCACGCGCGCCTTTTCGTCGGACGTGAGCCACGCGGCATCCTGCGGCCGGTCGACCAGATACGTGAACGCGAAGAACGCGAGCACGATGGCCGGCGCGCCTTCGATCGCGAACATCCACTGCCAGCCGTGCAAGCCGAACACGCCGCTCATGTCGCGCATGATCCAGCCCGACATCAGGCCGCCGAGCACGCCGGCGACCGCGACGCCCGCGAAGAACACCGAGATCGCCGCCGCGCGCCGGTTCGCGGGGAACCAGTAGGTCAGGTACAGCACGATGCCGGGGAAGAAGCCGGCCTCGAACACGCCGAGCATGAAGCGCAGCACGTAGAAATGCGACGGCTGCGACACGAACATCATCCCTGTCGACGCGAGGCCCCACAGCAGCATGATCCGCGTGAACGTGCGGCGCGCGCCGAAGCGTGCGAGCAGCATGTTGCTCGGTACTTCGCAGAACACGTAGCCGACGTAGAACACGGCGGCGCCGAGGCCGTACATCGCATCGCTGAAGCCGAGGTCGTGCTTCATCTGCAACTGCGCGAAGCCGATGTTGATGCGGTCGAGGAACGACACGACGTAGCAGAGGAACAGGAACGGCACGATCCGCCATGCGATCTTGCGGAACAGCAGCGCATCGCCGGATTCGGATCCGGACGCATATGCGGAAGTCTCGTATGCGGAAGTCGACGCCGCGGCACTCGGGTGCGCGATCGTCGCTTCGGCGGGAAGCGATCGGGGCATGTCTCTCTCCAAACGGGCTGCACGAATCGAGCGCGCAGCAGTCTCCGAGGGCGTGCATGCGCCCTGCTTTCTTGTGAGATCGGAAATCGGCGCCGTGGACCACGGCACAACGCCGCCGCCATTCACGAGCCTTCAGAAAAACGGCGGGACGTCCGCCCGGACGCCCCGCCGCCGTGACCCGCTCAGTCCTGCAGCGCGTCCCACATTTCCTTGTCGCGCTGCGCGGTCCAGATGCGCGGATGCGTGATGCCGCTCGCCTCGTCGAACGCGCGCGACACATCGAACGGCAGGCAGTGTTCGTAGATGAACACGTGTCCGAACTTCGGGTCCATCGCTTCGCGCGTAAGCGCCATCGACGCCTTCAGGTCGAGCTTGCGCTCCACCGCCTTGCGGCCCTGCGCGAGCAGCGTCGTCACGAAATCCTTCGTGTAGTCGAGGCCCTTGTTCACGTCGGCCGGATTCAGCAGCGCGGGGCCGCGGCCCGGCACGAGCTTCTCGGCGCCGAGCGCGCGCAGCGCCTCGAGCGTGGTCGGCCATTGTTCGAGCTGCGCGTCGCCGCAATAACAGGCCGCGTCGTATTCGACGAGGTCGCCCGAGAACAGCACCTTTTGCGACGGCAGCCAGACGATCGTGTCGCCCTTCGTATGGCCCGAGCCGACGTGCATGATCTTCACTTCGAGCTTGCCGAGGAACAGCGTGATCTCGCGCTCGAACACGAGCGTCGGCCACGTGAGGCCCGGCACCGTCTCGACGCCCGCGAACAGGCGCGGGAAGCGCTCGATCTCCGACTTCATGTCGGCCTCGCCGCGCTCGACGATCATTTCGTACGTGCCGCGGCTCGCGATCACGTGCTGCGCGCCTTCGTCGAAATAGGCCGATGCGCCGAGTACACGCACCGCGTGATAGTGCGACAGCACCACGTGCTTGATCGGCTTGTCCGTCACGCTGCGGATCTTCGCGATCAGGTCCTGCGCCATCGCGGGCGTCGCGGTCGTGTCGACGATCAGCACGCTGTCGTCGCCGATGATCACGCCCGAGTTCGGGTCGCCTTCGGCGGTGTACGCGTATGCGTTCTCGGACAGCTTCGTCCAGGTGACCTTCTTCTCTTCCAGATCGGCTTGGGATGCGAATGCTTTGGCCATGTTGCGTTCCGTGGCTGCGAGCCATGTGTTGAGGGGAGTGAGCGGATCATCGTCCCGCGCCAAATATTTGTCAATGGCAAATAGACTTGCTATTGTCTAATGCGGGTAAACGTGTGGGCTGGCGCTGGAAATGGCGTCGGATACCATGCGGGGTTTCGTCAACGGAAGAATCATCGCGTGCAGAACCACGAAGTCAGCGCAGACGACGCGCCGCCCAAGGCGCAGCGCGGCATCCAGAGCGTCGAGGTCGGTGGCCGGCTGCTCGACGCGTTCGCGCGCCGGCGCAAGCCGCTCGGGCTGTCGGAGCTGGCGGGCGCGGCCGACTTGTCGAGCGCGCAGGCGCACACCTATCTCGTGAGCCTGACGCGCCTCGCGCTCGTCAAACGCGACGCGATCACCGGCAACTACGAGCCGGGCCCGCTGTCGCTGCGGCTCGGGCTGATGTCGATCGAACGCCAGCCGGCCTACCGCGCGGCGTTGCCGCACGCGGCGCAGCTCGCGGAAACGGTGGGCCTGAGCGTCGCGCTGTCGGTGCCTGGCGTGCTCGGGCCGACGATCGTGCGCATCGAGCACGGCGGCTATCCGCTGCACGTGAACCTGCACGTCGGGTCGGTGATGTCGCTGGACACGACCGCCACGGGCCGCGTGTTCCGCGCATTCGGCGATCCCGCGCAGCTCGATGCGATGGCGGCCAGCCAGGCCGGCGCGGGCGACACGCTCGCCGGCGCGGAAGGCGAGCAGCCGGCTTCCGATGCCCGCGCGCAGCAGGCCGAACTCGACGCGATCCGCGCGCGCGGAATCGAGCGCGGCGTCGATCGGCCGAGCCCCGGCGTCAGCGCGATGTGCGTGCCGGTGCTGGATGCCGACGGGCGCCTGCAACTCGCGCTGACCGTGATCGGTCCGACCGGGTCGATCGACGTCGGCTGGGACGGCCCAATCGCGGCGGCGTTGCGCGACGCCGCGCGGCAGGCCACGGCGTCGCTCGACGCGGGCCGCGACGCGCTGCCGGCACTGCCGGCCGCGGCGCCGGCCACGCCGCGCGTGCCGCCCGCGCTCGGCGACGACGCGAAGACGCAACGCGGCATCAATGCACTCGACAGCACGGGCGAGCTGCTGCTCGCACTCGTGTCCGCAGGCCGCGCGCTGCCGCTGCGCGACCTCGCGGCGGCGGCCGGGATGCCGGCTGCCAAGGCGTTTCCACATCTGGTGAGCCTTCAGAAAATTGGCCTGCTGAGCCGCGACGACGCGGGCTGCTTCGGCGGCGGCCCGCTCGCGCAGGCGCTCGGCCTGATCGCGATGCAACGCGTGTCGCCGACACGCGATGCAGAAGCCGAAATCGTCGCGCTCGCCGGGGTGACCGACATGAGCGTGGCGGCCGCGACGCTCGGGCCGCTCGGGCCGACCGTGATCCGGCTCGAGGAATCGGCGCGGCCACAGCACGTGAGCCTGCAAGTCGGCACCGTGATGTCGCTCGTCAATACGGCGATCGGCCGGATCTTCGCGGCCGGCATGTCCGACGACGTGCTGGCCGGGTTGCTGGCCGACGAGCCGGTGCGCCTTGCCGGCGGCGCAGCACAGGTCGACGACGCGTTTCGCGCGCGGCTTGCGGCGATCCGCGCGGACGAACTCGATTTTGCGTTCGACGCGCCGGTGCCCGGCATCGGCACGATCGCCGCGCCCGTGTTCGATCACACCGGCAGCATCCGGCTCGTGATCGCGATCATCGGCTCGTCGCGCGGCTTCCCGCGCGGACCAGACAGCGCGCTCGCGCATACGCTGCTCGCGGCGACGCGCCGGCTGTCGTGGCGGTTCGGATGGATCGGCGCCTGATCGCCCGCTACTGCCGCACCACCGCCGCTCGTCCTCCCCGGCCGACTTCCCTTGTTCCATTTCCTCGATGCGAGGCCGTGCTTGCCACGGCCTCGTCGCGCCTGCCCGCCACGACGATCCGCATACGCGCGCTCTGTGTTGCGCAGCAGCAACAGAGAATGTCAGTAATTCTCATATAACGAAATCGCATTTCACAAAGCGGGGAAGTTTCTTTATGATTAGGGTTATCCCTAATCCACTACTTACCTGGGGTTTCGTCATGCAAACGTCTAATGTTTCGAACCGTTCCACCGAATCCGCTGGCTGGCTCGCACGTGTTGGCGAGCTGATCGCAGAAGCTTGGGCGCTCCACCTGGAAAACTGCGAAGTCATCGCTGAAGCGCACGCACGCCTGCCGCACTAAGCGCGGCAACTGGCCGCCGGCCGGCGGCACGATGACCGGTCCGATCCGCGTGCCAGGACGCGCGCCGCAAGGCCGCCGCGTCCGGCATCGGAGCGCCGGACGAATCTCATGAAACAGGGCCGCATGGTCCTGGCCGGGGCGCCGCGGAAGATTCATCCGTTTTCCGGCCCCGTCGGCATGTTCCCGCCCGTCTACGGTTCAGGGCCGCGCACACGCGTCGTGCAGCCCGATCACCGCCTTTTTTCAGCGCAGCCGAATCCATCGTTACCGCGACGGATCGTCGGCCCGACGCTGTCCCGTCAGACCTGAATCGACGGCACATCCTTCATGCACCGCAGCGCGAACATCGAGCGGCTGTGGCGGATACTCGAAATCCTGTAAAGCTTCTCGCGCAGGAAACGTTCGTAGCCGGCCGTGCCATCCACCGCGACCTTGATCCAGTAGTCGTATTCGCCCGACACGAGATACGCCTCGAGCACCTCGGGCAGGGCCGCGAGTTCGGCGCCGAAGCGCGCCAGCGCGTCGTCCTCGTGGCGGTCGAGCGTGACTTCGAGGATCACGATGTCGGCGTAGCCGAGCATCTTCTGGTTGACGAGCGCGACGTACCCGTCGATGTAGCCGTCGAGTTCGAGTTGCCGCGTGCGGTTCCAGCATGCGGTGGTCGACATGCCGATCTGTTCGGCCAGTTCGGCGTTCGACAGACGTGCATTTTTTTGCAGTGCACCGAGGATCTTGCGGTCCTGATTGTCGAGGGTTTTCGGCGAGCGTTCGCGGGTAGCCATGACAGGAAGAATCTTCTACTTAAAATCGGCATTCTATCTGAACGGAATTCCTGTTTCGGGCCTGTTTTACTGGAAAACAGGAAGCCTTTTAACTGGCTGGCTTGATACATTTTCTCCATGCCTCCTGTCCGGCACGCTCCCCGCGACAACCCCTTCGCACCGGGACGCCCGGCCGCAATCACGAGTTGCGGCGCCGGACCTGCAGGCATGCGATTCCCCGCCTCCCGCGCGGCCTATCCGGCTGCCGGGCCGGCGCCCGACTTCCCTGTTCCCGTACTATCCCGTCATGTCGTTCAGGCTTTATCTGTCGTTCCTCGCTGCATCCGCCGTTCTCATCTACGCCCCCGGCCCCGTCAACCTCCTCACGATGAACCAGGCACTGCGCACCGGCTGGCGCCGCGCGCTACCGTGCGTATGGGGCGGCACGCTCGCCGTGCTGCTGCAACTCGCGCTGACCGCGCTGTGCCTGAATTCGCTGGTCCATCTCAACGAACATGCATTGACCGTGCTGCGCTGGGCAGGCGCCGCATACCTCGTCTGGCTCGGCTGCAAGCAATGGCTCGGCCGCGCACCGGCGAACGCGCCTGCCCCTGCCGCGTCGGCCGAAACCGGTGCTGCCGCATCCGATGCCGACACCGGGCGCGCGCTGTTCTGGCGCGGCGTGGCGACGTCCGGGCTGAATCCGAAGACGCTGCTGTTCTTTCCGTCGTTCTTTCCGCAGTTCATCGTCCCGAACGCCGACTGGAGCCTGAACCTGCAGTTCCTGCTGCTCGCGACGACCTTCGCGGTGCTGTTCGCCGGCGGCGTCGCGTCGATGGCACTGTTCTCGCACCGGCTGAACCGCGCGTTGCAACGGCCGGCGCGGATGCGCGCGATGAATCGCGTGACGGGCGGGCTGCTGGTCGGGATGGGCGCGATCATGGTCGGCTGGAACTGAGGCCGAAGACCGGGCAGCTGCGCCAGCGGGTGCCGCGCCGCCCGCCACACCTCTCGAAAAAGCAGCCGGTCGCGGAATGCTTTAGGGTAGCGCCTGGCTCTTTGGACATGCCCGGCCCGCCCGGGCGATCGCATGAAGCACATCGCTACCCGCCTGCGGCGCCTGTTCGCGCCGATCGGCCTGCACTGGTATCTCGCTCTCCTCCTCGCGCTCGATGCACTGATGGTGCTGCGCCCCGTCGTCGCGCATGCGAAGCTCGGTGTCCATCATGCGTGGCTCGCCGATGCGCTGAGCCTCGTCGACAACGCGGGCCTCGTCGTGTTGCCGCAGGTCGTCGTCGCGGCCGGTCTCGCAACGATGGCCATCGGCATCGTGCTGCGCGCACGCGTCGCATGGGTGCTGTCGATCCTGCTGCTGGTCGCGGCCGCCGCGATCAGCATCGTCGGCGGCTATCGCAGTCATGCCGTGTTCGTCTACACGGCCGTGCTCGCCGTCGCGCTGATCTATTACTGGCGGCACTTCGACCGCGCGAGCGTCGCCGCGAGCAGCCTGTTCGCGCTGCTCAGCATCGTGTCGCTACTGATCTACGCGACCTTCGGCGTGCTCTATCTCGGCGACGAATTCACGCCGCCGATCCACGATCTCGCCACCGCTGTCTACTTCTCGATCGTGTCGATGTCGACGGTCGGCTACGGCGACATCGTTCCGCACGCGCCTACCGCGCGCCTCTTTACCGCGTCGGTGATCGTACTCGGCATTACGGTGTTCGCGACGTCGATCAGCGCGGTCGTCGGCCCGGTGATCGGCGGCAATCTGAAACGAATCGTCAAGGGAGGCATTTCGAACGTGATCCGCAAGCATCATTTCCTGATCGTCGGCGCGACGCCTGTCGCGCATGCGGTGCACGACGGGCTGCGCAAGCGCGGCTACGCCGTGACCGTCATCGTACCGGCCGGCGTCGAGCACAACTATGCGGGCGGGACCGACCTGATCGTCGGGGACGCCACCGACCACGCGGTGCTGGAAGGCGCCGGCGCGGCAACGGCCCGCGCGGTGCTCGCGCTGCGCTCCGACGATGCAGAGAACGCATTCATCATCCTCGCGATCCGCGAGATCGCACCGGCGGTGCGCACGGTGGCGCTCGTGAACCAGCAGCGCAACCTCGAACGGCTGCGCCTGCTGAAGCCCGACATGGTGTTCTCGCCGCAGCAGCTCGCGGGCGAACTGCTCGCGAGCACGCTCAACGACGAACCGGTCGACAAGTCGGTGATCTCGCACCTGCTGTTCGGCACCGCCGACGCCGCGTGACCGGCGCCGGCCGATGCGCGGCCGGTACAATCGCGCGATGTCCGAATTGCTCACCTACGGCGGCCTGTTCGCCGTGTCGATGGTCGCCGCGACCCTGTTTCCGCTCCAGTCCGAAGCCGTGCTCGCCGGCCTGCTGCTCGCCGGGCGCGAGCCCGTGTGGGCGCTGGTGCTGGTCGCAAGCGTCGGCAACGTCGCCGGCTCGGCGATCAACTGGGTGCTCGGCCGCGGCATCGAGCATTTCCGCGATCGCCGCTGGTTTCCGGTCAAGCCGGCCGCGCTCGCGCGCGCCGAGGGCTGGTACAGGCGCTATGGCCGCTGGTCGCTGCTGCTGAGCTGGGCGCCGGTGATCGGCGATCCGCTGACGATGATTGCCGGCGTGCTGCGCGAGCCGCTGCCGACCTTCCTCGCGATCGTCACGATCGCGAAGGTCGGCCGGTATCTGGTGATCGCGTGGCTCGTCGTGCATTGAGGTGCGCGACGCACATTGCCCGGATGGATTTTTACGAGTCTTGCCAGCCGGCGACCGATTTACCGTTTACCGATAAACGGCATAAAATATGGCGATGATCCAATCGTTCAAATGCAAAGACGCACGGCAGCTTTTCGAAACGGGACATTGCCGATATCGCAATGCGTCGTCTTACGCAACTCGACAACGCGGCGACGCCGGATGCGATGAAATCACCGCCGGGCAACCGGTTTGAGGCACTGAAAGGCGATCGTGTTGGCCAGTACAGTATCCGAATCAACGGGCAATGGCGTGTGTGCTTTACATGGGGCAATGACGGGCCGTCCGATGTGGAAATCGCCGACTGTCACTGAATGGAGCTTGACATGACCCGGTTCAAAAACGGTATGCGCCCGGTCCATCCGGGCGAAATTCTTCGTGAGGATTACCTCATCCCGCTCGACATGAGCGCGAACGCGTTGGCCGGCGCACTTGGCGTCACGGCCGGCCGCATCAACGATATCGTCCGTGAGCGGCGCGGCATCACCGCCGATACGGCGCTGCGCCTTGCCCGTTACTTTGGCGGCGATCCGCAAACGTGGCTGAACCTGCAAGCCACCTATGACCTGAAAATCGCCGAGCGCGACCACGGCCGCGAGATCCGGAAACGCATCGAGCCTCGAGAATTCGCCCACGCCTGACATCACAAAGTACAAGGCCGCACCGCGCTCCTTCTCGACGACCGGCGCCCGTCACTGGGCGGTCGGCCGCCGGTCGTCCCGGTGTCACGCGCCTGCGTGCGCATCGGTCGCTTACTTCTTGTCCCCCGCCAGATCGATCGCCTTGTCCGATCCGACCGCGTTGCGCAGCTGGAATTTCTGGATCTTGCCGGTCGACGTCTTCGGCAGCTCGCCGAAGCGCACGACCTTCGGCACCTTGAACCCCGCGAGCAGCTGCTTGCAGTGCGCGACGATCTCCTCCTCCGTCGCGCTCATCCCGTTGCGCAGCTCGACGAACGCGCACGGCACCTCGCCCCATTTCGGATCGGGCATCGCAACCACGGCCGCCACCTCGACGGCCGGATGGCGGTACAGCGCATCCTCGACCTCGATGCTCGAGATGTTCTCGCCGCCGGAAATGATGATGTCCTTGCGGCGATCCTTGATGCGGATGTAACCGTCCGGCGTCAGCACGCCGAGATCGCCCGTATGGAACCAGCCGCCGTGGAAGGCTTCATCCGTCGCGTGCGGGTTCTTCAGGTAGCCCTTCATGCAGATGTTGCCGCGGAACATGATCTCGCCGAGCGTCTCGCCGTCGGCGGGCACCGGCGCCATCGTGTCCGGGTCGAGCACCGTCGCGCCCGCTTCCAGGTGATAGCGCACGCCCTGGCGTGCATTGAGCCGCGCGCGTTCGTCGTCGGGCAGCGCGTCCCAGTGCGCCTGCTTCGCGCACACGGTCGCCGGGCCGTAGACCTCGGTCAGCCCGTACACGTGCAGCAGGTCGAAGCCGATCTCCTTCATCTTCGCGATCACGGCCGGTGCGGGCGCCGCACCGGCGACCATCGCGTGCACCGTGTGATCGATACCTTCGCGGTACTCGGCCGGCGCATTCGCGATCGCGCTCTGCACGATCGGCGCGCCGCAGTAATGCGTGATGCGTTCGCGGCGGATCAGGTCGAATACCGTCTTCGCATCGAACTTGCGCAGGCACACGTTCACGCCCGCGCGCGCCGCGACGGCCCACGGGAAGCACCAGCCGTTGCAGTGGAACATCGGCAGCGTCCACAGATACACGGCGTGCTTCGGCATGTCCCATTCGAGGATGTTGCTGATCGCCGCGAGATACGCGCCGCGATGGTGATAGACGACGCCCTTCGGGTCGCCGGTCGTGCCGGACGTGTAGTTCAGCGCGATCGCATCCCATTCGTCGGCGGGCGACGTCCATGCGTAGTCGGGGTCGCCGCCCGCGACGAACGCTTCGTAGTCGGTCGCGCCGGCGAAGCGCGCGGGGTCGGCCGGCATCGCGTCGGCGACGCTGACGATCTTCAGGCCCGGCACCTCGAGCGCCGCGCGATGTGCGAGATCCGCGTATTCGGTGTCGACGATCAGCACCTTCGCCTCGCCATGGCGCAGCATGAACAGCACCGACGAAATGTCGAGCCGCGTGTTGATGGTGTTGAGCACCGCGCCGGCCATCGGCACGCCGAAGTGCGCCTCGACCATCGCCGGGATGTTGGGCAACAGCGCCGCAACCGTGTCGCCGCGCGTAACGCCGGCCTGTGCGAGCGCGCTTGCAAGCTGCTTTGCGCGCGTGTAGGTCTCGCCCCACGTGCGCCGCACGTCGCCGTGCACGATGGCCAGGCGCGCGCCGTAGACTTCGGCCGCGCGGACCAGGAAGTCGATCGGCGTGAGCGGCACGTAGTTGGCGTCGCGGCGGCCGAGTCCGGCCTCGAACATCTGCGTCATGATCCTGTCTCCCGTTTCTGTCGACCGGCGCGTGCGTCGACGCCGCGGCGCATGCATCGGTCTCGTGTTCAGCCGGAGTGCATGCACCCCGATTCGTCTTGATGTGGTTCAATTGCCGACAGCCTAACGGGCGCTATTGTGAGCCGTCTGTCATCGAAACGACAGAGTGCCTTTCCAGCGCTGCGCGTTATCCCTATCCTCGCAAACCCGCACTCATGCACGACCACCTCGTTGCGCCGCCCGACGCGGCCGCCACCCCGGCCACCACGGCCGGCACGCCGTTCGATCCGGGCCCGTTGCCGGCGCTGTCGACGCTGTTCGGGCAATGCGCTTGGTTCCGCGCGCTCGCGCCGGAACATCAGGCGCTGGTGCTCGCACAGTCGCGCGCCGAGCAGCGCGAGGCCGGCGACGTGATCGCGCAGCGACTCGCGCCGTCCGAGTACTGGATCGGCGTGCATCGCGGGCTGCTGAAGCTGGCGATCTTCAATGCGTCGGGACGCGGCTGCACGTTCTCCGGCGTGCCGTCGGGCGGCTGGTTCGGCGAAGGCAGCGTGATCAAGCGCGAACTGCGCAAATACGAAGTAGTCGCGGTCCAGCGCTCGACCGTGCTGTTCGTGCCGGTCGACACGTTCCACGCGCTGCTCGACAGCAGCCTGCCGTTCACACGCTTCGTGATCCACCAGTTGAACAACCGGATGGGCGAGTTCATCGCATCGATCCAGAACAGCCGGCTGCTCGACGTCGATGCGCGCGTCGCGCAGGCGCTCGCGCAACTGTTCAATCCCGATCTGTATCCGGACACCGGCCCGTCGCTCGCGATCTCGCAGGAGGAACTGGGCATGCTCGTCGGCGTGTCGCGGCAGCGGATCAACCAGGCGCTGCAGCAACTCGAGAAACTCGGCGTGCTGCGGCTCGCCTACAACCAGATCGAAGTCGTCGACCTGGCCGCGCTCGCGCGGGTCGGCATGGAGCAGATCTGAGCGCGGCCCGATGAACGAAACCGTCGTCCATACGGCGCGCGCAGCCGGTGCGGCAGCCGCTTTCCGGCTCCCGCGCCGGCCTCTTTTCCATCGGACGAATCGCCCGGCTTCCACCGCACCCGAAACTGACGATTCCGCCAGTTTCATGTCAGTAACGCGTTCAGCCCCGACGCCTATCATTCGGGTTCCCTTCACCGCCGCCTGATCACCGCCCGTCCCGCCGCCTCCATGTGGATCGTCAACCTCGCCCTCAGGCGCCCCTACACGTTCATCGTGATGGCCATCATGATCGTGCTGGCCACCCCGCTTGCGCTGATGCGCACGCCCGTCGACGTGCTGCCGGCGGTCAACATCCCCGTCATCAGCGTGATCTGGAGTTACAACGGGTTCTCGGCGCAGGATATGACCAACCGGATCACGGCCGTCCATGAGCGGATCCTGACGACGACGGTCAACAACATCCAGCACATCGAATCGACGTCGCTGCCCGGCATCGCGGTCGTGAAGGTGTTCCTGCAACCGGGCGCGAACGTGCAGACGGCAATCGCGCAGACGGTGTCGTCCGCGCAGGCGATCGTCCGGCAGATGCCGCAGGGCGCGACGCCGCCGCTCGTGATCACCTATTCCGCGTCGAGCATTCCGGTGATCCAGCTCGGGCTGTCGAGCAAGACGCTCAGCGAACAGTCGCTCGCCGACATCGCGCTGAACTTCCTGCGGCCGCAGCTGATCACGGTGCGCGGCGCGCAGATCCCGTTCCCGTATGGCGGCCGCACGCGCGTCGTCGCGATCGACCTCGATCCGCAGGCGCTGCTCGCGAAGGGCCTCACGCCCGCCGACATCGTCAATGCGATCAACGCGCAGAACCTCGTGCTGCCGACCGGCACCGCGAAGATGGGCCAGACCGAATACCGGATCGACACGAACGCGTCGGCCGACACGATCGCCGACATCAACAACCTGCCGATCCAGACCGTCAACGGCGCGACGACCTACCTGCGCGAAGTCGCGGCGGTACGCGACGGCTTCGCGCCGCAGACCAACGTCGTGCGCCAGAACGGCCAGCGCGGCGTGCTCATCTCGATCCTGAAAAGCGGCGACGCGTCGACGCTGAAGGTCGTGTCGGACCTGAAGGCACTGCTGCCGAAGGTGATCCCGACACTGCCCGAAGGGCTCACGATCACGCCGCTGTTCGACCAGTCGGTGTTCGTCAACGCGGCCGTTCAGGGCGTGATCCACGAAGCGCTGATCGCCGCCGTGCTGACCGCGATGATGATCCTGCTGTTCCTCGGCAACTGGCGCAGCACGCTGATCATCGCGATCTCGATCCCGCTGTCGATCTTCACGTCGCTGATCGCGCTGTCGGCGCTCGGCGAGACCATCAACATCATGACGCTCGGCGGGCTCGCGCTCGCGGTGGGGATCCTGGTCGACGACGCCACCGTCACGATCGAGAACATCGAGCGGCACCTGCATCTGGGCACCAACCTGCACGATGCGATCCTCGAAGGCGCCGGCGAAATCGCGGTGCCCGCGTTCGTGTCGACGCTGTGCATCTGTATCGTGTTCGTGCCGATGTTCTTCCTGACCGGCGTCGCGCGCTTCCTGTTCGTGCCGCTCGCCGAGGCCGTCGTGTTCGCGATGCTCGCGTCGTACGTGCTGTCGCGCACGCTGGTGCCGACGCTCGCGATGCTGCTGTTCCGCCCGCAGCAGGCGAGCACCGGCCCCGATCATTCGACGTCGCGTTTCGCACGCATCCATCATGCGTTCAACAACGCGTTCGAGCGGCTGCGTGCGTGGTATATCGTGCTGCTCAGCATCCTGCTCGTGCGCCGCCGCTTCTACGCAATGTGCTTCCTCGGTTTCTGCGTGCTGTCGACCGGCCTCGTGTTCACGCTCGGCCGCGACTTCTTCCCGAATGCCGATTCCGGCAACATCCGGCTGCACATGCGTGCGCCGACCGGCTACCGGATCGAGGAAACCGCGCGTCTCGCCGACCAGGTCGAACGCGTGATCCGCGAAACCGTGCCGCCCGACGAGCTCGGCGCGATCGTCGACAACCTCGGCCTGCCGGTGAGCGGCATCAACTTGTCGTACAGCAATGCGGGCACGATCGGCTCGCTCGACGGCGAACTGCTGATCGCGCTGAAGCCGGGCCACCGAGCGACCGAGCATTACGTGCGGACGCTGCGTGCGCTGCTGCCTCAGCGCTTCCCGGGCGTCGAGTTCTTCTTCCAGCCGTCGGACATCATCACGCAGATCCTCAACTTCGGGCAGCCGGCCGCGATCGACGTGCAGGTGCTGGGCAACGATCTCGCGAGTAACATGGCTATCGCGAGCAGCCTGATGAAGAAGATCAGGCAAATCCCCGGCGCCGTCGACGTGCACGTGCTGCAACGCAACGACGGACCGACCCTGCTGGCCGACATGGACCGTACGCGCATGCAGCAGCTCAATCTCTCCGCGCAGAACGTCGCGCAGAACATGCTGATCTCGCTGTCCGGCAGTTCGCAGACGACCCCGTCGTTCTGGATCAACCCGCGCACCGGCGTCCAGTACCCGCTGCAGATCCAGACCCCGCAATACAACATCGCATCGGTCGACGACCTGCTCGGCACGCCGGTTTCCGCGAGCGGCCGCGCGGGCACGCCGCTGCAGTTGCTCGGCAACCTGGTGCAGATCCGCACGGCCCAGACCCCGGCCGTGATCACGCACTACAACATCCGGCCGGCGATCGACCTGTACGTGAGCGTCGAAGGCCGCGATCTCGGCTCGGTCGCCGGCGAGATCGACCGGGTCGTGTCCGACGCCCGGGCGACGCTGCCGCGCGGCACCGACCTGTCGGTGCGCGGCCAGGTCGAGACGATGCGCACGTCCTATATCGGCCTCGGCGCGGGCGTCGCGATGGCGATCGTGCTCGTCTACCTGCTGATCGTCGTGAATTTCCAGTCATGGCTCGACCCGCTGATCATCATCAGCGCGATGCCGGCCGCGCTCGCCGGCATCGCGTGGATGCTGTTCATCACCGGCACGCATCTGAGCGTGCCCGCGCTGACCGGCGCGATCATGACGGTGGGCGTCGCGACCGCCAACAGTATTCTGGTGGTGTCGTTCGCGCGGCAGCGCCTCGCGGCCGGCGCGCCGCCGCTCACGGCCGCGCTGGAAGCCGGCGCGACGCGGATCCGGCCGGTGATGATGACGGCACTCGCGATGATCATCGGGATGGTGCCGATGGCGCTCGGCCTCGGCGAAGGCGCCGAGCAGAACGCGCCGCTGGGCCGCGCGGTGATCGGCGGCCTGCTGTTCGCAACCGTTTCGACGCTGCTGTTCGTGCCGCTCGTGTTCGGCGGCGTGCATTCGCGGCTGGCCCGCCGGCGCGCGCGCCAGGCCGGACACTGACTTTCGCCTATAGACCGGTTAATTCATGGAAGAGAAACATCACAGCGCCGTCGGCATCCAGGTCGATGAACAGGGCATGCACCTGCCGAGCCGCACGTCGGTGTCGCGGCGCGGGCGGATCGTGCTGATCGTGATCGGCCTGCTGCTGGCCGCCGGCGCGGCGCGCACGATCGTCGTCAACGTGCTGAACCGCAACCAGCTCGACGCCGTTGCCGAGCAGAACACGCGCCAGTACGTCAACGTCGTGCATCCGGTCGATGCGGCCACCGGCGGCAAGCTGACGCTGCCCGGCACGCTGCGCGGCTTCATCGAGGCGCCGATCTACGCGCGCGCGAGCGGCTACGTGCTGCGCTGGCAGGCCGACATCGGCGCGCATGTGAAGCAGGGACAACTGCTCGCCGAACTCGACACGCCCGAGCTGAACCAGGAACTCGCGCAGGCCACCGCGCAGCGCCAGCAGGCGCAGGCCACGCTCGCGCTCGCGAAGACGTCGTTCGACCGCGCGCAGCAGCTGCGACAGCGCGATGCGGTGTCGCAGCAGGAACTCGACGACCGGCAAGGCGCGTTCAACCAGGGCACCGCGAACCTCGCCGCGGCCGACGCGAACGTGCGCCGGCTCACCGAACTGAAGGGCTTCCAGCGCATCGTCGCGCCGATCGACGGGATCGTCACGCAGCGCAACGTCGACGTCGGCGATCTCGTGAACGCCGGCAACGCGGGGCGCTCGCTGTTCACCGTCGTGCAGGCCGACCGGCTGCGCCTGTACGTGCAGGTGCCGCAGGCGTATGCGCAGCAGGTGAAGGTCGGCCAGCACGTGAGCATCGCGCAGGCCGAACTGGCCGGCCAGACCTTCGACGGGACGATCACGCGCACGTCGCAGGCGATCGACGTCGCGACGCGTTCGTTGCAGATCGAGATCACGCTGCCGAACCCGGACGGCCGGCTGCTGCCCGGCGCATACGTGCAGGCGACGCTGCCGATGACACCGGTCGGCCGCCTGCAGATTCCGGCCAACACGCTGCTGTTCCGCGCCGAAGGGCCGACGGTCGCGACCGTCGGCGCGAACGGCCACGTACACCTGAAGGCCGTGTCGGTCGTGCGCACGATCGGCCAGACGCTCGAAGTCGACGGCCCGCTCGCGCCGAACGACCGCCTCGTCGCGAACCCGAGCGACGCGCTCGCGGACGGCGACACGGTCGTCGTGCAGCCGCCGGCCGCGCAGCCGGCATCCGCGGTTGCGGGAGCGAAGTCGTGATCGCGATGCGCGCCCGCCGGTGTCCGACGGCGGCTGCGGCCGTGGCGACAGTCGCGCTCGCGGCCCTCGCCGGCTGCACCGTCGGCCCCGATTACCACCGCCCGGCGGTCGATACGCCGGCCGCGTGGCGGCTCGACCCGGCCGATGCGTACTGGCACCCCGCCTCGCCGGCCCGCGCGCCGCTCGATCCGGCATGGTGGACCGCGTTCGGCGATGCGCAGCTCGATGCGCTGGAAGCCGATGCGCTGCGCAACAACCAGAACCTGAAGGCCGTCGCCGCACGCTACGACCAGGCGAAGGCCACACTCGCGTCGGTCGCGTCCGCGCAATATCCGGCTGTCGGCCTGAACGCGAGCGGCCAACGCTTCAAGATCTCCGCCGACCGGCCGCAGACCAACTATGCGACGCCGAACGCGTCGACCGTGCAGAACGACATCCAGGTCGGCGCGAGCGTCAGCTACGAGCTCGACCTGTTCGGCCGCGTTCGGCGCAGCGTCGAGTCCGCGCAGGCCAGCTCGGAGCAGGCACGCGACGATTTCGCGAATGCGCGCCTCGTGCTGAGCGCCGATCTCGCGTCGAGCTACTTCGCGCTGCGCGAGCTCGATACCGAGATCGACGTGGTCAGGCGCTCGATCGACCTGCAGCAGAAGGCACTCGACTACGTGAGCGCGCGCCACGACCTCGGCGCGGTCTCGGGCCTCGACCTGCTGCAGCAACGCTCGCAGCTCGATGCGACGCGCACGCAGGCGCAGTTGCTGATCCAGCAGCGCGCGCAGGTGGAAACCGCGATCGCGACGCTGGTCGGCACGCCGGCCCCGGCGTTCTCGCTGCCGGCGCGCGTCGTGCCGATCAACGCGCCCGAATTGCCGACCGGCATGCCGAGCGACCTGCTGCAGCGGCGGCCGGACGTGGCGTCCGCCGAACGCGCGATGGCCGCCGCGAACGCCCAGATCGGCGTCGCGCGCGCCGCGTATTTCCCGCGCATCGCGCTGTCGCCCGACCTCGGCTGGGATGCGACGCGCTTCGCCGGCCTGTTCACCGTGCCGGCGCTGCTGTGGTCGGTGGGCGCGTCGGTCAGCCAGCCGCTGTTCGAAGGCGGCAAGCTGAAGGCCGGGGTCGATTTCGCGCAGGCCGGCTACGTGGCCGCGCAGGCCAACTACCGGCAGACCGTGCTCACCGCGTTCCAGGAGGTGCAGAATGCCGTAACGGGCCTGTCGGTGCTCGCGCAGGCCGCGCAGCAAGCGGCGGCCGCCGTCGACGATGCGCGCAAGCTCGTGTCGCTCGCGCAGGACCGCTACGCGGGTGGCCTGACGCCGTTCATCGACGTGCTGACCGCCGAGCAGCAATTGCTGACGAGCGAGCGCCAGGCCGTGCAGATCCAGGGCCAGCGCGCGGCGCTCGTCGTGTTTCTCGCGAAGGCGCTCGGCGGCGGCTGGGACGGCGCGGCGTCGACCGCCGTCGCGGCGGCGGCCCCGCGGCACGACGCGGGCGTGGCCCCCTAACCCGGTTATGCGGACAAGCCTATGAAAGTCCTGATCGTCGAAGACGAACCGAAAGTCGTCGAATACCTGAAAAGCGGCCTGACCGAGGAAGGCTGGGTCGTCGATACCGCGCTCGACGGCGAGGACGGCGCGTGGAAGGCCGTCGAGTTCGACTACGACGTGGTCGTGCTCGACGTAATGCTGCCGAAACTCGACGGCTTCGGCGTGCTGCGCGCGTTGCGCGCGCAGAAACAGACGCCCGTCATCATGCTGACCGCGCGCGACCGCGTCGACGACCGCGTGCGCGGGCTGCGCGGGGGCGCCGACGACTACCTGACCAAACCCTTCTCGTTCCTCGAGCTGATCGAGCGGCTGCGCGCGCTGACGCGACGCGCGCGCGTGCAGGAATCGACGCTGATCTCGATCGGCGACCTGCGCGTCGACCTGATCGGCCGCCGCGCAACCCGCGACGGCACGCGCCTCGACCTGACCGCGCAGGAATTCCAGCTGCTCGGCGTGCTCGCGCGGCGCAGCGGCGAGGTGCTGTCGAAGACGACGATCGCCGAACTCGTGTGGGACGTGAATTTCGACAGCAACGCGAACGTCGTCGAGACGGCGATCAAGCGGCTGCGCGCGAAGCTCGACGGCCCATTCGCCGAGAAACTGCTGCACACGATCCGCGGCATGGGCTACGTGCTCGAGGCGCGCGAGGACGCCGACGGCGAGAGGCACCCATGAAACGCTCGATCACCCTGCGCCTTTCGGCGATGTTCGGCATCGTGTCGCTGCTCGTGTTCACGCTGGTCGGCTGCGGGTTGTTCGTGATGATGGAGCGCCAGTTGTTCGCCGAACTGCGCGCGACGATCGACACGCGCGCAAAGGTCGCGCAGATGATCGTGTCGCACGCGACCACGGCCGCGCGCGGCCGGCTGATGCAGGAAAAGCTCGCCGACCTCGAGCCACCCGACGGCTCGACGCGCTACCAGGTCGACAGCCCCGACCCCGACTTCCGCTTCGGTCGTCCGGTCGACGGCGTGCCCGTCGGCAAACCGTTCGGTGCGTTCCAGCAATACGCGCTCAACGACAGCAGCTACGACGTGATGACGAAGACCGTCGCGGTCGCGGGCAGCGGCGAGCGGCCTGCACTGAAGCTGATCGTCGCGACGTCGTGCGAGCGCACCCAGCGGATGCTGCGCCGTTTCGTATGGACGCTCGCCGCGCTGATCGCGACGGCCACCGTCATCACGCTGCTGCTGAGCCGCGCGGTCGCGCGCTTCGGGCTCGCGCCGCTCGAACGGCTGTCGCAGGACGCCGCAGCCGTCAGCGCCACCAACCGGCGCCAGCGGCTGCAGACCGAAGCGCTGCCGACCGAGCTGCGCGATCTCGCCGCCTCGTTCAACGGCGCGCTCGAACGCATCCAGCAAACCTACGCGCGGCTCGAAGCATTCAACGCGGACGTCGCGCACGAGCTGCGCACGCCGATCAGCATCCTGATCGGCCAGACCCAGGTCGCGCTGACGAGCCGTGACCGCTCGGTCGACCGGATGCGCCAGACGCTGCAGTCGAACCTCGAGGAATTCGAACGGCTACGCGTGATCATCAACGACATGCTGTTCCTGTCGCGCAGCGATCGCGGCGAGCGCGCGACCGACCTGAAGCACGTGTCGCTCGCCGACGAGGTACGGCGCATGCTCGACTTTCTCGAAATCCCGCTCGACGAAGCGCAGTTGCGCGCCGAACTGCACGGCGACGCGCGCGCGGCCGTCGATCCGTCGCTGTTCCGCCGCGCGATGACCAACCTGCTGATCAACGCGATCCAGCATTCGGCGCCCGGCGCGACGCTGAACGTGACGATCACACGCCGCGACACGCTCGTCGACGTGTCGGTCGCGAACCCCGGCGAGCCGATCGATCCCGTGCAGCGTTCACACGTGTTCGAGCGCTTCTACCGGCTCGAGGAAGCGCGCGCGAACAGCAAGGAGAATCACGGGCTCGGGCTATCGATCGTCAAGGCCGTCGCGGAGATGCATGGCGGCAGCGTGTTCGTCGCATGCTCGGGCGGCATCAATACGTTCGGCTTCTCGGTGTCGACGCAGCCGCTCACCGGCACCCCGCTGCGCGCGGCCGACGCGGCCGATCCGCATGCGCCGCTCCCGGCGCACGCGCCGCGCGCGATGCACTGACGGCGGCCACGCCGCCGAGGGCAGTTTTCTTCAATACGGGCCCGCCCGGCTTCTTTAGTCTCGATGCGACTTTCACATTCGCATGGAGACTTCCGATGAGCATGCTGGTTTCGATGGCCGCGTTCGCGCTGGCGTCGTCGATCACACCCGGTCCCGTCAACATCGTCGCGCTCAGTGCAGGCGCGCGCCACGGTCTCGGCGCAAGCCTGCGCTACGCGGCCGGCGCGACGCTCGGCTTCGTCGCCCTGTTCCTGCTGATCGGCCTCGGGTTGCACGCGGCGCTCGCGCGCTGGCCGATACTGACCACGGCCACCCAATGGTCGGGAATCGCGTTCCTGCTCTACCTCGCATTGCGGCTCGCGCTCGACGACGGCCGGCTGTCGGCCGACCCCACCGATCCGGACGCGCCGAACGTCTCCGGCCCGTCGGCGGCGGCCGGCGCGGCGATGCAGTGGCTGAATCCGAAAGCGTGGCTTGCGTGCGTGGCCGCGATGGGCGCGTATGCGGCCGACGGCGACCGTACGCAGGTCTGGCAATTCGCCGCGCTGTATCTGGTGATCTGCTTTGCATCGATCGCATGCTGGGCGTATGCGGGCGCATCGCTGCGGCACCGGCTCGCGAATGCGCGGCGGATGCGGCTGTTCAACCGCGCAATGGCGCTATTGCTCGCGGGCAGCGCGCTCTATCTGCTCGACCTCTAGCGCGGTCGTTTCGCGATACGCGCGTTACGCCGAGTGCCGTATTTGAACGGCGTCGCAAACCGATGGCGACCTGCCGCCGTACGGCGCCGCAGAGGTCCGCCCCCCTTGCCCGCTCCGCCGCTCAGCTCGCGGCGCTTCGATATTGTCCCGGCGTTGCGGCCGCGATGCGGCGGAACGCACGCTGGAAATGCGCCTGGTCGGCGAAGCCCGCATCGAGCGCGACGTCGGCGATCGGCCGGCCGCGGCGCAGCTCGGTGCGGCCGTACTGCACGCGACGATCGATCAGGAACGCGTGCGGCGTCATGCCGTAACGGGCGTTGAACGCGCGGATCAGGTAGGACGGCGACAGATCGGCGGCCGCGCAGATCGCATCGAGCGTGACGGCCTGCCGGCAATGCGCGGCGATGTAATCGGCCGCGCGCGCGAGCTTCGCGTTGTCGGCGCCGCGCGCGACCTCCACAGGCAGGTCGCGATCGAGCGCGCCGTGCAGTTGCGTGAAGAATTCGACCGCCGTGCTTTCCTTGCCGAGCGGATCGACGCCGGGCGATACGAGCGTGCGGTAGAACCCGCCGAATTGCGCGAACAGGTCGCGCCGTTGCGTCAACTTCGGCGAAAAGCCCTGAAAATCGCCATTCGGATCGCGCCCCAGCGAATGCTGCAGACGCGTGAGCCACGGCACGTCGACGTAGACCATCCGGTATGCCCACGCGTCGGGGCCGTACGGGTTGCATGCATGCACCTGTTCCGGATCGATGATCACGAGCACGCCGCGCCCGACGTGCTCTTTCGTCGGACCGTTCAGGTAGGTGCTCGTGCCGCCGACGATCGCGCCGAGCGAAAACGTGTCATGCGTGTGTTTTGCGTAGCAGATCGTCCGCCCGTCGTCGACGGTGCGCGCCTCGATGAACGGCAGCGCGGCGTCGCGCCAGAATGGCGACGGCACGGCGAGGGGGTTGGCGGAACGGCTCACGCGACAGGCTCCCGGATCGGATGGCGAACGCACACCGTACAAGACTGCGCGACGCGACGCAACCGCGAGCCGACGCGTCGCGGCCGGATCGCCTAAGCTTTGAATTCCGGCCGCCGCGGCACACGCGGCGGGTTCCGTTCCCTCTTCAAACCGGTACGCTCATGCACATCGATCTGAAAGGCAAGACCGCGGTCGTCACCGCCTCCACCGCCGGCATCGGGCTGGCGATCGCCGAAGGGCTCGCGCACGCGGGCGCGCGCGTCGTGGTCAACGGCCGCAGCGACAAGTCGGTCGACGCCGCGCTCGCGCTGCTGCGCACCGCGGTGCCCGGCGCGGACGTCGACGGCGTCGCCGCCGACCTGTCCGGCGCAGACGGCGTGGCGCGCATCACGCAGCACACGCCGGAGGCCGACATCCTCGTCAACAATGCGGGCATCTACGGGCTGAAGGCGTTCTTCGACATCGACGACGACGAATGGGAGCATTACTTCCAGACCAACGTGATGTCCGGCGTGCGTCTCGCTCGGCATTACCTGAAGGGGATGCTCGCGCGCAACACCGGCCGCATCGTGTTCATCTCGTCGGAATCGGGCCTGAACATCCCGGTCGACATGATTCATTACGGATTCACGAAAACCGCTCAACTGGCGATCGCGCGCGGCCTCGCGAAACTCGCGGCCGGCACGAACGTGACGGTCAACTCGGTGCTGCCGGGGCCGACGATGTCCGAAGGCGTGCGGGCGATGCTGAAGGCGACGGCCGACGAAACGGGCCGCAGCATCGACGATGTTGCCGTGGATTTCGTGCGCAACGAGCGGGCGAGCTCGATCATCCAGCGGCCGGCGACGACGGAGGAAGTCGCGAACCTTGTCGTGTACGTGTGCTCGCCACAGGCATCGGCAACCACAGGCGCGGCGTTGCGTGTCGACGGCGGCGTGGTCGACACGATCGCGTAACGGCAAACCCGGCCGCGATAAGGCCGATACGGCAGGCGCGGCCGACGGCCGACGGCCGCATCGCTATCGGGAAGCGGCCTTGCCCGGCTGCAGCGCGCCCTTGCGGTCGGCGTCCATGCAGGTATCGAAGCCGCGTTGCGTAACGGCGCCGGCATGATCGAACACGACGAAATAAGGCCGATGATCGTTGCCGTGCTCGATGAAGTAGTTGTAGCAGACGCCGCTGCCGTTACGGACCATCCACACGCTGCGCGGATTGCCGCCCGCGCGGACGACGTCGGCGCGCATCGCGCCATGCCGCGACGCGGCCCTCGCCAGCGGGGTACGCGAATACGAGAACGGCAGCCACGAATCGAACCACGCACAGCCGTGCAGCATCAGGCAGCTGGCCGCCAGGGACAGCGTCGCTGCGGGACGGGACATCGGAATCAATCGCATGCTTGGAGGAATCTGCTGCGCCGTGCCGGCGCGATCGAAAGCCCCATGCTACTAGACCTTGGGGTTCGGATCGAAAAGAAATGTTGAGATCGGTGTCCGGCCGCGCGGATCGTGCACGCCGCGAGCAAACCGGACCGCGGTAACGCGCAGCAATGCCGGACGGGCTTTCATCCGTACTCGCCGATACACCGATACACCGTTACGCCGGCGTGGCGGACCGGCGCAGCGGCCGGCACCGTCATGCAACCCACTCGGCCCACAGCATCGTCAGCACCGTCATCAGCGCGGGGCCGACGAACAGCCCGATCAGGCCGAACGTCTCGGCGCCGCCGAGAATGCCGAACAGCACGAGCAGGAACGGCAAGCGCGTCGAGCTGCCGATCAGCACCGGCCGCACGAAATGCTCGGCGACGAACACGACCACGAAGCCGACCGCCAGCACCACGATCGCCCACGCGGTCGCCCCTTGCACGAACAGCCATAGCGCCGCGCCGCAGAACACGATCGGCGCGCAGAACGGCAGCATCGCGGCGATGGCCGTCACGAGGCCGAGCAGCGCCGAGTGCGGAACGCCCGCGAGCGCATACGCGACGCCGAGAATGGCGCCCTCGCCCAGCCCGACGACGACCAGCCCCGTCACCGTGCCGTACACGGCGGCAACCATCCGTTCGATCAGGTCCGCGCCGCCGCGCCCGAACGCGCGCCGCGCGCCCTGCAGCAGTGCCCCCGACAGCTTGTGGCCGGCGCGCAGGATCACGAACAACGTGACCAGCATGAAGCCGAATTCGAACAGCCCGTGAGCGAGCTTCGTGCCGAACTGCCGGCCGAATGCGATGAATTTCGCGCCGCTCGCACCGTGCATCGCCGTGCCGGCATGCAGCGGATGACCGAGATTGGCCTGCCACCATTGAGTGATCTGCGCGGACCCGTAAGGCAGCCGCCCGACCACGTCGGGCAGCGGAATGCCGTTGTCCTGAATGGAATGCAGCCACATGCGCAGGTCGTGCTCCTGCGCGAACGCCTGCCCGAGCGCGAGCGCCACCGGCAGCACGACGAGCAGCGAAATCCCCGCGGTGATCACCGTCGCGGTCAGGGTCGGCCGGTCGCGAAACCACCGGTCCGACTCGAAGCGTTTCAGCAACGGCCACAGCGCGATCGCGATCACGCATGCCCATGCAATGGCGGGAATGAAATCGCGGATCACCCACAGCGCGAGCACCAGCAACACCGCATACAGCACGGCGCGGGCAATCTGCTGCACGCGCGGTCGCACGGCGGCATCCTGGGAGGGCGGGACATGTGCGCGCATGGCACCTCTGTCGAAATGAAAAAATGGCGGTTCGCCCGGGCCGAAAACCCGGTCGAAACCGCCATTCTATCCATCGTCGCCGCGACGGCATGCCGACGTCGCGCGCCACGTCGCCGAGCGCGGGCCGCGAACGCCGAGCCGCCGCGCGACCGGACGCGTGCTCAGGCCACCTTGTCGGCGACGCGATAGCGCTCCAGCCAGTGCGCGTACGGCGCGGGCAGCGTCCACGACGGACGCTCGACGCCGAGCTGCCTGGCCGCGTAGTACGGCCAGTGCGGATCGGCAAGATGCGCGCGGCCGATCATCACGAGGTCGAGCTGCTGCTCGGCGACGACACGGTTCGCCAGTTGCGGCGTGTCGATGCCCCACGCCGACGACACCGGCAGGCCGGCCTCGCGGCGCACGCGTTCGGCGATCGGCGCGAGAAACGCCGGGCCCCACGGAATCTGTGCGTTCGGCGTCGAGAAGCCGACCGACACGCTCAGCATGTCGAGCCCTTCCTGCTTCATCCGCTGCGTGAGCGCGATCGATTCGGCGAGCGTCTCTTCATCGCGGCCGTCGTATTCGATCACGCCGAGGCGCGCGGTCAGCGGCAGGTGCTCCGGCCATACCTGGCGCACTGCCTTCAGCGTATCGACGAGGAAACGGCCGCGGTTTTCCGCCGAACCGCCGTATTCGTCGTCGCGCCGGTTCGAATGCACCGAGAAGAAGCTCTGGCCGAGATAGCCGTGCGCGAAGTGCAGTTCGAGCCATTCGAAGCCGAGGTCGCGTGCACGCTTCGCCGATGCGACGAAATCGGCCTGCACGCGCGCGATGTCGTCGTGCGTCATCGCGCGCGGCGTCTTCGGCAGATGCGCGCCGAACGGAACGGCCGACGGGGCGATGGTCTGCCAGCCGCGCGGATCGCCGTCGGCGATGTGATCGTCGCCTTCCCACGGACGGTTCGCACTCGCCTTGCGGCCCGCATGCGCGATCTGGATGCCCGGCACCGCGCCCGCCGCCTTGATCGCCGCGACCGACGGCGCGAACGCCTCGGCTTGCGCATCGGTCCACAGTCCGGCACAGCCCGGCGTGATGCGTCCTTCCGGCGACACGGCCGTCGCCTCCGCGATCACGAGGCCCGCGCCGCCGCGCGCGATGCCGGCCAGATGCACGTGATGCCAGTCGTTGACGACGCCTTCTTCGGCGACGTACTGGCACATCGGCGGCACCGCGATACGGTTGCGCAGCGTGACATCCTTGAGTTTGAACGGTTCGAACAGGGCAGACATCCACCACTCCTTTGCTTGGTTCTGCGAAACGACTGGACGACCCGCCGCGCAGGTGCGTGCGGCGGAACGATTCGGGCCGTCGTCGGGCCGGCTGTGCCCGGCGACGGAAATGGCGCGGCACCGGTCATGCCGGCGCCGGGCGAACTTTTATCGACGGCTGAGCTGCGCGAGCAGTGCCTCGGCCGCGGGTGCCGACGACGCGGGGTTCTGCCCCGTGATCAGCAGCCCGTCGGTGACGACGTGCGGTGCCCAGTCGGCGCTGCGCTCGAACTGCGCGCCGTTGGTCTTCAGCATGTCCTCGACGAGAAACGGCACCACTTCCGTCAGCTCGACGGCCGCTTCCTCGCTGTTGGTGAAGCCCGTCGCACGCTTGCCGCGCACGACCGACTCGCCGGTTTTCGGGTCCTTCACGTGGCGCAGCACGCCCGGCGCGTGGCACACGGCCGCGACCGGCTTGCCAGCCGACAACGCGCGCTCGATCAGGCCGATCGAATGCAAATCCTCGGCGAGATCCCACAGCGGGCCGTGGCCGCCGGGATAGAACACCGCGTCGTAATCGTCGATCGACACGTCGGCCAGCTTGCGCGTCGCGGCAAGTTCGGCCTTGGCCGCCGCATCCGCGTCGAAACGGCGCGTGGCGTCGGTTTGCGCAGCCGGATCGCTGCTTTTCGGGTCGAGCGGCGGCTGGCCGCCCTTCGGCGACGCAAGCGTCAGTTCGACGCCGGCATCCTTGAACGTGTAATACGGCGCGGCCAGTTCCTCGAGCCAGAAGCCGGTCTTCTTGCCGGTGTCGCCGAGCGTGTCGTGCGAGGTCAGGACAACCAGAATCTTCATGATCGGACACTCCTTCGAAATGGGGGAACGGGGCCGCGTCGCGCGGCAGCCAACATGGCGCAAACTGCGTGCCGCAAACAACGCGCGCCTGCCGGTTAGTCCGCTGGCGGGCGCCGGCGTGCCGGTCGCGCATCGAAAATGTTGGTTGCCCGACGCTATTAGACCAGTCGTCTAGTCGCGGCATCAAAAAAACGACGACCTCTCCTGCACGAGCAGCATCGCAGCACGATGTGGCATTTTCGCGTCTGCGCCCGGCGTCGCATTCATGAGGCTGGATGATAGCCCCGGATTAGACCGGTCGTCTAGAGATCAGTGATTCAGCCCTGCCACCGTCATGGCTTTTTGCAACGGAGCGCATCCGGCAACGTCCGCTGTCGATCGCGCCCCCTTTCCGCTCCGATGTAGCGGCTCTCGCGAGCACGATCAGCCGCGACCACATCGCCGATCTGCCGCGCGAGGACGGCCGCCCACAGGGCTGGAAATCGTCATCGATCGCGGTTCGGTCGACGTGTTCGCGAACGGTGGCCGCGTGGCGCCGACGGCGCCTGACCTTTGCGCCGCGTGATGCGGATCGCGGCGCCGTATTCGCCGAGCAGGGCCGCGCGATGCTTCGAGGGCCGACGGCGACGCGGCGCGATGCCGTGACGACGGCCCATCTCGCCAGCGATACGCATTACCGGCCGGGACGCTGCACCGCCCGACGTCGCGTCAGGCGGTGCAGCCTGGCCGGTTTTACGCTCAGAGCAAGCCCATCCCGCCCGACGCGATGATTTCCGCGCCGACGATGAACGCTGACTCGGGCGCGCTCAGGTGGAGCACCGTCGACGCGATTTCGTCCGGCGTGCCGAACCGGCCGATCGGCACGAGCCCCTTGATCTTTTCCGCGGTCTCGTCGAGCGTCGCCGCATCGAGCCCGAGCTTGCCGTACAGCGGCGTCTCGACCGGCCCGGGACTCACCACGTTCACACGCACGCCTTGCGGCAGCAATTCCGTCGACAGCGTCTTCGCGAACGAATTGACCGCCGCCTTGCTTGCCGCGTACACGGACGAACCCGGCATCCCGATGTGCGCGTTGATCGACCCGTTGATCACGATCGACGCGCCGCGGTTCAGCAGCGGGACGAGCGCCTGGATCTGGAAATACGCACCCTTCACGTTCGTGTTGAACACGAGGTCCCACAATGCCTCGTCGGTATCCGCGAACGGCGCGAGTTTCGCGACGCCCGCGTTGATGAACACGGCGTCGAGCCGCGCGCCGGACGCCGCGATCGCATCCGCCAGCGCCCGCGCCGACGCAACGGCGCCGGCCTCGTTGCGGATCGCGCGCGCGCCGTCGCCGAGCGTCTCGCGCGCGGCGGCGAGCGTCTGCTCGTCGCGACCGGTGATGATGACCCGCGCGCCTTCGGCAGCGAATGCCCGTGCGGCCGCCAGGCCGATGCCGCTGTTGCCGCCCGTGACGAGTACCGTTTTTCCTTCGAAGCGTTGCATGATGTTCTCCTGTGAACCGGTGAGTTGACCGTGAACACAGGATGCGCGCGGCGCCGGGGGTTGCCGTACGACGGGCGCAGCAGACACGTTCGAAATCGTCGAACGTGTTTTCGGAGGCTCGCCCGGTCCGCGCATTCAACCCGCCACGTCGATCCCGTCGAGCAGCCGCTGCGCGAGCCGCGGTTCCCGCAGTTGCTCGAGCCACCATTGCAGCGCGCGACCGTCGCGATCGCCGCGCCACGCGACATACAACACGTTCGGTTCGCGCGGATCGGCCGTTTCCTTCTCCACCAGCTCGCCGCGCGCAAGCAGCGACGCGACCCGCCGGCGCGGCACCCAGCCGACGCCGAGCGCGTCGCGCTGCGCGAGGATCTTCGCACGCATCGACGGCACCGCGAGCACCGCCTGCCCGCCGAGCAGCCCGTACGCCCGGCCGGCCGAGCGCCGCGACGAATCGGCGACGACGACCGCGCGGTGCGCGCCGATCGCATCCCGCGTGAGCCGCTCGCTCGACGCCGCAAGCGGATGGCGCGGCGATACCGCGAACACCCATTCCATCGCGCCGAGCTCGAACCACTTGAAACCCGGAATTGCGGGCGGCTCGTTGGTCGCGCCGACGACCAGATCGGCGCGACCGTCGCGCAGCGCCTCCCAGGTGCCGCCGAGGACTTCGTGCGTGAAGCGCAGCGACACGCCCGAATCGAGCGCGTCGAACGCACGCACGACCGGCAGCAACGTATCGAACTCCAGCACCTCGTCGCTGACGATCCACAGGCGATCCTCCCAGCCGCTCGCGACCTGCCGCACGCGCTGCGTGAGCCGCGCGACGTCCAGCGCGAGGCGCGATGCCTCGTCGGTCAGCAACTGGCCGGCCGGCGTGAGCTGCAGCCGGTAGCCGCGCCGGTCGAACAACAGCGCGTCGAAGCGCGTTTCGAGTTGCCGCGCGGCGTGCGACACCGTCGACGGCGCCTTGCCGAGCCGCGCGGCCGCCCGCGACAGGCTGCCGGTGGCACGGATCGCATCGAGCAGCGCGAGTTCGTCTTCGGACAACATGAGCGGCACTCCGGTCGGGGGGTATGGTGGATCGTAAGCCTGCGGCGGGCGACGGTCCAATCGAATGGCGCTGCGCCGGGCGTGTGGCGGATGCAGGGCCGCCTTCGCGAAGAGGGGCGATCCCGTGCATCCGGACAGGCTCGCAAACCGGGCTCGCCATGACCGCAGGCACGCTCATTCCCCGGGACGCACGAAGCCGCACATGCCCGCCCTCCCGAGCGCCGGTCCAGCGCCAATCCAGCCACGAACTTCCGGTATGCTGATCGATGCCGAATTCCAGCATTCGAGGTAACCACTGCGATGGACATCGCGATCCGCATCGAAGGCCGTCACGACCTGACCGGACAGATCTTCCGCCAACTGCGCACCGCGATCGTCGACGGGCGGCTCGAAGGCGGCGTCCGCCTGCCGTCGACGCGCGACCTCGCGAAACAGCTCGGTGTATCGCGCAAGACCACGCTCGACGCGTTCGAGCGCCTCGTCGCCGAGGGCTATCTGAACACGCGCGCGGGCGACGGCACGTTCGTCGCCGACGGCCTCGCACGGGTGCCGCATGCGGCGGCAGCGGCAACGCCGTCGCTCGTCGAAGCCACGCCGCAGGTTCATGCCGTCGACGCGCGCGAACTGTGGGACGACCTGCCCGATGCGCTCGCGATGCCCACGCCGCAGGATTCGCCTGCCTTCGACTTTCGCGGCGGCGTGACCGACAAGACGCTATTCCCGTTCGACGCGTGGCGCCGCTGCCTGCATCACGCGCTGCGCCAGCAGGCGCGCGGCCCCGGCCAGTATCACGACCCGGCCGGCGATCCGCAGTTGCGCGGCGCGATCGCGCGCTACGTCGGGTTCAGTCGCGCGGTCGCTTGCGGCTGGGACGACGTGCTCGTCACGCAGGGCGCGCAACAGGCGCTCGACCTGATCGCGCGCGTGGTCGTGCGGCCGGGCGACATCGTCGCGGTCGAGAATCCCGGCTATCCGCCGGCACGCGCGGCGTTCGCGTCGCTCGGCGCGACGGTGATCGGCGTGCCGGTCGATGCGCACGGCATCGTCACCGAACGGCTGCCCGACGACGCGCGCCTCGTCTACGTGACGCCGTCGCACCAGTTCCCGCTCGGAATGCCGATGACGCTGGACCGGCGCGTCGCGCTGCTCGAGTGGGCGCAGCGCCGCCGCGCGGTGATCATCGAGGACGACTACGACGGCGAGTTCCGCTTCGAAGGCCGCCCGGTGGAATCGCTGAAGAGTCTCGACCGCACCGGCCTCGTCGCATACGTCGGGACGTTCTCGAAGACGATCTTCCCGGAACTACGGATCGGCTACGCGATACCGCCGCGCGCACTGCGCGGCGCGCTGTCCAAGGCCAAGCAGATCGTCGACTGGCATACCTGCTCGCTGACGCAGGCCGCGCTCGCGCGCTTCATGCTCGAAGGCGACTTCGCGCGGCACCTGCGACGCGTGCAGAAGCACTACGACGCACGCCGCAAGATGCTGATCGCACACCTGCGCGGCGGGCTCGCGCCGTGGTTCGACACGATCGTGCCGACCGCCGGCATTCACCTCGCCGCGCTGCTGAAACCCGGGCTCGACGAAACCGCGCTGGTCCGGGCGGCCCGCGCCGACGGCATCGGCCTGTACGGAATCTCGGCGTTCCATGTCGGCGCGCCGGCCCGCGCGGGCTTGCTGTTCGGCTATGGCGGGATCGACGCGCTGCGTATCGACACGGCGCTCGCGAAACTGGCCGCGCTGCTGGGTCCGGACGACACCGGTCACATGCCACTGGTTACCTGAATTTTCCGGAAATTGGCCATTCAAGCAGGCCAGTGAGCGGCATACAGTAGGTCCTGTCGCGCCGCCGTGCGCATCAACCCGCCAAGGACCCACCATGCAACCGCGCCTGAACTTCTACGCCGCCAGCCCGAACGCCATCAAGGTGATGCGCAACGCCGAGGAATTCCTCGCGAAGAGCACGATCGAAAAACCGCTCGCCGAACTCGTCCGGCTGCGCGCATCGCAAATCAACGGCTGCGCGTTCTGCGTCGACATGCACACGACAGACGCGCGCAAGGGCGGTGAAACCGAGCGCCGCCTGGCAACCGTCGTCGTGTGGCGCGAAACGCCGTTCTTCACCGAGCGCGAACGCGCGGCGCTCGAATGGACCGAAGCGCTGACGCTGGTCGCCGACAACCACGTGCCCGATTCCGTCTGGGAAGCCGTGAAGCCGCATTTCAGCGACGAAGAACTGTTCGAGCTGTCGCTGCTGATCACGACGATCAACGCGTGGAACCGCTTCGCGATCGCGTTCCGCAAGATGCCCGAATAACGGAGACGATGATGATGCGTTCGCCTCTCCGTCATACGTTCCTGTGCGCGTTGCTCGCGCTCGGCGCCGCGCTGCCGGCCGCCGTCCATGCGCACGAGGCAGGCGACAACGTGCACGCGATCATGCGCCAGGCCGTGCCCGAAGCGCCCGGCAAGCTCGCGGTCGTCGCGACCGTCGACTATGCGCCCGGCCAGGCGTCGGAACCGCACCGGCACCTCGGCTCGGTGTTCGCCGTCGTATCGAAAGGCGAAGTGTTGTCGCAGGTGAACGGCGGCCCGGTGCGCCGCTATCGCGCCGGCGAAGGCTGGTACGAGCCGCCCGGTTCGCGCCATCAGGTGTCGCGCAATGCGAGCGCCACCGAACCCGCGCAACTCGTCGTATTCGGGTTGACCGGCGAGCACGATCCGCTGAAGTCGCCGATCGATCAGTGACGACGTTTCAGGCGCGCGTGCCGAGGCGCACGCGCACGCCTGCTTCACGACCGGTTTCCCCGCCGGCTCAGGGCCGGTGCCCCACCGGTTTCGGCCGTCTCCATCCGCCGTTTCCGCATTAACCGCTCCCTACACGCCGCCACCCGCGCACGGCCCTCCGTCGAGCGCCTCCACGCTCGTCCGCACCGCCATTCGACACTCGCCTGATCTCGATCAACGCGGGCGAAAACCCTTCCTTGAAATTAACTAACTCATCAATTAGCGTCGATTTCATGAATGCGAAATCCACCGTCGCCAGGCCGCGCGGGCGCCGCCCGTCGGTGGAGGACTTCGACCTGCGCGACCACATGCTCGACGTCGCGATCCAGCTGTTTGCCGAGCGCGGCATCGCCGCGACGACGGTTGCGCAGATCGCCGCGGCGGCCGGCGTCACATCGGCGATGGTCCACTACTACTTCACGAGTCGCGAGCAACTGCTCGACGCGATCGTCGAGGAGCGGCTCGCGCAGGTCATCGCGTTCGTGTGGCGACCGACCGCGCCGCAGATCGAAAGCGATCCGTTCGCGCTCGTCGCGGAACTCGTCGA
This sequence comes from Burkholderia sp. Bp9016, assembly GCF_003857765.1. Classification (NCBI taxonomy): domain Bacteria; kingdom Pseudomonadati; phylum Pseudomonadota; class Betaproteobacteria; order Burkholderiales; family Burkholderiaceae; genus Burkholderia; species Burkholderia sp. Bp9016. The sequence goes on from NZ_QTPY01000003.1 coordinate 138,000, forward strand.
CCGCTTTTTCGACGTCACGCATCGCATGCCGTGGCTGCCGTCGATCTGGCTGCGCGAGATCGTCCACGAAGGTGGCCTGCTGCGCGAGCGGATGGTCCGCCGCATTCCGCTCGAGCATGTCGGGCGTTTTGCCGAACGCATCCGCGCCGCGCAGCAGGCCGGCACGCTGAACCCGTCGCTCGAACCCGCATTCCTGTTCCATTCGGTCATCGCGCTCGTGATGCTGCCGCTTGCGACCGCGAAGCTGTGGCAAAGCGCGCGCGGCCTGCCGCCGATCGATCGCGACGTGCTGCACCGCCACGTCCGCGCGCTGCTCGACTCAGGCATGCAGGCGCCCGCCACCGCGCCGGATGCGCGCTCGCGCGCGCCACGGAGGCCGTCGTGAGCACCGCCCGCGCGCTGCCGCTCGCGCTGGCCGCCGCCACGCTGCTCGCCGGTTGCGGACGATCGGCGGACACCGGCACGACCTACCAGGGCTATGTCGAAGGCGAATTCGTGTACCTGTCGTCATCGCAAGCGGGCACGCTGACCCAGTTGTCGGTCGAGCGCGGCCAGGCCATCGCGGCCGGTACGCCGGTGTTCGCGCTCGAAGCCGTCAGCGAAACGGCCGCTCTGCGGCAGGCGCAACACCAGCTCGCGGCCGCTCGCGCGCAGCTTGCCGATCTGCAGACCGGCAAGCGTCCTCCGGAGGTCGCGGTCGCGCGCGCCCAGCTCGCGCAGGCCACCGCACAGGCGGCACGGGCCGCCGCGCAACTCGTGCGCGACGAACGCCAGTACGCGGCCGGCGGCCTGTCGAAGCAGCAGCTCGACGATACGCGCACGTCCGCGCAGACCACTGCCGCGCAGATGCGCGAGCTGCGCAACCAGGTCGAAGTCGCGCGTTTGCCGGGCCGCGAGCAGCAGATCGCCGCCCAGGCCGCGCAGGTCGACGCCGCGCAGGCGGCAGTAGCCGAAGCGCAATGGAAGCTCGACCAGAAGCGTATCGCCGCGCCTGCCGCCGGGCGCGTGTACGACACGCTGTACCGTGTCGGCGAATGGGTGCAGGCCGGCAATCCGGTCGTACAGATGCTGCCGCCGCAGAACCTGAAGGTGCGCTTCTTCGTGCCGGAGGCAGCCATTGCATCGCTCGCCCCGGGGGAGACGATCTCGGTCCATTGCGACGGCTGCCCGGCCGACTTGCCCGCACATATCACCTACGTGTCGAGCGAGGCCGAGTACACGCCGCCCGTGATCTACAGCAACGCGAGCCGGACCAAGCTCGTGTTCATGGTCGAGGCGCGCCCGGCGCTCGCCGACGCGCCGAAGCTGCATCCGGGCCAACCCGTCGCCGTGAGGGTGCGATGAACCTGCCGTCCGCTCCGTACGCGATCGACGTCGACCGCCTGAACAAGCGATTTGGCGACAAGCACGTCGTGAAGGACGTATCGCTGCGCGTCGCGCGCGGCGAGATCTTCGGCTTTCTCGGACCGAACGGCAGCGGCAAGACGACCTCGATCCGGATGATGTGCGGCCTGCTCACGCCCGACTCGGGCAGCGGCACCTGCCTCGGCTACGACATCGTGCGCGACAGCGCGCAGATCAAACGGCGCGTCGGCTACATGACGCAGCGCTTCTCGTACTGGGAAGACCTGTCGATTCGCGAGAACCTCGATTTCGTCGCGCGCGTGTACGGGATGCCCGATCGCCACGCGGCCGTCGCGCGCGCGCTCGACGGGCTCGGCCTCGCAAGCCGTGCGGACCAGCTCACGGGCGCGCTGTCCGGCGGCTGGAAACAGCGCCTCGCGCTCGCCGCGTGCATGCTGCACGAACCGGAACTGCTGCTGCTCGACGAACCGACCGCCGGCGTCGACCCTGCCGCGCGCCGCGACTTCTGGGAAGAACTGCACCGGCTGGCCGCGCAAGGGATCTCGGTGCTCGTCAGCACGCACTACATGGACGAAGCCGAGCGCTGCCACAAGCTCGCGTACATCGCGTCAGGCAAACTGCTCGCGCAGGGCACATCGACGGAAATCGTCGCGTCGCAGCACTTGTCGACCCGCTCGATCACGGGCGGGCACCTGGCCGAACTGTCCGCGCAACTGCGCACGATGCCAGGGGTCGACCAGACCGTCGTGTTCGGCTCCGCGCTGCACGTGAGCGGCCGAGATCGTGCGCTGCTCGACGCCACGCTCGCGCAGGTTGCGGCGCAGGCCGCCGCACGGGCGGACGGTCGCGCATCGCTGCAGGTCGCGCCGATCGACACCGGGCTCGAAGATGTCTTCATCTACATGATGGGCCGTGCATCCGCGGCGCCCGACGGAGCGTCGTCATGAACGCGTGGACGAGCCTGCGCGAGTCGTTCTCGGTCACGCGCTGGTGGAGCATCGTGATGAAGGAATTCCTGCAGTTGCGCCGCGATCGCGTGACGTTCGCGATGATCGTCGGTGTGCCGATCATCCAGCTCGCGCTGTTCGGCTTCGCGATCAACACCGATCCGAAGCATCTGCCGACCGCGGTGATCGTCGCCGATCCGGGCCCCTTCGCACGCAGCTTCATCGCGGCGATGCGCAATTCCGCGTATTTCGACATCGTCGCGGCGCTGCCCGACGAAGCGGCCGGCAGGCATGCGCTCGCGCGCGGCGACGTGCAGTTCGTGCTGAGCGTGCCGGCCGATTTCTCGAAACGGCTGCTGCGCGGCGAGCATCCGTCGCTGCTCGTCGAGGCGGACGCGACCGATCCCGTCGCGACCGCGTCGGCGATCGGTGCGCTGCCGGGCCTCGTGCAGCCCGTCGCGGACAAGGATCTGACGGGCCCCCTTGCGCACCTGAACGGCCGCCCGCCCGCGTTCGACGTTGTGCTGCATCGCCTGTACAACCCCGAAGGCATCACGCAGTACAACGTCGTGCCCGGCCTGATGGGCGTGATCCTGACGATGACGATGGTGATGATGACGGGCCTCGCGATCACCCGCGAACGCGAGCGCGGCACGATGGAAAACCTGCTTGCGACGCCCGTACGGCCGCTCGAGGTGATGACGGGCAAGATCGTCCCGTACGTGTTCATCGGGCTGATCCAGGTGTCGATCATTCTCGCCGCCGCGCGGTACGTGTTCGAGGTGCCGTTCGTCGGCGGCGTATTCGCGATCTACCTGGCCGCGCTGCTCTTCATTGCCGCGAACCTGACGGTCGGCATCACGCTGTCGTCGGTCGCGCAGAACCAGTTGCAGGCGATGCAGCTCGCGGTGTTCTACTTCCTGCCGAACATCCTGCTGTCGGGCTTCATGTTCCCGTTCGCCGGGATGCCGAAGTGGGCGCAGTTCATCGGCAACCTGCTGCCGCTCACCTACTTCAACCGCCTGGTGCGCGGCATCCTGCTGAAAGGCAACGACTGGAGCGACCTGTGGCCGTCCGTGTGGCCCGTCGCACTGTTCACCGTCGTCGCGATGGGTATCGCGCTGCGCTTCTACCGGCGCACGCTCGATTAGGGGCCGCACGATGAAACCGGCTTCGCGTCGCGCCTCCCCCGCTGCCCACGGCAGCGTGCTGGCCGCCGTCGCACTGCTCGCCGGATGTGCGGTCGGACCGGATTTCCGCGCGCCTGACCCGCCGGCCACGCCGCAGTACACGCGCGATGCGGCGCCCACGACCACGGTGGCCGCCGGCAGCCCGGCCGGCGACGCGCAGACGTTCGAGCCGTCCGCACACACGCTGCAACGCTGGTGGACGGCGTTCGGCTCCGATCCGCTGGACCGCCTCGTCGATACCGCATGGCACAACAGCCCGACGCTCGCCGAGGCCCGCGCGCGGCTCGACGAGGCGCGGCAGAACCATGTGGCCCAGGCCGGCGCGACGATGCTGCCGCGCGTCGACGCAAACCTGTCTGCCACGCGCGAGCAGGTCGACATCGCCGCGTTCGGGCTGCCCGCGAGCGTGCCGAATCCCGGGCCATTCACGCTGTATGACGCATCGGTGAACGTATCGTACGCACTCGACGTGTTCGGCGGCGACCGCCGTGCACTCGAAGCGCTGCGTGCCCAGGTCGACTATCAGGCGTACACGCTCGATGCCGCTCGCCTGACACTCGCGGGCAACGTCGTCGCGACCGCGATCCTGCGCGCGTCGCTCGCGCAGCAGGTCGCGCTCACTCGGCAGCTCGTCGACGCGCAGGCGCGGCAATTGCGCATCGTCGAAGCGCGCTTCGCGGCGGGTGGCGTGTCGCGGGCCGACGTGCATGCACAGCGTGCGCTGCTCGCGCAAACACAGGCATCGTTGCCGCCGCTCGCGGCGCGCTACGCGCAGGCCGGCCACCGCCTCGCGATCCTGCTGGGCGCGCCGCCGTCCGGCGCCGTGCTGCCCGACCTCGCGCTCGACGCACTCGCGCTGCCGCGTACGCTGCCGGTCGCGCTGCCGTCGACACTCGCGCACGAACGGCCTGACATCCGCGCGGCGGAAGCCGTGCTGCACCAGGCGAGCGCGAACGTCGGCGTGGCCACGGCGAACCTGTATCCACGTTTTTCGATTTCGGCAGGAGTCGGGTCGGAGCGCACGCGCATCGTCGATATCGTGAGCGGGCTCAATGTGTGGAACGTCGGCCTGGGCCTGACGCAGCCGCTCTTTCACGGCGGCGAGTTGCGCGCGAGGAAACGCGCGGCCGAAGCGGCGTACGACGCAGCATTCGCGAGCTATCGGGAAACCGTGCTGCTGGCCCTTCAGCAGGTCGCCGACGCGATGCGCGCGGTCGAACACGATGCCGCCGAATTGCAGGCGAGGGACACCGCTGCGCAACAGGCAGCGGCGAGCAACGCGATTGCCGGCGACCGCTACGCGGCGGGCGGAATCAGCCTGATCGACCTGCTCGACACACAGCGACAGGCACTGCAGACCACGCTCGACCGGACGCGCGCGCAAGCCGACCGGCTTGCCGATACGGCGGCGCTGTTCCAGGCGCTGGCGGGAAACTGGGCGGATGATTCGCATCACTGACCGCGGGATGGCGCGAGCACGCGTCGTCGAACGCGCCTGACCGACAACCGCACCCACGCTACGCAGCCCGCACGTACCCACGAAAAAAAACCGGCCCGAAGGCCGGTTTTTTCATACCGCATGCCGTGAGCGGCGCTCGCGCGCCGCGCGACATCAGAAGCGGTGGATCATGCCGACACCGACAGCGATCTGGTTCTGCTTCGAACCTGCGCCCACGCCATCGCCGATCGACGTCGTTGCCGCAACGACGCCCAGCGTCGGGTTCCACGTCTTGCCGCTCGAGTGCTGGTAAGCCTCAAGCGCGTACAGACCCGTACGCTTCGACAGGCTGTAGTACTGCGACAGCGTGACCTGGTGGTACTTGGCTGCACTCGTGATGCCGTTCGACTGCGTTGCTGCCGTGTACGAGTAGCCTGCCGCGAAGTCCCACTGTGCCGCCGCCTTCCAGTGCAGCACGGCGCCTGCCGTGTTGAAGATCGCGGTGTTGCGGAACGACGAGCTGACGCCCGGGGTGTACTTGACGTTCGAGTACGATGCCGAAATATCCCATGCCGGCGTGAACTGGTAGCCAGCCGTCACGGCAATACGTTGCTGCGACTGTGCCGTCGCGTAGCCGTTGTTGATCGACGAAACGGCCGGCTGGTTGCCATCGCCCGAGGCCGTCAGGCCGTTCTGCACCGTCGAGTTCGCGCCCCACACACCGCCGCCGAGCGTCGAGTTGTTGACCTTCTGGTAGCCGACCGCGATGCCTGCCGGGCCGTTCAGGTACTGGACCGCCGCGCTCCACGTCGAGCCGCGGTTCGTGCTGCCCGCAACGCCGCCGAACGAGTAAGAACCGCCGACCGTGAAGCCGTAGAACTTCGGCGACATGTAGACGAGCGAGTTGTTCGCGCGGTAGCTGGTATCCAGCGAGTCGATATCGCCCGGGTGCGCGCCGTAGTAGCCGGTCAGCCAGGTCGTCGGGCTGTACGGCGACAGCAGCGTGTAGTACGCGGTGTACTGGCGGCCTGCCGTCAGCGTACCGTACGTCGGGTTGGTCATGCCGACCCATGCCTGACGCGTGAAGATGCCGCCCGAGAATTGCGACGTGCCGTTGGCCGTACTGAAGCCGGCTTCCAGCTGGAAGATCGCCTTCGTGCCGCCGCCGAGGTCTTCACTGCCCTTCAGGCCGAAACGGCTGCCTGCCCACACGCCGGTGGACATTTGCACCTTCGAGTGACCACCGGAGGTCGCGCCGACGCTCGACGAGTTGTTCTGGTAAGCGATACCGTTGTCGACGATACCGTACAGGGTGACGCTGCTCTGGGCGTGGGCTGCGGTAGCGGCTGCAAGACCCACTGCCGTCATGGCGAAAGCGACGCGCTTTTTCATTGATTCTCCGTCCTCAAAGAATGATTTCTTTTCTGGTGTGGTTTTATGACACATGTGCGAGTACATGCCGGCGCAATTCTGACGGATTACCAATTGTTTCCCAATACGCACAGTCGGTCATCGTATGATCGACGCAACGCGCGGGTTCACCAAACGGTTACATAACACCTTGAAACGCTTATGCAGCGGGCCTCTCCGGCATTTCACGGTGAAAACCCTAGCTTTACATTTTGACTGGCGCAACGCGACCGTCCGATGTCGTCAGACGCCTTCCGGTGAAATACATCTTACAAATGCGCAACCGCGACTGACTCCGCGACTGACTGTGCGATTCACGCCACGATTCACGCCGGCGGGCAGGATCGCTGACGTTCATGACACCCACATTTCGGAACGTGAAATCATGAAAACGTTTCAGCCGAAGCGGGAGATCGGGCGGGAGATCGGGCGGGAGCGGCCCGGCGAACGCGGGCCGAAAGAGGATGCCGGCGCGGCGCGCCGGCGACATTCAACGTGAGGCGGACTGCGCGATCCGTGCGTCGACCGCATCGATCAGCGTATTCATCCGCGCGCGGATTGCCGTGTTCGAACCGACGAGCGCGAGCGACGACGCCATGATCCGGTAGATCCGTTTTCTCGGCACCTTCGCCGGACTGGCCGGATCGAGCCACGCATCGTGCGCGGCCACCAGTTCGAGCGTTTCAAGGCCGATCATGATCGGCCACAGGCAGGCAAGCCGCAGCCGCACGAAGCGGCGCGGAATCGCGAGCGTATACAGGCACGCGTCGCGATACTGCGCGAGCGTCACGCGCAGCAGGTCGAACAGCACGCCGCGCGCGCGCGTCGACGCGGCGGGCGACATCAGGTCGGCGGCACTCAACCCGTGCGCGGCCAGCACGTCGTCCGGCAGGTAGCAGCGGCCGATGCGCAAGTCCTTCGCGCAGTCGCGCAGGATGTTGGTCATCTGCAGCGCCTTGCCGAAACGGATGCCCTTCTCGCGCATGTCGGGCAAGTCCCAGCCGCGGGCGGCCTTCGTGTGCGCGCCGGTCATGTCGGTCCAGAATTCGCCGACGCAGCCGGCGACCAGATACGTGTAGCGGTCGAGCAGATCGCGGGTGGGCAGCGATGCGACCTGTCCCGACTGCTCGTCGGGGAAAGTGCGCAGGTCGAACTCCATCCCCGACGTCAGCGTCGCGACGACCTTGCGGATCGAAGCGCTGTCCGCGGCCGGCTGCGCACGCAGCAATCCGAGCATCGGCTGCATCGACCCGAGCAGCACGTGCTCGTGCGAATCCGTCTGCATCCGCGTCACGTCCTCGAGTGAGCGCGACAGCGCTACGCCGTCGCCGAGCCGCTCGATCTCGTCGCGCAACCCGGTGAGCAGCGCCGCACGACGATCGGGCGCGACGAGCGCCGTGTCGGCGATCGTGTCGGCCGCGCGCGCCAGCAGATAGGCCAGGCCGACCGGGTCGCGCATGCCGTCCGGCAGCACGCGCAGTGTCAGGTAGAAGGAGCGGGAAACGTTCTTCAGCAGGTCGCCGAGCAGGTAGGCGGGATCGGTTTGAGTCGTCATGGATCGGTAAAAATCGGCCGGTGCGGGCCCCGAACGCCATGAGCGGCGGGCGTCCGCGCCGGCCCGCGAGTCGCCGCATCGTCGTGCACGGGCGGGTGCCGGCCCGGCGAGGCGATGCAAAAGTCCCGCAAGTTTAGTGCATCCGGCCCGCCGCCTGCCCTGCGACGGCCGGAATGCGCCCGATTCGGCCGCCATCGCCCGTCCATGCGATGCATTGCACGCGATGCCCGGCCGGATATGCGGCGACCGGGCGCGGCGAACGTCGTGTCGCGCGCCGGTTGCCGCGCCGTACTCAGATCACGCCGAAGTGGTGCGTGCCGTCCCGCTTCAGTTGATCGACCAGCCCGTATTCCCAGTCGAGATACGCCTGCATCGCGGCCGCCGCGTTGTCGGTGCCTTCGTACGGGCGACGGTAGCGGTCGACGCGCGGCGACGCCAGGCGCGTCTCGCCGTGTTCGAGCGGCAACCCTGCCTCGATCCACGCGGCCGTGCCGCCCGTCAGCACCGCGATTTCGGCGGAAGCCGGCAGCAGCGCGCGCGCATCGTCCGCCGCGAACCGCGCGAGCAGGCTCGAGCCGCACGTAAACACGTAGCGCTGCGCCGGCGGGATCGCGGCGAGCGCGGCGCGCAACTGCGCGCGCACGACGAACCACGCGCCGGGGATATGGCGCTTCACGTAATTCGCGCTGGTCGTCACGTCGACGATCGCGATCTCGCCTTCGGCCCCCTGCTTCAGCCAGCCCGCGAGCGTCGCGGGCGACACCTCGGCGGCCCGCGGCGTCGCCGGCACGTCGCGCGGCGGCTGGCCGCGCTCGGCGAACGCCGCCGTGCCGGCCGGTTCGACGACGCGCACGTCCCAGCCCATCTGCGCGAGCCACGATGCGCTCATGTCCGCGCGCACGCCGTCGTCGTCGGCGAGCACGATCCGCGCGCCGCGCACCGCCGCGTGGTGGTCGGTTTCCTGCACGAGCTGGCCGCCCGGCGTGCTGAGAAAACCCGGCAGATGGCCGGCCTCGTATTCCTCCGGCGTACGCACGTCGAAGCGGTACAGCGTGCGGCCCGGCTCGTCGAGCGCGGCGACGTCCGCGAGCGCGATGCGCGGCACGCCGGCGCGCTCGGCCACGGCGCGCGCGGCGCGGCGGGCTTCGTCGCGCTGCGTGGCATCGATGTCGTCCGGAAAACGTCGCGCGGCGCCGCGCTCGAGTGTCTGGCCGGCCAGCGTCCAGCCGATCGTGCCGTTGCGCAGCGCCGCGACCGGATTCGGCAATCCCGCGTTGATCAGCGACTGCGTGCCGATGATGCTGCGCGTGCGGCCCGCGCAGTTCACCACGACCTGCGTCCGCGGGTCCGGCGCGAGCGCGCGCACGCGCAGCACCAGTTCCGCGCCCGGCACGCTCGTCGACGTCGGAATGTTCATCGTCTGGTATTCGTCGAAGCGGCGCGCATCGACGATCACCACGTCGGCCTTCGCATCGATCAGCGCCTGCACTTCCTGCGCCGACAGCGACGGCGTGTGGCGCTCGGCCTCGACCCATTCGCCGAACGACTTGCTCGGGACGTTCACGTCGATGAACAGCTCGCCGCCCGCGGCGAGCCAGCCCGCGAGGCCGCCTTCGAGCACGCGCACGTCGGTATAGCCGAGCTGTGCGAGCTTCGCGGCCGCGCGCGGCGCGAGATCCTCGCCGTCGGCTTCGCCGTAGACGACGATCGATGTGTCGCGGCGCGGAATGCGCGTCCAGGCGTCGAGTTCGAGCTTCGACAGCGGGAAGTTCGCGGCCCACAGCGGATGGCCCTGCGCATACGGGTCTTCCTCGCGCACGTCGATCAGCGCGACCTCGTCGCGGGCCAGCAGGCGCGCGCGTACGTCCTGGTACGACGCGGCGGGAAAACGGGAAGTGGAATCAGCGGATTGCGTCACGATGTCTCTGTTGAATTCTGTTGAAGTCGGTGAAGAAAGCGACCGGAAAACGGATGAATCTTGCGGCTGCCGGCGCGCGCAACGGGCCGCGTCACGCGCATCCGGCAACGCGCATGCGCATCAGGCATTCGAATAGCCGGACACGAACGGCTTCACGGTGCCGTCGTCGAGGAACACCGCACGCTCGACCTTGCCGATATTCGCACCGTACACGTGGATGCTGATCGACACCTGGTCGGCGAACGCGTTGGTCACGCGATGAACGTCGCCGATGCGCGGCGACACAGCCTCGACCTCGCCGGGCCCAAGCCGCACCGCATCGCCCGCCGGCACCGGCTTGCCGGTCGAGTCGAACCGGTACGGCTGCGAAAACTCGCCGCCGCGCAGCATCCCGATCAGCCCCCACACCGTGTGGTTGTGGATCGGCGTCGTCTGGCCAGGCCCCCACACGAAGCTGACGACGGAGAACCGCTCGTCGGGATCGAGATGCAGCAGGTACTGGCGGTAGCGCTCGGGGTCCGGTTGCGCGAACGCGTCGGGCAGCCAGTCGTCGTGCGCGACGAGTGCGCCGAGCAGCGCACTGCCCTCGTCGAGGATGCGCGCCTCGTTCGCGCCGGACGCGAGCAACGCGCCCAGCCCGTCGACGAACGGACGCAGCGGTGTCTGATGCAACGAAAGCGTACTCATCGGCTGCCTCCTCGAATATGATGCCGAATATGATGGATCGTCATGATGCACCTGAAAGACCATGCAGAACAAACATGAAAATTAGCGATATCGATGCTTTTGCAGCGGTCGTGCGCTGTCAGACCCTGAGCCAGGCCGCAGCCGAACTCGGAATGACGCAGCCCGCGATCACGCGGCGCGTGCAGAATCTCGAGGAAGCGCTCGGCGTGACGCTGCTCGACCGCAACACGAAGCCGCCGCGCCCGACCGACATCGGGCTGCAGGTGTTCGAGCAGTGTCGCGCGATCCTGCGCGAAGTCGATGCGCTGCGCGAACTGACGGCCGGCCAGCGGCCGCCCGCCGGAGAATTCCGCGTCGGCCTCACGCAGGGGCTCGGCGAGCTGATGCTGCCCGGCCTGATCGCGCAGCTCGCCGAACCATGGCCCGCGCTCGCGACGCAGGTCACGACCGCCTGGGGCGGCATGCTCGTCGAGCGCGTCGCGCGCCGTGAACTCGACGCGGCGCTGGTATTCCTCGCACGCGAGATGGTGCTGCCGCCGCAGGTCGAAGGCATTCGGCTGCTGGCCACGCGGCTCGTCGCGGTCGGCCGCAAGGGCGACTGGCCGCGCCGCAGCTACCGGCTCGCGGATTGCCATGCGCGCGGCTGGGTACTCAATCCCGACGGCTGCGGCTTTCGGGCCGGCCTGCGCCGCGCGCTCGACGCGCAGGGGCTGCCGATGCCGGTCACGCTCGACACCCATGGCCGCGACCTGCAACTGCAGAGCGTCGCGAACGGATTCGGTATCGGGCTGATGCCGCTGCCGCTCGTCGAAGGCAGCCTGCTGCGCGATGCGCTCGACATCGTGCCGCTCGCCGATTTCAAACCGCAGATCGACCTGTGGCTGCTGCACCGGCAGGATGCCGCGCGCTTCACCGCGCCGCTCGCGGCCCTGGCCGCGCATGCGCGTACGGCGTTCGCACTGCCCGCGGATACGGCCGAGCACGACGAAGCCGCCTGAGCCGAACCAGCGGTGCCTGCACGGCGTCCTCCCGGTTGCGCCCACTGCAACACCGCCCCGCTCACGCATCGTTTCGACCGGATGCCGGCGCGTGGCGTGACGACTCTTCGGCCTCCGCGTTCGTCGCCGCGCGCCGCGCCGCCGCATCGAGCGCCGCACGCCCGGCCGCGACCGCAATCGCATCATCCTGCGGCGTATGCACGCGGCTGCACAGCACGTCGCGATAGTGGCGTTCGAGCGGATTGCGCCGGCTCAGCCCGTGATTGCCCGACAGCTTCAGCGCGTGCTCGACGACGCGGATCGCCTGTTCCGTCACGGTCCGCTTGACGAGCCCGCTCGTCGTCACCGACGGCGCGTCGCCCGCATCGGTGCGCGCGATGTGATCGTCGAGCAGCACGCGGTTCGCATGCAGCCAGCCTTCGATCTCGCCGACGGCCTCCTGCATGCGCGGCAGCGTCGCGAGCGGTGCACCGAGCCCGCTCGGCGCGCGGGTCGTCGCGAAATCGAGCAGCCAGTCGCGCGCTGCGCGCGCCACCGCGTCGTAAAGGCTGCCGAGCAGCGCGACCATCCACGCCTGCTGGTCGGCCTGCGCGTCGGCATCCGCGTGACTCGCGGCCGACACGGCCCATGCCTCCGGCGCGCGCACGTCCACCGCATGATCGGCGGGCAACGGCACGTCGTCGAACACCGCCTCGTGGCTGCCCGATGCGCGCAGGCCGAGGTGATCCCAGCTTTCGATCACACGGATCCGCGCGTCGTCCGCGCCACGCTCGCGCGGCACGAGGAACACGCCGACGCGCGGCTCGGGTTCGTCGGTGCGCGCCCACACGGCCAGCCAGCGCAGCGCCGGCATGCCGGTGCTGTACAGCTTGTGACCGGACAACCGCCAGCCGTCGCCGTCGCGACGCGCGATCGTTTCCGGCAAGCCGCCGCGCGATGGCGAGCCGAGCGCCGGCTCGACGCGCAATGCGTTGATCAGTGCGCCTTCGTCGACCGCGCTATCGAACACCGCCGCTCGCAGGCGCGCGGGCCAGCGGTTGTCGGCCCGGCCGAGCGCGCGATGCTGCAGATACGTCATCGTCAGCACCAATGCGGTGGCGGGATCGGCACGCCCGACGGCAGCCACGATCCGGCTCGCCTGCGCGAGCGTCGCGCCGGCGCCGCCATGCTCGCGCGGCACGACCTGGGCGATCAGCCCGGCGCGATGCAGCCGCGCGAAGTTCTCGTGCGGGAAGCGCCGTTCGGTGTCGTTGCGGGCAGCGTCCGCGGCGAGTTCGGGTGAAAGGCGCTCGAGCAGCGCGGCGACGCGCGCATCGTCGGCAGGCAGATGGCGCAGCGACGACTGCTGCGGAGGCGGCGAGGAGGCAGCAAGGCTGGCGGACATCGGTACGGATTCCCTCTGTAACGGCGTAATCGACTGGGTTGCGCAACGGCGGAGATCGACAGGCAGGTGGCGCGGCGGCGCTCGGCAGCGGATCCTTCGACCCGGCGTCGCCGATGCCCCGGCGTTCGGCAGCGCACCCCGATGGGCCGCGCCCCCCCGGGCGGCATCCCGATCCGATGCATACCCGCGCCGAAGCCGTCCGCGACACGCAGCCGCCACCCTCCCGATTCGATCGCGAGCCCACAGCGTATGCGCAACGCGCAAGCCCCCAAACCATGCAAATCTGATATTCAAATCGGGATTGATTATTTCCGTTCCGCATGATCGCGGCGGTAATCTGCGCTCCATTCCCGCCCCGGACGGCCGCCGCTGGCCGCGCCGGGCCGCCCCAGCACCGGAGACCCAGATGAGCGTCGAATTCATCGGCATGATCCAGAGCCAGAAGCAGTCGGAAATCCATCCGCCGTCCGGCCCCGTCGTCGACCCCGACTATGTCCGCGCGTTCGCCCGCGCACACGAAACAGCCGGTTTCGACCGGATCCTCGTTCCGCACCACTCGACCGGCCCGTCGGCCACGCTGACGATCGCGTTCGCGGCCGCCGCGACCGAACGCATCCACTTCATGCTCGCGCATCGTCCGGGCTTTACCGCGCCGACGCTCGCCGCGCGGCAGATCGCGACGCTCGACCAGTTCAGCCGGGGCCGGCTCGCCGTGCACTTCATCTCCGGCGGCTCGGACAGCGAACAGCAGCGCGACGGCGATTTCCTCGACCACGACGCGCGCTATGCGCGCACCGACGAATATCTCGGGATCCTGCGGCGCATCTGGACCGAAACGAAGCCGTTCGATCACGACGGCGCGCATTACCGTTTCACGCAGGGCTTTTCCGACGTGAAGCCGTTCCAGCAACCGCACGTGCCGATCTACTTCGGCGGCGCGTCGGAAGCGGCGCTCGAAGTGGCCGGCAAGCACGCGGACGTCTACGCGCTGTGGGGCGAATCGCTCGACCAGGTGCGCGATCTGACGACCCGCGTGCGCGCCGAAGCCGCGAAGCACGGCCGGCAAGTGCGCTTCTCCGTGTCGTTCCGCCCGATTCTCGCGGCAACCGAAGACGAAGCGTGGGCGCGTGCGCATCGAATCCTCGACGAAACGCGCCGGCTGCGCGAAGCGGCCGGGCTCGGCGCGGGCGGCCCGCAGCAGAGCGAAGGCGCGCGCCGCCTGCTCGCCGCGGCCGAACGCGGCTCGCGCGTCGACAAGCGGCTGTGGACCGAGATCGCGAAGCTCACCGGCGCGCGCTCGAATTCGACCGCGCTGGTCGGCACGCCCGAACAGGTTGCCGATGCGCTGCTCGACTACTACGACCTCGGCGTGACGACGTTCCTGATCCGCGGCTTCGACCCGCTCGACGATGCGATCGACTTCGGCCGCGAGCTGATTCCGCGCGTGCGCAGCGCCGTCGCCGCACGCGACGCCGCGCGTCGCGCAGCCTGACGCCTACGGAGACGCCCGCCATGTCCGCCGTCCTGTCTTCTTCCTCGCCCGTACGCACCGCGTCGGGCCTTGTGCTCGCCGACACGCCGCGCCAGCATTTCTGGTTCGAACCGTCCGAGCCGCGCGTCGACGTCGCCGCCGAGCGCCGCCATCGGCAGGAGCGGCTCGCGGCCGCATTCCGCCTGTTCGCACGCTTCGGCTTCGCATCGGGGCTCGCCGGCCACATCACCGCGCGCGATCCTGAATTGCCCGACCACTTCTGGGTCAACCCGCTCGGCGTGCATTTCTCGCAGATCAAGGTGTCGGACCTCCTGCTCGTCAATGCACGCGGCGAAACCGCGATCGGCAACCGGCCGCTGAACAAGGCCGCGTTCGCGATCCATGCGGCGATCCACGACGCGCATCCGCACATCGTCGCGGCCGCGCACACGCATTCGACCTACGGCAAGGCGTGGTCGACACTCGGCCGCACGCTCGATCCGCTGACGCAGGACGCATGCGTGTTCTACGAGGACCACGCACTGTTCGACGACTTCACGGGGATGGTGGTCGATACGAGCGAAGGCGCGCGGATCGCCGACGCACTCGCGAAATCCGACGGCACGACGCACAAGGGCGCGATCCTGAAAAACCACGGCATCCTGACGGCCGGCCCGACCGTGGAAGCCGCCGCGTGGTGGTACATCGCGCTCGACAACGCCGCGCATACGCAACTGCTCGCCGAAGCGGCCGGCACGCCGCAACCGATCGACCACGCCACCGCGCAGCACACGCATGGCCAGATCGGCGGCCCCGACGGCGCGCGGCATGCGTTCGACAGCCTGTTCGCGCGCGTCGTCGCCGACGAACCCGACCTGCTCGACTGAACACCCTCGCACGAAACCGGAACCGCAACCGGAGACCACACCATGACCGATACCACCGCATCCGCGCCGCCCGGCGCGCACGACGACAAACGCCGCCGGCTGCTGCGCGCGGCTGGCGCGGCCGCGCTCGCCGCGCCGGCGATCACGCTCGGCCGCAAGGCGTGGTCCGCGCCGCCGCTGAAGAAGCTCACGTTCGCGTGGAACCAGAACGCGTTCTGCCTGACGCCGATCGTCGTCGCGCAAGAGAACGGCTTCTTCGAGAAGAACGGGCTGAAGGTCGAGCTGATCAACTACAGCGGGTCGACCGACCAGTTGCTCGAATCGATCGCGACCGGCAAGGCCGACGCGGCGGTCGGGATGATCCACCGCTGGCTCAAGCCGCTCGAGGCCGGCTTCGACGTGAAGATCGTCGGCAGCTCGCACGGCGGCTGCGTGCGGCTGCTCGGTTCGAAGACGGCTGGCGTCACGACACTGCAGGCGCTGAAGGGCAAGACCGTCGGCGTCAGCGATCTTGCCGCGCCCGGCAAGCACTTCTTCTCGATCCTGCTCGCAAAGAACGGCATCGATCCCGAACGCGACATCACGTGGCGGCAGTATCCGGCCGACCTGCTCGGCGTCGCAGTCGACAAGGGCGAGATCCAGGCGATCGCCGACGGCGACCCGAACCTCTATCTGCTCGAGAAGCGCAGCAACGGCGCGTATACGGAACTCGCGACGAACCTGTCCGGCGAATACGCGCACAAGGTGTGCTGCGTGATCGGCGCGCGCGGCGACCTCGTGCGCAACGACCGGCCGGCCGCTGCCGCGCTCGCGCGCTCGATCGTGCAGGCCACCGAATACACGCACGACAACCCGAACGAAGCCGCGAAAGCGTTCGCGAAGTATTCGCCGAAGATCAGCCCGGACGACCTGCGCAAACTGTACGCGACGCTGACCTATACGCACCACCCGACCAACGTCGACCTGCAGCAGGAAATCGCGTTCTATGCGGACGATTTCCGCCGCATCAACGTGCTGAAGAAGAGTACGGACCCGCAGCGCTTCGCGCAGCAGGTCTATGCGAACGTGCTGGGGTGACGCGATGTCGACGATCGAACACGCCTCCACCGCACGCCCCGCGTCGGCACGGGACGGTGCCGCCACCGCTGCGCCGTCCCGTGCCGCGTGCACGGCCTGCGACGCCACGCTCGCGGCCGAAGCCCGCCGGGCCCGCACCTGGCCGACCGGCATCGTCGCGGCGCTCGCGTGGGCCGTGCTCGGCGCGCTCACGCAGCTGTGGCCGAACCGCATCGCCGGCTTCACCGAGTGGGCGTACACCGACACGTTCGGCACAGCCGCGTGGGCGATCGCCGCGCTGCTGCTCGTCGTCGCGACACTCGGCCATCGCGTGCCGGCCACGCGCGCACGGCTCGCCCGCGTGCGGCCGGCCGGCCCGTGGCTCGTCGCGCTGCCGCTCGTGCTCGCCGCGTGGGAAATCGTCACCGCGAAAACCGGCTGGCTGCCGACGCCGTTCTTCGCGCCGCCGCAGGCGCTGATCGAGGTGTACGTCGACGACTGGCCGCGCCTCGCCGGCAGCGCCGGCAATACGCTGAAGCTGCTCGCGCTCGGCTTTGCGTACGGCGTCGCGGTCGGGTTCGCGGTCGGCGTGTCGATCGGCTGGTCGCGCCGCATCGGTTACTGGGTGCATCCGGTGCTGCGCGTGCTCGGCCCCGTGCCGGCCACCGCGCTGCTGCCGCTCACGTTCTACTTTTTCCCGACCAGCTATTCGGCCGCCGCGTTCCTGATCGCGCTGGCGACCGGCTTCCCGGTCGCGGTGCTGACGTGGTCAGGCGTCGCGAGCGTGAACCGGCAGTACTACGACGTTGCGCGCACGCTCGGTGCGAACACGCGCTTCCTGGTGCTGCGCGTCGCGATTCCAGCCGCGCTGCCGCACGTGTTCGTCGGCATCTTCATGGGGCTGAGCGCGTCGTTCACGGTGCTGGTCGTCGCCGAGATGATGGGCGTCAAGTCGGGACTCGGCTGGTACCTGAGCTGGGCGCAGGGCTGGGCATCGTACGTGAACATGTATGCGGCGCTGATCGTGATGGCGCTGCTGTTTTCCGGGCTAATCGCGCTGCTGTTCGCGGTGCGCGACCGTGTGCTCGCGTGGCAGAAAGGAACCGTCAAATGGTAAGCGCCGCCGTTCTCGACTCGTCCGTTTCAGCGGCGCCCGCTGCGGCAGCGCCGCGCGGCGCGCGTATCGACATCCGTCATGTAAGCCATGCGTTCGACGGCCCCGGCGGCCCGCTGCCGGTGCTCGACGACGTCACGCTGTCGGTCGCGGCCGGTGAGTTCGTCGCGCTGCTGGGCCCGAGCGGCTGCGGGAAATCGACGCTGCTGCGGCTCGTCGCGGGCCTCGACGCCGCACGGCAAGGCACGATCGCGCAGGACGGCGCGCCGATCGAGCGGCCCGATCCGTCGCGCATCGTCGTGTTCCAGGATCCGACGCTGTACCCGTGGCGCCGCGTGCGCGCGAACGTCGCGCTCGGCCTCGAAGCACGCGGCGTGGCGCGCACCGCGCAACATCGCGTCGACGATGCGCTCGCGCGCGTCGGACTGCAGGAATTCTCGAACGTGTTTCCGCATCAGCTGTCGGGCGGGATGGCGCAGCGCGTCGCGCTCGCGCGTGCGCTCGTCAACGATCCGCGGCTGCTGATTCTCGACGAGCCGCTCGGCAAGCTCGACTCCCTGACGCGGCTCACGATGCAGGCCGAACTCACCGCGCTGTGGCAACGCGACGGATTTTCCGCGCTGCTGGTCACGCACGACGTCGAGGAAGCGCTGTTTCTCGCGCAACGCGTGATCGTGTTCGGGCCGCGTCCCGCACGGATCGTCGCGGAACTGCGCGTCGACCTGCCCTATCCACGCCATCGCGGCGACCCGCGCCTTGCCGAACTGCGCCACGAGGCGCTGCGGCATCTCGGACTCGATGCGAGCTGGTAAATGCGCGGTGTCGTTCACTGGCTGGCCGGTTCGCGGCGGCAAGGGCCGCGCCGATGAGCGCGCCGCCACTCGCCGACTGGGCGCTCGTATTCCTGCAACTGCTGTATCGCGTGCAGACCGCGCTGTCTCAGACGCTGCATGCGGCCGGCCTGACCGGCGACGCCGACGGACAAGCCGCGTGGCCGTGGACACACCGGATCGCGCTGGAAACGCTGCGCATCGACGCGGGGCTCACGCGGCAGCTCGCGTTCGCGGTGGCAGCGACCGCGCTCGCCGTCGTGCTCGGCGGCATCGCGATCGCGTCGCGCAAGCGGCGCGTGGCGTCGGCGGTCGCCGCGCTGGTCATCGCGTGGTTCGCGCCGTGGCCGCCGTCGTCACTCTGGCTCGCGCCCGCCGTGCCCACGAGCTTCCAGCGCAATCCCGCGCCCTTTTCCGTAGCCAACGTGATGCTCGGCGCGCATCTGTATGCGCAACGCTGCGCGGCCTGCCACGGCGCGGACGGCCGCGGCGAGGGGCCGCTCGCCACAACGCTCGCGCACTGGCCGCCGACCTTCGCCGGCACGCTGCTCGCGCGCCGGCTCGACGGCGAACTGTACTGGCGCGTGCGGCACGGCACGCGCGACGAACACGGCGCGCCGTCGATGCCTGGCTTTGCCGCGACGCTCGATCGCGCCGGCACCTGGGCCGTGCTCGACTACCTGAAAGCGCTGTCGGCCGGCAGCGGTGCGCAGGCCGAAGGCGCGTGGCCCCTGCCCGTCCCGCTGCCGGCGCTCGACGTGCGCTGCGGCAACGCCGCGCCGCAACCGCTCGACCGCTGGCGCGGAGGCCAGCGCGTGCGCATCGTCGCGCTCGCGCCGAACGGCACGCCGCCAGCGGAAGACCCGCGCTGGCAGACGCTGCTTGTCACCGACGGCGCGACGCCGACGCCCGCGCCATGGGCCGACGGCTCGCGGGCGAACTGCGTCGCGTCGACGCCCGGCGCATGGCAAGCGTTCGCGACGATCGCGGGCGTGACCCCCGATGCGCTCGGCGGCACGCAGTTGCTCGCCGACCGGCGCGGCTGGCTGCGCGCGCGTGCGTTGCCGGGCAGCGCGGGCTGGTCGGCCGGCGACCTGCTGTGCCGCTCCGATGCGGCCGCACGGCCGTCGACCGTCGCCGCGAACGCCGATCCGCTGACTGCCCTGTTGCTGCGCGTGGATGCCGAACCGGTGCGCGACGTGCAGGCCGGACTCCCTCATTGAATCCTGTACCGTTTCCGAACCGCTTCCGAATCATTTCCCCGACCGAACCTCACGATGAATCCGACCCGACGCCAGTTCCTCGCGCAAGCAAGCGCCCTCGCCTCCGTCGCCCTGGCTCCGGCCGCACTGCACGCGCAATCGGGCGCCCGGCCGCTGCTGCGCGCCGGCGACCAGAAAGGCGGACTGCGCGCGTTGCTCGAAGCGGCCGGCGAACTGAACGGGCTTGCATACGACATCGCGTGGACCGAGTTCCCGGCCGCCGCGCCGCTGGCCGAAGCGCTGAACGCGGCGGCCGTCGACTGCGGGCCGATCGGCGATGCACCGGTGATCTTCGCGCTCGCGTCCGGCGCACGCATCAAGGTGATCGGCGCGAGCCGTTCCGACCCGTACGGCACCGCCGTGCTCGTGCGGCCCGACGCGACACTCAAAGGCGCGGCCGACCTCAAAGGCAAGCGCATCGGCACCACACGCGGCTCGATCGGCCATTTCGTCACGCTGAAGGCGCTCGACGCGGCCGGGCTGCCGCCCGACGCCGTGTCGTTCCGCTTTCTGTCGCCGGCCGACACGATGCTTGCGCTCGCAACCGGATCGATCGACGCGTGGGCGACGTGGGAGCCATACACCGCGCTTGCCGAAACGAGCGGCCGCGCGCGCGTGCTGGTCAACGGTCGAGGGTTGTGGTCGGGCCTCAGCTACGTCGCGGCAACCGACGCGGCGATCGCGTCGAAGCGCGACGTGCTGCGCGATTTCGTGCAACGCGTCGTACGCGCGCAGGTCTGGTCGTACCGACACGTCGACGCGTATTCCGCGGCGCTTGCCCGCATCATCGGCATCCCGCCGGCCGCCGCGAAGCTGCAGTTCGAGCGCCGCAACACACGCTGGCAGGCGATCGACGCGACGGTGATCGCCGAGCAGCAGCGCACGGCCGACTTCTACCTGAAGGCCGGGCTGCTGCGCCAGCCGCTCGACGTGCGCACGACGTTCGACCTCGGTTTTCCGCTGGCGTGAGCGGCCGCCCGGCGGCGCGCAACCGCCCGAACGGCTTTCGCACGATCTGGCACAATCGCGATTCGACCCACCTCGCCTGTCCGCCAGCGTCATGCCAGCCATCTCCGAACTCTTCGTCTACCCGATCAAATCCTGCGCCGGCATCGCACTGTCGCGCTCGCAACTGCTCGAAACGGGCCTCGCATACGATCGCCACTGGCTGATCACGACCCCGGACGGGATGATGATCACGCAACGCACGCACCCGCGCCTCGCGCTGATCCGCACCGCGCTCGAAAGCGATGCGCTGGTGCTGAACGCGCCGGGCATGCCGGAGATCCGCACGCCGCTCGACGGCGATGCGACACCCGCGACGCCGAAGATGGCCGCGACCGTCTGGCGCGACACCGTCGACGCGATCGACACCGGTGCCGAAACGGCCGCGTGGTTCACCGAATTCCTCGGCATGCCGCTGAAGCTCGCGCGCTTCGGCGCCCACGCACGCCGCGGCTGCAACCGCAAATGGACCGGCGACATCGATACGCACACCCAGTTCGCGGACGGCTATCCGTTGCTCGTGATCGGCCAGTCGTCGCTCGACGACCTGAACGCGAAGCTCGCCGCGAAAGGTGCGCCGGCGATTCCGATGAACCGTTTCCGTCCGAACATCGTCGTGTCGGATCTCGAGGCATACGAAGAGGATTTCATCGAACATCTCGACGCCGACGGCGCGACGCCCGTGCGGCTGCGCCTCGTGAAGCTGTGCACGCGCTGCCCGATGCCGACGATCGACCAGGCGACCGGCGCACCGAACCCGGCGTGGCCGCACGAGCCGACCGACACGATGCAGGCCTATCGCGCGAACCCGAACTACGAAGACGCGCTGACGTTCGGCATCAACGCGATCGTCGTCGAAGGCGCGGGCGCATGGCTCGAGGTCGGGCAGACAGTCGAAGCGGAGATCGGCTTCGGCGATTGACCGGTGCGCCGGTCGCGCCGGCGCTTCTACGTCGCCGCCAGAACCGCCGGCAGCGTCACCGTCACGATCAGTCCGCCCCCCACCGCATCCGCGAGCGTCACGCTGCCCTGGTGCACGCGCGCGATTTCCCGCACGATCGACAACCCGAGCCCGGTGCCTTCGACCGTCTGCGTCTTGCTGCCTCGGTGGAAGCGCTCGAACACCGTGTCGCGCTCGCCGGCCGGAATACCCGGCCCGTTGTCGATCACGTCGAGCCGCGCATGCTCGCCGTCACGCGACACGCGCACCGTGATCACCGCGCGATCGCCCGAGTAGCGGATCGCGTTGTCGATCAGGTTGCCGATCATTTCGCCGAGCAGGTCCGGCTGCCCGAGCACGTCGACATCGGCCTCGTGCTCGAACCCGAGATCGATGTCGCGCGCGCGGGCAACCGGCGACCAGTCGAGCGTCACGCTGCGTGCGAGCCGGTGCAGTGCGAGCCGCTGGTGCGCGACGGCCTGGCCGCTGTCCGAATCCAGCCGCGACAGCGACAGCAGTTGCTGGACGATCTTCGCGGCCTGCCGCACCGCGCCGTTCACGCGCCGCAGATGCACGTTCACGCGCGGCTGCTCGTCGGGCCGCAATGCCAGCTCGACGCCGGCCTGCACGGCCGCGAGCGGCGTTTTCAGCTGATGGGCCGCATCCGCGAAGAAGCGCCGGCGCGCGACCTGCATCCGCTGCGTGCGGCCGATGTACTGGTTGATCGACTCGACGAGCGGCGCGAGCTCGCTCGGCATGCCGCCGGTGTCGAGCGGCGTCGGATCGGCGTCGCTGCGCGCGGCGACCGTCGCCGACAGCCGGTTCAGCGGCCGCAGCCCGCGCCCGACGCCGAGCCACACGATCCCGAGCGCGAGCACGACGAGCAGCCCCTCCTGCAGCAGCGAGCCCATCAGGATCTCGCGGGCGAGCGCCTGGCGCGCCTCGATCGTCTCGCCGACCATCACCCATACGATGCGCGTCTGCGCGGTCGGCACGTCGTGCACCGGCACGCGCAGCGCGGCCATGCGCAACTGCTCGCCGCGATAGACGACGTCGTAGTAGCGCGTCGCGAACAGCGCGCCGTCGCCCGGTGGCAGCGGCAGGTCCGGATAACCGGTGATCGTGCGGCCGTTGTCTTCGCGGATCAGGTAGTAGATCTTGCCGCCGTCGCCCGACTCGAACATCTCGAGCGCGAGATACGGCAGATCGACCTCGATCTCGCCCTCGTTGAGCCGCACGCCTTCGCGAATCGACTTCAGCGACGACGACAGCGTGCGGTCGAACGCGACGTGCGCGGCGCTCATCGCGCGCTGGTACGTGAGCCACGAGTCGAGCGCGAGCAGCCCGAGCAGCGGCAGCAGCAGCCACAGCGCGACCTGCGTGCGCAAGTTTGGACGACGCATCATGCGTGCCGCCGGGCCGCAGCGGCGACGGGCCGAGCGCGGGCGCGGAGGCGGTTCATTCCGCCGCCTTCGCTTCGAGCAGATACCCGAGCCCGCGCAGCGTGACGATCGCGATGCCGGTGTTCTCGAGCTTCTTGCGCAGCCGGTACACGTAGATCTCGATCGCATCCGCGTTGACCGACTCGTCGAGCCCGAAGATCTTCTCCGACAGTGTCTCCTTGTTGATCGCGCGGCCGTTTCGCAGGATCAGCACTTCCAGCACCGAGCGCTCGCGCGGCGTGAGCGACAACGGTTCGCCGGCGAGGCGGAAACTGCGATCGACGCTGTCGTACGACAGCGTCCCGCATTCGACCTGCGAATGCTCGTGGCCGAGGCTGCGCCGGATCAGCGCGCGGGCGCGCGCCTCCAGCTCGGTCAATTCGAACGGCTTCGCGAGATAATCGTCGGCCCCGAGATCGAGCCCCTTCACGCGGTCCTCGACCGAGCCGTGCGCGGTGAGAATCAGCACCGGCACCGGATTGCGGCGCGCGCGCAGCCGCCGCAGCACCTCGAGCCCGTCGAGCTTCGGCAGGCCGAGATCGAGGATCACCAGCGCGTAATCCTGCGTGCGCAGCACGTGATCCGCCGCCTCCCCGTCCGTCATGTGATCGACCGCGAAACGCGCGGCGCTCAGCGCGTCGTTCAGCGATTGCGCCAGGTTCGGGTTGTCTTCGACAAGCAGCACACGCATGGGGACCTCGGGAAATCCATGACTCAAAGGCCGCTATTGTGAACCGAAATGAAAGCAGGCTGAAAGTGCGTCGCAATTAACATCCGCGTCACTCGAACAACACACAGGTAACTGGAGGAAGACATGCCGTTTGCACCGAAGCACCTCGCCGCCGCGCTGGCGATCGTCCTGGGCACCGTCGCCGGTGGCGCCGCCGCGCAGGTTCCGGCCGGGTATCCGGGTAATTACCAGGGTATGGTCGACGCCGCGAAGAAGGAAGGCAGGCTGATCGTCTACTCGACGACCGACACGGGTCTCGTCCGCCCGCTGATCAAGGACTTCGAAAGCCTGTACGGCGTGAAGGTCGAGTACAACGACATGAACAGCACCGAGTTGTACAACCGCTACATCAGCGAGAACGCGGCGAGCAGCACGAGCGCCGACGTGCTGTGGAGCTCGGCGATGGACCTGCAGGTCAAGCTCGTCAACGACGGGCTGATGGCGTCGTACGATTCGCCCGAAAGCCCGAACGTGCCGCAATGGGCGCAATACCAGAAGCAGGCGTACGGCACGACGTTCGAGCCGCTCGCGATCGTCTACAACAAGCGCCTGATCCCCGAGAACGAAGTGCCGAAGACCCGCGCCGATCTCATCAAGCTGCTCACCACGCAGGCCGACAAGTTCAAGGGCAAGGTCACGACCTACGACATCGAGAAATCGGGCGTCGGCTTCAACTACCTGACGCAGGACGCGCACGTGAACGAGAAGGTCACGTGGGAGCTCGTGAAGGCGATCGGCGCGACCGGCCCGAAGCTGCAGTCGAGCACCGGCGCGATGATGGAGCGGATCTCGTCGGGCGAGAACCTGATCGGCTACAACATCATCGGCTCGTATGCGTACGCGAAGGCGAAGAAGGACAAGTCGATCGGCTACGTGTTTCCGAAGGACTACACGCAGGTCGTGAGCCGCCTCGCGACGATCTCGAAGAAGGCGAAGAACCCGAACGCCGCGAAGCTGTGGGTCGACTACCTGCTGTCGAAGCGCGGCCAGACGCTGATCGCGAACCAGGCGAACCTGTACGCGATCCGCGCGGACGTGAACGGCGAAACGTCGGCCGCGAGCCTCACGAAGGAACTCGGCGACTCGCTGAAGCCGATCCAGATCGGCACCGGCCTGCTCGTCTATCTCGACCAGTCGAAGCGCCTCGCGTTCCTGAAGCAATGGCAGCAGGCAATCAAGCGCTGACCGGTTGATCGGCTTCGGCCGACCACGAGCCGCCGCCGCACTTCGCGCGCGGCGGCCCCTTCCCCTTACCGACTTCCTAGAGGCGGCCATCCGGATGGCCGCAGGGGTGAACTCATGCTTTCAACCAGCACACGCGGAACGGCGCCGGCCGCTCCGCCCTCCACCGGCCACGGCGGCGCGATCCCCGCGCTGCCGGCCAACAGCCTGCAGCCGCTCGCCGGCATGCTGCGCTGGATCGTCGTCGCGGTGCTCACCATCGCGGTCGCGCTGCCCCTCGGCTTCATCCTGTTCCAGAGCTTCCTGTCCGCGCCGTTCTTCGATGCGAACAAGACGCTCGGCATTGAAGGCTTCCGCTTCATCTTCACCGACCCCGACTTCTGGTCGGCCGTGACGAACTCGTTCATCATCGCCGGCGGGATGCTGTTCATCTCGATCCCGCTCGGCGGCATTCTCGCGTTCCTGATGGTGCGCACCGACCTGCCCGGCCGCCGCTGGCTCGAACCGCTGCTGCTCACGCCCGTGTTCGTGTCGCCGATGGTGCTCGCGTTCGGCTACGTGGTCGCGGCCGGCCCGGTCGGCTTCTACTCGGTGTGGTTCAAGGAGCTGTTCGGGGTGCAGAGCGTGCCCTGGAACGTGTACTCGATCTTCGCGATCACGGTGATCGTCGGGCTCACGCACGTGCCGCACGTGTATCTGTATTCGTCGGCCGCGCTGCGCAACCTCGGCTCGGACGTCGAGGAAGCCGCGCGCGTGACGGGTGCCCGCCCGTTCCGCGTCGCGCTCGACGTGAGCCTGCCGATGACGATGCCCGCGCTGCTGTTCGCCGGCGTGCTCGTGTTCTTTCTCGGCTTCGAGGTGTTCGGGCTGCCGCTCGTGCTCGGCGATCCGGAAGGCCACCTCGTGCTCGCGACCTACCTGTACAAGCTGACCAACAAGCTCGGCGTGCCGTCGTATCACCTGATGGCCGCGGTCGCGGTGTGCATCGTCGCGATCACGTTCCCGCTCGTGCTGCTGCAGCGCCGCCTGCTGAAGACCGCGAACCGCTTCGTGACCGTCAAGGGCAAGGCCGGCCGCGCGACGGTACTGCCGCTCGGCGTCTGGCGCTGGGTCGCGCTCGCGATCGTGGCACTGTGGCTGATGCTGACCGTGATCGTGCCGATCTCGGGCATCGTGCTGCGCGCGTTCGTGACCAACTGGGGCGAAGGCGTCGCGCTCGGCGACGTGCTGACGCTGTCGAACTTCACCGAGCTGTTCGAGCAGGACAACCTGGTGCGCGCGATCGTCAACACGCTCGGCATCGGCGTGATCGGCGGTGCGCTCGCGGTCGGCTTCTACTCGCTCGTCGCCTTCGCCGGCCACCGCCGCCACGACTGGGCGACCAAACTGCTCGACTACCTCGTGCTGCTGCCGCGCGCGGTGCCGGGCCTGCTCGCCGGTCTCGCGTTCCTGTGGATCTTCCTGTTCGTCCCCGGCCTGCGCGAGCTGAAGAACTCGATGTGGAGCATCTGGATCGCGTACACGGTCGTGTGGCTCGCGTACGGGATGCGGCTCATCCAGAGCGCGCTGCTGCAGGTCGGCCCGGAGCTCGAGGAAGCCGGCCGCAGCGTCGGCGCGACGCGCAGCCGCGTGTCGCTCGACGTCACGCTGCCGCTCGTGCGGTTCGGCCTGCTCGCCGCGTGGCTGCTGATCTTCATGATCTTCGAGCGCGAATACTCGACCGCCGTCTATCTGCTGTCGCCCGGCACCGAAGTGATCGGCGCGCTGCTCGTGTCGCTGTGGGCGACCGGCGCCGTCGACCAGGTCGCCGCGCTCTCTGTCATCAACATCGCGATGGTCGGCGCCGGTCTCGGCGTGGCCCTGCGTTTCGGAGTGAAACTTCATGGATAAGCTCATCGTCGACGACCTGCATCTCAGCTACGGCGCCAACCCGATCCTCAAGGGCGTGTCGTTCGAACTGAAGGCGGGCGAAGTCGTCTGCCTGCTCGGCGCGTCGGGCAGCGGCAAGACCACGCTGCTGCGTGCGGTGGCCGGCCTCGAACAGCCGTCCGACGGGCGCATCCAGCTCGACGACCGGGTGTTCTTCGACGGCGCGCAGCGCGTCGACCTGCCCGTCGAACAGCGTTCGCTCGGCCTCGTGTTCCAGTCGTACGCACTGTGGCCGCACCGCACTGTCGCCGACAACGTCGGCTACGGGCTCAAGCTGCGCCGCGTGGCGCCGGCCGAACAGAAGCGCCGCGTGCAGACCGCGCTCGACCAGCTCGGCCTCGGTCATCTCGCCGAACGCTTTCCGCACCAGTTGTCGGGCGGCCAGCAGCAGCGCGTCGCGATCGCGCGCGCGCTCGTCTACAACCCGCCGGTGATCCTGCTCGACGAGCCGCTGTCGAACCTCGATGCGAAGCTGCGCGAGGAAGCGCGTGCGTGGCTGCGCGAGCTGATCGTGTCGCTCGGGCTGTCGGCGCTCTGCGTCACGCACGACCAGACCGAAGCGATGGCGATGTCCGACCGCATCCTGTTGCTGCGCAACGGCCGCATCGAACAGGAAGGCACGCCCGCCGAGCTGTACGGCGCGCCGCGCTCGCTGTACACCGCCGAATTCATGGGCAGCAACAACCGGATCGACGCACGCGTCGCGGCCATCGACGGCGAGCGCGTGACCCTCGCCGGCGACGGCTGGGAACTGCAGGCGCTCGCGCGCGACAGCTTCGCGCCGGGCCAGGACGCGCAGGCCGTGATCCGTCTCGAGCGCGTGCAGGTCGCCGACGGTCCCGGAGCGAACCGGCTGCAGGCCGATCTCGTCACGTCGATGTATCTCGGCGACCGCTGGGAATACCTGTTCCATTGCGGCGAGATGCGCCTGCGCGCGTTCGGCCACGTGCCGCGCGCGGCCGGCAAGCACTGGATCGAATTCCCGACCAACGACTGCTGGGCGTTCGCGAAAGCGGGCTGACCCGGGCGCGGCGGCCAGCGCGCGCCGCCGCGCACGCATTCCGGCGCGCATCCCGTCCCGACACGCACGATCGGCGGACGCTTCCCGGCGTCCGCCGCGGACGGCTGCGCGCCGCGCACCCGTTTTACCCCAACCCACAAGAAACCAAGGAGACACCGTCAATGAAGTCACGCGCAGAACGTTCCCTTCGCACCGCCGTCCTGACCGGCTCGGCCGTCGCCGCCGGGCTCGCGACAAGCGCCGCGCATGCGCAGTCGTCGGTCACGATGTACGGGATCATGGATGCCGGCATCGAATACGCGAATCACGCGGCGCCCGACGGCGGCAATTCGTTCAAGCTGAAATCCGGCAACAAGAACACGTCGCGCTGGGGCCTGCGCGGCGTCGAGGATCTCGGCGGCGGGCTGAAGGCCGTGTTCCGCCTCGAAAGCGGGATCGATCTCGCGAACGGCACGTTCGACGACGGCGCCGATTCGATCTTCGCGCGCCGCGCGACGGTCGGCCTGAAAGGCAAATGGGGCGAGCTGTCGCTCGGCCGCAACTTCACCGTCACCTACGACTACATGCTGCCGTTCGACCCGATGGGGTATGCGCAGAACTACTCGTGGGCGACGTCGTCGATGGCGACCGGCGGCCGCAAGGACGGCCTCTTCACGCGCTCGTCGAACGCCGTGCGCTACGACAGCGAATTCGGCGGCTTCAAGTTCGGCGCGCTGTACGGCTTCGGCAACGTGCCGGGCAGCGTGAAGACCAGCTCGAAATACGACTTCGCGCTCGGCTACGAGACGGGCCCGTTCGCCGCGGCCGTCACGTTCGACCGGCAGAACGGCGCAGCCGACAGCGTCACGCCGGCCGATACCGTCAACTACATCCAGGGCATCCATGCGGGCCTGAGCTACGACTTCGGCAACCTGAAGACGATGGCCGGCTATCGCAACTATCGGCGCACGTATCACACCAGCGCCGCGAACCAGTTGAGCGACATGTTCTGGCTCGGCGGGTCGTACCAGTTCACGCCGACGTTTTCGATGATCGCGGCCGTCTATCACCAGAACATCAAGGGTGGCAGCGATGCGGACCCGACGCTGGTGTCGGTGCGCGCGCAATATGCATTGTCGAAGCGCACGGTGCTGTATGCGGCCGGCGCGTTCGCGATCGCGCAGCATGGGGAAAAGGTCGGCGTGTCGCGCGACTTTGCCGGATACGGGACGACGCAGGTCGGCGTGACGGCCGGGATTCAGCAGCGGTTCTGAATCCGATGCAATGGGCGGCGCCGGTCATGGTCGAACGGCACCGCCCGCTTTGCGCGATGCCGCCTGAGTGCGGGTGAGCGGCCCTCACCGCGCCGCTCGACATGCGCGTGGCGTGTGATGCCCGCTGCGCGCCAGCAGCCGTTCAGTCGACGCGCATCACGAACACGGGGCGAACCCGGCTATTCGCATCGCCCCAATGTTCGCCGACCGCCGACAGCGGCACGGCGCGCGTTTCGATCGCCAGGCCCGCGGGCGCAACGGCGCCGAACACGCCGCGGATTGCTGCCAGCAAGCGCGGCAGCGGCACGCTGCCCAGACCGCTTCCCATCAATTCGATCGCGGTCGCGCGCAACACCGCGCCCGGCAGCAGCACGTCCGCACCGCCGATCGAGCCGATCTGCACGAAACGCAGCCGGCGCCCCTCGGGCGTCGCCTTCGCGGCCGAGACGAGCAACGCCTGCGCGCTGGCGCCCCACAGATAGTCGAGCACGACATCCACGCCCGCGCGAAAATGCGGTTCCAGTGCGCGGGCAAGGTGTGCATCCTCCTGCTGCAGCGACACGACCGCATCCGCACCGGCCTTCAGCGATGCATCCAGCGCAACCGTATCGCGGCCCGTCGCGATCACCTTCGCGGCGCCCAGATGCTTCGCGATCCGCACGGCCAGCCGTCCGGACGTGCCCGTCGCACCGTTGACCAGCACCGTCTCGCCTGCCGCGAGCCGCGCGCGCTCGGTCAATGCCGCCCACGACGACATGCCGGGAATCGCGATCGCGGCGGCCGTGACATCGTCCAGCTCATCCGGCAGCGGCACACAGTGTGCGTCCGGCACGATCGTGCGCTCCGCCATCGCGCCGAACGGCGCGGGGGCGCCGAAGAAGTACACGCGCCGTCCGTCGCCGACGCGCCCGACGCCATCGACGCCGACGACGAACGGATAGCCGCCGCCCGACGAATAATGCGTGCCGGCGGCGCGCCCCTGCGCGAGCCGGCTCAGCGCGGATGCCGTCACGTCGATCAGACGGTGAGCCGGCAGCGCGCGCGGCGATTCGAACTCCGAATAAACCGGACCCTGACCGGCACACGCCACGACTGCTGCTTTCATGTTGGTTCCTTGCTGTTTGCGAATCCCGTATCGCAACCGGGCTTCCCGTCCGTCATTACCGTGCATCGAGCCATGCGCGCAGCGCCGCGTCGCGCACTTCGAGGACATCGAACAATCCGAGCGCCCGCAGCGCGGGCAGCACGTCGATCAGGTCGGCTTCCGCGGTGGCGCGCTCGGCCGCCGATGCGCCGGGACCGACCAGCACGCGCGCGTTGGCAATGAACGCGCCCACTGTACCTTTGCGGATCGTCACCCCGCCCGCCTCGATCCGGTCGGCATGGTCGGGAAGCATCTGTTCGGCTCGCATCGTGTCGCACTCCGGTTGTCATCGATGGACGCAGTGTAGGCGTGCGAAGTCGGCCGAACTCCGGTATATATGCCATTCGATACCTTGATCCAGCCATGTCCGATCCACTCCTGCCCGCCCGACTCGTCACGTCCGACGACGGCCCGTTCGTCGTCGCCGCCGTTTTGTCGCAACGCGATCCGCGCGTGACGCCGCCGCACGCGCATGCGCGGGGCCAGCTCGTCGGCGCATCGAGCGGATTGCTGACGATCGGTCTCGACGACCAGGACTGGGTCGTGCCGGCGATTCATGCGATCTGGATTCCGCCGCATTGCCGGCATTCGCTGCGCTCATTCGGGCCGATTTCCGGCTGGTCGGCGTTCGTCGCCGAAGCGCGCTGCGCGACATTGCCGGACACACCGCGCGCGATCCGCACGTCGCCGTTGCTGCGCGAAGCCGTGCAGCGCGCGGCAAGCTGGGATGGCGCCGCACTCGACGCGGCGCAGACGCGGATCGCCGAGGTGGTCCTCGACGAAATCGCCTCGTCCGAGGTGGAATCGCTGGCGCTGCCGCGGCCGCGCGACGCGCGGCTCGTGCGCATCACCGACGCGCTGGCCTCGAACCTCGCGGACGGTCGGCGGCTGGAGGAGTGGGCGGAATGGGCCGGCATCAGCGCCCGGACGATGAGCCGCCGCTTCGTCGCGGAGACGGGGCTGACGTTTGCGCAGTGGCGTCAGCAGGCCAGACTGCTGCGTGCGCTGGAGAAGATCGCCGACGGCGTGCCGGTCACGACCATCGCGCTCGATCTCGGATACGACAACGTGAGCGCGTTCATCGACATGTTCCGCCGGGCGACGGGGACGACGCCGGGGAGGTACATCGGCGTCGGGCGTGCGCCTCGGAGCGCGGGATAGTGGGTCATTCCGATTGACGCGGCGCGCCCGGGAACATCCGCCCGGTGCGCGTCGCTTCGGGAAATCGAGCAATCGGACGCCGGCAACCTCGATTACCCTGAGATAAGAAATTCATCACCACGGGCTGTTAAGATTGATGCATCCCCGTCCATTCTCTACCCCGATGAACCGCACGCTCGACCATCGCAATCTGGCCATGCTCCTGCTCGAGGCCCGCGAAACGCTGATGGGCCGGTTCCGCCCCATTCTCAAGGAATTCGCGCTCACCGAACAGCAATGGCGGATCATCCGCGTGCTCGACGGCGAACCGGCGCACGCGCTCGAAGCCGGCCAGATCGCGCGCCGCTGCTGCATCCTGAGTCCGAGCCTCACGGGCGTGCTGGAACGGATGGAACGGGACGGGCTGATTACCCGCACGCGCGCGCAGGAAGATCAGCGCCGGCTGCTGGTGAGCCTGACGCCGCAAAGCAGGAATCTGGTGACCGAAATCGGTCCGCGCATCGACGAGCAGTATCGGCAGCTCGAAGCGCGCTTCGGCGCGGACGGCCTCGACGACATCTATCGCGCGCTCGACCGGCTGATCGAACTCGGCAACGCGCCCTAGGGCCTGCCGCCGCCGGACGGCGGCGAACAGGACCCGGCGGCGCCGGCGTGGCGCATGCAGGCTGTGCACCCGACTTGACTGGACTCGCCTCGGCTCATTGCAGCGCGCCGCGCATCAGCTCGGTCACCGCGACGCCGCGTGACGTCCGCATGCACTCCTCGACGTAATCGATGAACGGCAACGGTTCGAAATCGATTTCGTCGCGCACGCGACGGTTGTCGAACACGCGATCGACCGTCGCGAATTCCGCACAACGCTGCAACGCCCTGCCGATCACGCGCTCGAGCGCCGGATCGGGCCGCCCCAGCACGTCACGTACCACGAGCGGCAACTCGGCCGGCGCACAGGCCGCGTAGCGCGGCGCGCCCGTCACGCCCGCCGCCTCGTCCATCGCGCGAACGATCTGCGCGACCTGCGGCGCCTCGTCGCCTGCCGACACGTGATACACGTCGTGCATCAGCGTCGGCTTCACGGCGAGCAGCATCGTCGCGCGCGCGACGTCGTCGACCGACACGATGTCGATGCGCGTCATCGGCCGGGCCGTGAAACGGCGCGCCGCATGCGCGACGCGAAACATCCAGAACGAATTCGGCGCGGGCCGCGTGCCGAGCACCGTGTGACCGACGACGTGCGACGGACGCACGACGACGAGCGGCAGCCCGAGCTCGCGCAGGCGTTGCTCGGTTTGCGCCTTCGCAAGCAGGTAGTCGGCCGCCAGCACCGCGCCGGGCAGCGCTTCGTCGCCGTGTGCCGCGTCGGTCGCGACGCCCTCCTGCACGATTCCGCCGCGGCCCGCATGCGCATAGGCCGTGCCGACGTACACGAAACGCTGCAGCTGCGGCGCACGCGCGAAGCGGGCGGCGAAGGACAGCGAATCGGCAATGTCCGCCTGCAGGTGCGCGCCGTCGGCCGGCGATGCATGGCCGGCGCAGTGAATCACGTGCGTCGCGCCAGCCAGGCGCGACGCATCCGCACCCTGCCAGACGTCGCCGAGCGCGCCGACGATCACGTTCGCATCGCCCAGGCGCGACGCCCAGTACGGCGCGAGCCCCGCGCGCAACGCCGCTTCACGCAGCCGTGCGACCGCATGGCCGCGGCTCTCCGCGCGCACGACGCACACGACACGATCGAGCAGCCCCGCGTTGACGAGCGCCGTCAGCACGGTACTGCCGATGAAGCCGGTGGCGCCGGTCAGCACCAGCCGACTGACGTTGGCCGCCGCGACCGGCGCGCTGGCCGGCGACACGAGGCTGGTCCGCCAGTTGAGCGACAACGCGGTTTTCCAGATCAGCACGATAGTCTCCTTCGAAGGGTCGGCCGGACGGCGGCGCTGCCCGTTCGGGGCTGCGCACTGCCATGGGCCGGGCCGGCGCCGATGCTCGCCACGGCCGTCCCGATCGGGCTTGTGGCCCGCGATCGCATCGATCGGGTCTCTGGCACGAGGCGGCGACAGACCGCCACGGACGGGCGTCCATGGCGCAGATCGGGAAAGTCCCAGTGTGGGGCCCGAACGCATGCAAGTCTGTCCCGAAAGTTTCGTGAAAGTGTGTGGATTTGTGCGCGAATGTCTGAGTGTGTCGTGCGGGCCATGCCGTCAAATCGACGAAACGTCCGATCCGGCGGCCGCCGGGCGGGCTACCGCGCCGCCGGACCCCGCCGGCCCATCACGGTTTCAATCGCCGCCGCGGCGCGACACATCGACGCGCCCTTCGGCTAGTCATCGCATGTCCCGGTCGCGGCAGCGGCAGCTTGCCGCACCCTGGACACGGTGCCGTCTGCGTTGGCGTGCAGCGACGGAATCCCCTGGAATCGTCAGACGTCGTTTCATACGAAACGCCAATAGACCCCATTCGGATTTATTGCGGATTATCGCTTGCGTTTCGTGACAGTCTATCTAGACTGTTCAAACCAAAACGGTCGAATGCGTCATTTTCTCAGGAGACGATCCAATGCGCCTCACTATTCGGATTAATGGCAGTGAATCGGCAACCCGGCACGCATTCGCGGTGCTGTGGGTCGATACCGACGAGGGGCTGTGGTCGCGCGAGGCACATCAGGGCATCGACCTTCCGACCTGGGGTAAAGTCCGGGACGTCGAAGGCGCAATGGCCCTCTGCGCGGCCGACGGCGGCAGCGCCGTGTGCCAGTTGAAGGGCCTGTCGTTCGACGCAACACAGCGCGAACAGGGTCCCGCCGTACTCGCCGGCGAGCACCCGGACGGTGCATGGCGACTGCAGGCGGTCGATCATTGCAAGCTCCAACCCGAATACGAGGAATTTATTTCCGTCGCGCGATAGGCATTTCCGCCGGTAATCCTCTGCGGTTTTCGGGTTTATTCCAGTTTCAGCGATATTCATTTCGATATTCAGCAATAAGAGCGCCTCGATTCGGGGCGCATTTTTATTGCGGGCTTCGAAATCAATCAGGGCCGGGTTAATTCATCCGCGCCGCGGTATCCGCATCCGCCATCCGCCGCGATTTCCGACCGGCGCCACGAACGGCGCTGCGCGGCCTTGCGCACCCTTCCCCCCACTTTCCCCCCATCGCCCGGTGAAACCGCCGTCTTTTCCCGGTCCAACCCGCACTTTCCCCACATGATGTTTACTCATTTATTACAATTGCATTGTTCCGATTGACCCAGCCGCCGTCCGGCGGCCCGACCCGGCCCTTGCATGAGCGTAAAAAAGAAGACCCACCCCGCCGATCCGTACGCCGCCGCGACCAAACACCCGATGCTCGCGTCGCGCCTGCCGATGTGGCGCTCGAAGCTGGTCGTGATCCTGGTGTCGCTCGGCTTCGCCGCGCTCATCGGACGCGCCTTCTGGGTGCAGGTCGCGAACCAGGATTTCTATGTCGGGCAAGGCCAGAAGCGCTACCAGCGCACGATCGAACTCGACGCGATGCGCGGCCGCATCGTCGACCGCAACGGCGCGATGCTCGCGGTCAGCCTGTCGACCTATGAAATCTGGGCGAACCCGAAACAGGTCGCCGAAACCGACTATCCACAGATCTCGAAGCTGCTCGACATGCCGCTCGCGGAAGTGAAGCGCCGCCTGCGCAACGACCGTACGTTCGTGCTGCTCAAGCGGCAGATCGACGCCGAAACCGCGAGCCGGCTCGACAAGCTCGACATCGACGGCATCACACAGATCGCCGATTCGAAGCGGTTCTATCCGGAAGGCGAATCGGCCGCGCACGTGGTCGGCTTCACGAACGTCGAGGACAAGGGCCAGGAAGGCGTCGAGCTCGCGGCGAATGCGCGGCTGTCAGGCACCGCCGGGCAGCGCGAGGTGATCCGCGACCGGCTCGGCCGCATCGTGTCCGACACGCGCCCGCTCGTGCCCGCGCAGCACGGCGCGACGATCGAACTGACGATCGACCGGCGCATCCAGCAGCTCGCGTTCAGCCAGCTGAAGGCCGCGGTGATCGAGAACAACGCCGTGGCCGGCAGCGTCGTGGTGCTCGACGCGCAGAACGGCGAAATCCTCGCGCTCGCGAACTACCCGACCTTCGACCCGAACGACCGTGCCCGGCTCACCGGCCAGCAACTGCGCAACCGCGCGGTGATCGACACGTTCGAGCCCGGCTCGACGATCAAGCCGCTCGTCGTCGCGCTGTCGATCGACGAACGCAAGGTCACGCCGAACACGATCATCAACACGTCGCCGGGCACCTACAAGATCGGTCCGGCCGTGATTCACGACACATCGAACCACGGCGCGCTGACCGTCTCGCAGGCGTTGCAGAAGTCGAGCAACGTCGCGCTCGCGAAGCTGGCGCTGAACCTGCCCGCCGAAACCATCTGGAACAAGTATCAGGAATACGGGATCGGCCGCGCGCCGGAACTGACGTTCCCGGGCGTCGCGTCGGGCCGCCTGCGCGGCTACAAGCGCTGGCGGCCGATCGAACAGGCGACGATGGCGTACGGCTACGGCCTGTCGATGTCGCTGCTGCAGATCGCGCAAACCTACACCGCGTACGCCGGCGACGGCACGCTGCACCCGGTGTCGCTGTTGAAGAACGGCACCGATCAGCAGTCGATCGACGCGCATCGCGGCCACCGCGTGACTTCGCCGCAAACGGCGGCGGCGATCCGCACGATGCTGGAGTCGGCGGTCGGCGAAGGCGGCACCGGGCGCCGGGCGCGCGTCGACGGCTACCGGATCGGCGGCAAGACGGGGACGGCGCGCAAGCAGGTCGGCACGTCGTATGCGAAGGGCAAGTACCGCGCGCTGTTCGCGGGGATGGCGCCGATGAGCAATCCCCGCCTGATCGTCGCGGTGATGATCGACGAGCCGCGCGGCAAGGGCTACTACGGCGGCACGGTGGCCGGCCCGGTGTTCTCGTCGGTCACGAGCGGCTCGCTGCAGTTGCTCGGCGTGCCGCCCGATGCGCCGGTCGACCCCGCGCCGAATGCACCGGCCAAGGCAACCGCGCCGCAGAAGACGGTCGCGGCGCCGAAGGCCGCGGTGCAACCGAAGACGGCGGCCACGCAGAACGCGCCGGCTTCGATGAAGACGGCTGCGCAATCCGGCGCGGCCGTGCAGGCAAAGGCGGCGGCAAGCTGA
Source organism: Burkholderia sp. Bp9016 (assembly GCF_003857765.1). Taxonomy (NCBI): domain Bacteria; kingdom Pseudomonadati; phylum Pseudomonadota; class Betaproteobacteria; order Burkholderiales; family Burkholderiaceae; genus Burkholderia; species Burkholderia sp. Bp9016. The sequence goes on from NZ_QTPY01000003.1 coordinate 174,491, forward strand.
CGCCGCCCGGCGGCGCTGCGCCATGTGCGTCATGTGCGCGGCGAAAGCATCCTGCGTTTGCTTTACCGCCACCTACTTCCCAGTCACGCTTGCCCGTCTCGGGCTTGCCGTCGCAAGCCCGTCGCCGGCGGGAACTGCCGGACGGCCGCCCCGCCTGTCAGTGCGCAGCCGCCACCGGCTTCGCCATCCTGCCGAGCACGTGCTCGGTCATCCCGCGCGCGAGTTCGCTCTCGCCCATGAACACGGTGCCGACGCCTTCGCTCGACAGCAACGCGGCCTCGTCGCTGCTGTTCGTGCACAGCACGACCTCGAGCGTCGGATTCAGCGTGCGCGAGATCTCGACGATCTGCCGCACATCGAATACATCCGGCAGCGTGACGACCAGCATCCCGGCGCGCGCGATATGCGCCTGGACGAGCACGATCGGCTCGATCGCGTCGCCCGACACGGCCGCGACACCATCCGCGCGCAGCTTCTCGACAAGCTCGCGATTCTGCTCGACGACAACATAGGCGATCCCGCGCTCGTCCAGCGCGTGCGCGATCCGCGTGCCGACCTTTCCGTAACCGACGATCACGACCTGCCCGGTCAGGTGAGTCTGCGGCGTGGACATCGGCAGCGCAGCAAGCGGATCGTCGCGCGCCTCGAGCTTGCGCGCAAAGGCCGAATGCTTGCGAATCCATGCGAGCGCGGGGTCGATCATCGCGAACAGCAGCGTGTTCATCGCGATCGAAATCAGCGCGACCGCAAGAATCAGGCTCTGCCCTTCGGCCGACAACAGCCCGAGCGCGCGGCCGAGCCCCGCGAGGATGAACGAGAATTCGCCGATCTGCGCAAGGCCCGCGCCGACCGTCAGCGCGGTGTTCAGCGGGTAACGGAACGCGATCACGAGCGCGACCGCCGCAAGCGTCTTGCCGATCAGCACGATCGCCGCGACCTCGATCACGTGCAGCGGCTCGGTGAGCAGCACCTTCGGGTCGAACAGCATCCCGACCGAAATGAAGAACAGCACCGAGAACGCATCGCGCAGCGGCAGCGTCTCGTCGGCCGCGCGCCGGCTGAACTCCGACTCGCGCATCATCATCCCGGCGAAGAACGCGCCGAGCGCGAACGACACGTCGAACAATTTCGCCGCACCGAACGCGATGCCGACCGCGGCCGCGATCATGCACAGCGTGAACAGCTCGCGCGAGCCGGTGCGCGCGACAAGCCACAGGATCCGAGGAAACACGCGCTTGCCGACCACGAGCATCAGCGCGATGAACGCGGCGACCTTCAGCATCGTGACGCCGAGCGTGCCCCACACGCTGCCGCCGGCCGCGTGCGCGTCGCCGGGCGGCGTACCGCCGAGCAGCCCCGCGACCGGCGGCAGCAGCACGAGCACCAGCACCATCACGAGATCCTCGACGACGAGCCAGCCGACCGCGATGCGGCCGTTCACCGTCTCGACGAGCCCGCGCCCTTCGAGCGCGCGCAACAGCACGACGGTACTGGCGACCGACAGCGCAAGCCCGAACACAAGCGCCGCACCGAGGCTCCAGCCCCAGGTGAGCGCCAGCCCGCCGCCGAGCAGCGTCGCGACAGTAATCTGGACGACGGCGCCGGGCAGCGCGATCTTGCGCACGGCGAGCAGGTCGCCGAGCGAGAAATGCAGGCCCACGCCAAACATCAGCAGCATCACGCCGACTTCCGCGAGTTGCTGCGCGAGCGACAGGTCGCCGACGAAACCGGGCGTGCCGGGGCCGATCACGATCCCGGCGAGCAGATAGCCGACCAGCGGCGGCATCTTCAGCAGCGAAGCGAAGTAACCGAAAATCATCGCGAGACCGAAACCGGCCGCGAGCAGTGCAATCAGGCTGACATCATGAGGCATCCCCCCTCCCGAGCTCTTGTAACTATTTAGTAAGGTTCAAGCATCAGAGGATAAGGGATGACACGAAAAAATGGCGCGCCACCGCGAAAATTTCACGCGGTGGCGCGCCATTGCGGGGTGCAACCCCGGCCGGACGGGAAGCGCTGCGCGGGCGTCAGCGCGACGCCTGCGGGAACCGCGCGCCTGGCGGCGGCTCGGGCCGGGTCGACGGCACGCTCTTGCGCACCTTCGCGACCTGAGCAGCCGTGACCGGCGCGCCGGTGTTGCCCCAACTCGTCCGCACGAAGTTCGACACGTCGGCGACTTCCTGGTCCGACAGCCGCCAGCCGAACGGCGGCATCGTGAAGGTCGACGGCGCCGTACGCGTGCCCTCCAGCGCGCTGCCTTCCAGCACGACGTGGATCAGCGACGTCGGATCGTCGCCCTGCACGACCGGGTTGCCCGCGAGCGCCGGGAACACGCGCGTGTAGCCGTGGCCATCGCTGCGGTGGCACGCCATGCAGTTGTCGCGATAGACGGCCGCGCCCGGCTTGCTCGCGTCGCCGCCTTGCAGCGCCTTCGCGGCGGCCGCGTCGTACACGTGCGGCTGCTCGCCCTGCACGCGCGGCGGCAGCGTCTTGAGATAGCGCGCGATCGCGGTCAGGTCCTCGTCGCTCATGTGCTGCATGCTGTGGCCGACCACGTCGGTCATCCCGCCGAACGCGGCCGTGCGCAGCGTGCGGCCCGTCTTCAGGAACTGCACGATCTCGGTTTCCGTCCACGTGCCGAGCCCCGTGCGCTGTTCGCCGCGCAGGCTCGTCGGCACCCAGCCGTCGATCGCCGCGCCGCCCGCCAGGAAGTCGAGCCCGCCCGCGTCCGTCAGCGCGCGCTCCTGCATCGTCACCGCGCGCGGCGTGTGGCATGCGCCGCAATGGCCGAGACCCTGCACGAGATACGCGCCGCGCGCGATCACCGGGTCGTTGTACTGCGCCGCATCGAACGGCTTCGGCGTCGGCGCGAACATCTTGCGCCAGAATGCGAGCGGCCAGCGCATCGACAGCGGCCACACGATGTCGACCTTGCGGTTCTCGTGCTCGACCGGCGCGACGCCGTGCATGAAGTACGCGTACAGCGCCTTCACGTCGTCGTCGGACAGGCGCGCATAGGACGGGAACGGCATTGCCGGGTACATCGTGTCGCCGTTCTTGCGCACGCCCTCGCGCACCGCGCGGGTGAAGTCGTCGAGCGTCCAGCCGCCGAGGCCCGTCTTCGGGTCCGGCGTGATGTTGGTCGAATAGATCGCGCCGATCGGCGTATCGAACTTCAGTCCGCCCGCGAACGGCTTGCCGCCGATCGCGGTGTGGCACGCGACGCAATCGCCCGCGCGGGCAAGATATTCGCCGCGCTTGACGAGGTCCGCGTCGGCCGGCGCGGCCGCCGGGCCGGGCGCCGCCGTCGAGGCCGGTTGCGCGAACGCCGACCCGCCGGCAAAACCGAACGCGGCCCATGCCGCACCGATCGCCAGCGCACGCGACACGTGGCGCGCGGCATAGTGGTTCACTGTCCTCTTCATGCGGTCACCAGCGGGGCGGGATTTTTAAGGTATTGCTCGCGAATCGCGCGGGCCGACCAGTAGGCCAGCGCCGCGACGATCCCGGTCGGGTTGTAGCCGATGCCCTGCGGCAGTGCCGAGGCGCCCATCACGAACACGTTGTGCACGTCCCAGCATTGCAGGTATCGGTTCAGTACGCTCGTCTTCGGATCGGTGCCCATGATCGCGCCGCCGACCAGGTGAGTCGTCTGGTATGCGCGCGAATCGAAGTGCTTGCCGAACTCGCGCGTCGACACGCCGATCGACTTCGGCCCCATCGCCTCCGCGATCTTCTTCATCTGCCCCGTCACGTACTGCGCCATCCTGATGTCGTTGTCCTTCCAGTCGAAGGTCATCCGCAAGAGCGGCTGGCCGTACGAGTCGCGATAGGTCGGATCGAGATCGAGGTACACGTCGCGGTACGACATGTTGGTGCCGTGCGCGTCCATCGAGATCGTGTGCGCGTAGTTGTCCTTCACCGCCTTCTTCCACGCCGAGCCCCATTGCGGCGTGCCGGCCGGCGTCGCGATGCCGCTGATCGGCTTCACGCCGGCCTGGTTCACCCACAGCGGCGAGCCGCCGACGAAGCCGAGCGGGCCGTGATCGAAGTTGTCGGCGTTGAAGTCGTCCACCGCGACGCCGTTGCCGCCCGCGCCGATGAACGGGTTCGTGAAGGTGTCCTTGTCGAAGAACGCCTTGATCGTCGACAGGTTCTGGTACGCGAAATTGCGGCCCACCACGCCTTCACCCGAGATCGGGTCGTACGGCTTGCCGATGCCCGACAGCAGCAGCAGGTGCACGTTGTGATACTGGAACGCGGCGACGATCACCAGATCGGCCGGCTGGTGCACTTCACGGCCCGCCGGGTCGACATAGGTGACGCCCGTCGCGCGCTTCTTCGTATCGTCGAGATCGACGCGCAGCACGTGGCACTTCGAGCGCAATTCGAAGTTCGGCACCTGCTTCAGCGCGGGCAGGATGTTCAGGTTCGGCGATGCCTTCGAATACATGTAGCACGCGTAGCCGCTGCAGTAGCCGCAGAAGTTGCACGGCCCCATCTGCACGCCGTACGGGTTCGTGTACGGCCCGGACGTGTTTGCCGACGGCAACCGGTACGGATGCAGCCCGAGCGATTGCGCGGCATCGAAGAAGCGCTGCGCCGAATACGTATTGAGCTGCGCGGGCAGCGGGAAGTTGTCGCTGCGGTTCGCCTCGAACACGTTGCCGTCGCCGACCACCTTGCCGCCGACCTTGTATGCCTGGCCCGACGTGCCGAACACCTTCTCGGCGAAATCGAAATACGGCTCGAGCTCGTCGTAGCTGACGCCCGTGTCCTGGATCGTCATCCCGTCGGGGATGAACTTCTTGCCGTAGCGCTCTTCGTAGTGGCTGCGCAGGCGCAGTTCCTCCGGTGTGATCCGGAAGTGCACGCCCGACCAGTGCAGCCCTGCGCCGCCGACGCCCTCGCCCGGCAGGAATGCCGCCAGCTGCCGGTACGGCAGCGCGGTGTCCTGCACGCCGTGGCGGATCGACACGGTCGTCTTCGACAGGTCGAGGAATAGCTTCTTGCGGATGTTGTAGGTCAGTTCGTCGATCGTGTTCGGATACGCGCCGTCCGGATAGGTGTCGCGATACTCACCGCGCTCGAGCGCGACGACGTTCAAGCCCGCTTCGGTCAGCTCCTTCGCGAGAATCGCGCCGGTCCAGCCGAAGCCGACGATCACCGCATCCACATGCGGCTTCTTTTCTGCGGCCATCAGGTACGCTCCCCGTTGATCGAGACCGGGCCGTACGGATACGGCTTGCCATTCTGGTTGACGAAATCCATGAAGTCGGCGCGCGCGCCCGGAAAACCGATCATCTTCCACGCGGCCATGTCGCGATTGCCGCCGTGCACCGGATCGCAGAAGTAGCCTTCGCGCGTGTTCTGCAGCAACTGGCCGAAGAACAAGGCGGACGGCACGTCGTCGAGCTGCGCGCTCCCCTTCTCCAGTTCGCCGAGCACCGTGTCGCGGGTCGCGGCGTCGAGATCGGCGAACGCCTTGCCGTGATTCTTTTCGCTATAGCGGTTGACCGCGGCAATACCTAGCCGGTAGATGTCGCGCGGCACGAGCTTCAACTGGTAACCGAGCTCGGGCACGCCCTGCTGGAACGGGCCCTGCATGTACCACGTCGCGCCGTTCGCGTACGGGGTTTCCATCTGGCGGTCGATGAATTCGGGCACGCCGGACTCGAGTGCGCCGGGGCCTTCGGCGTCGGACGGAATCAGCCGGTCGACGGCGGCCTGGACGAACGCCCATTCCTTCGCATCGAAGAAAGTCGGCTTGTACGGAGCGCGCTCGGCGCCGGCCGACGCAGCCGATGCGTTGTCCGCCGTGGTGGCGGACGATGACGACGAGCGCAGGTCGCAACCGGCGACCGAAGCGATCGGCACGAGCGCGACCGACGTGCGCAGGAAGCGGCGACGCGAATTGGGTTTGTCAGGTGGCGTGGACATGGTCGGATGTTGATCGTTGGGGAGCGTTCGAGCCCGCGCATTCCGCATGCGGCGTGCCCGCCACGATAGCCATGCCGCACGCGGCCGGCCGTCCTTGTTCTTGCTGTGCTGCGAACAACCTCGATACGGGCGCCGGCCACACGCTGCGCGGCGGAGCCGTCATGCAACCGCGTTGCGCCGGTTTCGAAGCGCCGCGCGGATCGACCTCTTCGCGGGTCTGATCGGACGAATGCGGCCTGTCGGCCGGGTCCGTCCGCCATCGCCATGACCCTGATTCAACTTAGACGCCGCGCGAGCCGACGGCAAGCGCAACGTGCACGACCCTCATTTCGGGCCCGGCGACGAGTGCCGCGAATTATAAATGGAACCGGTTCCATCTCCAAAGGACTGGATGCAATTCATTACATCGAAAATCGCAACAATCGGAAAAATGACTTATGGAATGCACAATGACAGCGCATTGGGGGCACCGGGCGACTGGGGGCCGGTTTTGCGGCCCCGCACTACTTCGCGGACGCGCGCGGCTTCAGTCGATGCCGTCCGTCACGGCACGGCGATGCCCGTTCCCGAGCCGCCCCGTTGCGTTATACGCCGATCGCGATCCGCGGGCCGCTCATCACGGCCACAGCGTCGATGCGATCGACAACGCAAGCGCCGCGCACAGCGGCGAGTAACAGAGGCTGTCCATCCGAGCGAAGCGCGATCCGCGAATCCGCTTGAAGAATCCGACGTAGCGAAAATCGCCGACCGCGCGCACCGCGAAGATCAGTGCGAGCACAACGACCGCGAACGCGATCGCGCCGGGATACAGGTTCGGCCACAGCCAGCCGGCGCGCGACGCCACCGCGCATGCGCCAGCCAGCAATGCCGCCGCGACGGCGAGCGTGCCGGCCACGCTCGGTCGCAGCAGCGGTACGCCGTCCTGCTCCGGAATGGCCGCACGCTTGCCGAGCCGCCCGCCGAACGCCCAGTAGACGTGAACGAGTGCGATCGCACATAGCGTCGGCACGCTGAAATACGCGCCCATCATGTTGGCAAGGTCCGTTGTTTCATTGTGTCGCAGGGTCGCGGTGTGGCCGACAAACGCCGGCGTGCGGCCCCGTTCCGCACGACACAAGACGATACCCAAACCCCACGCGACATGCATTGCGACGTCCGGTCGCAATACCCCATGCCACGCGTGCCGGATGCAATCCGCACCACCGGCGCGTCAGGCCGTCGCTTGACTTCGCTCCGCGCAACGCTACCCTTTTATTCCAGCACGGCAATCGATCCGTGCATGCGCCAGCGCCGCCCGCGTGCCGTCGTGCCGATACGCACGGTCGACCGATGGCAATGCGCATGCACGCCAACGATGACGAATACCCATGGAGGCGACTCATGCTGATCGGCGTGCCGAAAGAGATCAAGAATCACGAATATCGCGTCGGCCTCACCCCGGCCAGCGCACGCGAGCTGACGCGACATGGCCACCATGTGCTGGTGCAGCGCAGCGCGGGCACCGCGATCGGCCTGCTCGACGACGACTACACGGCCGCCGGCGCGGCCCTGTGCGACGACGCGAGCGAAATATTCGCGCGCGCCGACATGATCATCAAGGTCAAGGAGCCGCAGCCGGCCGAATGCGCGATGCTGCGGCGCGGGCAGATCCTCTATACGTACCTGCACCTCGCCCCCGATCCGGAGCAGGCAGCCGCGCTCGTGAAGTCCGGCGCGGTCTGCATCGCATACGAAACCGTGACGGGGCCCGGCGGCGGCCTGCCGCTGCTCGCACCGATGAGCGAGGTGGCCGGACGCATGTCGATCCAGGTTGCGGCAACGCATCTGGAAAGCCCGCGCGGCGGGCGCGGCGTGCTGATGGCCGGCGTGCCCGGTGTGCCGGCCGCGCACGTCGTGGTGCTGGGCGCCGGCGTGGTGGGCACCGGTGCGCTGCAGATGGCGGTCGGCCTCGGCGCGCGCGTCACCGTGCTCGACACGAACGTCGGACGGCTGCGCCAGCTCGACCTGCTCTTCGCGAACCGCATCACGACCGTCTGCTCGAACGCGCACACGATCGACGAAGCCGTGCGCGACGCCGATGTCGTGATCGGTGCCGTGCTCGTGCCGGGCGCATCGGCGCCGCGCCTCGTCACGCGCGACATGATCGCGACGATGCGCACGGGCACCGTGGTCGTCGACGTCGCGATCGACCAGGGCGGCTGCTTCGAGACCTCGCATGCGACGACCCACGCGCAGCCGACCTTCGTCGTCGACGGCGTCGTGCACTACTGCGTGGCGAACATGCCCGGCGCGGTCGCGCGCACGTCGACGTTCGCGTTGAACAACGCGACGCTCGGCCATGCGCTCGCGCTCGCCAACAAGGGCTGGAAACGCGCGATGACCGACGATCCGCATCTGCGCGCGGGGCTGAACGTGTGTGACGGGCACATCACGTACGAGGCCGTCGCGCTGGCGCTCGGCCTGCCGTACATACCGGCCGAAGACGTGCTGCGCTGACGTCGGCGTGAGTGCACGCCGTCACGTGCCCTTCGAGCGGCTTCGCTTCGGCACGCTGCTCGCGCCCATCGTGCGCGCGAGCAGCGGCCGCAGTTGCGCGAGCGTGCGCGTGTTGAGCACGTCCTGCCGGGTCAGCCAGCCGCGCCGCGCCTGACCGATGCCATAGGCGAGACGGTCGAGATCGTCCGCGCACTGTGCATCCGAGCCGATCGCCACTGCGACGCCGGCCTTTGCAGCCTCGCGGCACCAGATGTCCGGCAGATCGAGCCGGCGCGGATCGCCGTCGAGTTCGATGAAGCAGCGGCGCGCTGCGGCCCCGGCGATCACGCGCGGCACGTCGAGTTCGCATGCGCCGCGCTCGCCGAGCAGCCGGTCGAGCGGATGCGCGAGAATCGTGAAATGCGGATGATCCATCGCGCGCAGCATCCGCGCGGTCTGCACATCGCGCGGCAAGTCGAAATGGTCGTGCACCGCGCCGACGACGAGGTCGAGCCGGCCAAGCACGTCGTCGGGCACATCGAGACTGCCATCCTCGCGAATGCCGGCCTCGACGCCCTTCAGCAACACGAAATCGTCGAACGATGCGTTGATGCGGTCGATCTCGTCGATCTGCCGCACGAGCCAGTCGAAACCGGTGCGGCCGCCCGCGGCGGTTGGCACGCGATCGGTCACGGCCAGATAGGCGAGCCCGCGCGAGCGCGCCGCCTCCGCCATCGTGCGCAGGGTGTCGCGACCGGCCGACGCGTCGGTATGGGCGTGCAGATCGCCATGAACGTGCTTGCGCTCGACGAGCGCGGGCAACGTGCCGGCGCGCGATGCATCGATCTCGCCGCGATCCTCGCGCAGTTCGGGCGGCACCCAGTGCAGGCCGATCGCCTCGTACACGGATGCCTCCGTCGCGCCCGCAATCCGCTCGTCGCCGCGAAACACGCCGTATTCGTTGATCTTCAGCCCGCCTGCCTGCGCGAGCCGGCGCAGTGCGATGTTGTGCGCCTTCGATCCCGTGAAGTAGACGAGCGCCGCGCCGAACGCGTCGGCTTCGACGACCCGCAAGTCGACCTGCAACCCGTTGCGCAGCACGACGCTCGAGCGCGTCTTGCCGTTCGCGAGCACCCGCGCGACGTCGCCGTAGCCGACGAACGCATCCGCCACCGCGGCAGGATCGCGCGCACTCACGAGGATGTCGAGATCGCCGACCGTCTCGCGGCCGCGTCGAAAACTGCCGGCCGGCACCGCTTCGCCGACACCGGGCACCGCACGCAACCGCTCGAGCAACGGCATCAGCGATTGCGCGGCATCGGGCAGCAGGAATCGCTGCGGCTCGCGTTGCAGGCGGTCGTCGATCGCGTCGAGCAGATGCGCTTCGGTTTTCGCGCCGAAACCCGGCAGCGCGCGCACATGCCCGCTTTTCGCTTCGGCACGCAACTGTTCGAGCGAATCGACGTGCAATGCATCATGCAGCGCCTTCACGCGTTTCGCGCCGAGCCCCGGCACGTCGAGCAGTTCGACGATCGCGCCCGGCAATGCATGGCGCAGTGTTTGCTGCAGTTCGCAAGTGCCCGTCGCCGCGATTTCGCGCAGCTTCGACGCGAGATCGGGGCCGATCGACGGAATCTGGCCGAGATCGCCGCCGTTCGCGATCAGCGTCGGGATGTCGCGCCCGTAGTCGGCGATCGTGCGGGCCGCGTTGCGGTACGCGCGCACCCGGAACGGGTTGGCGCCCTGGATCTCGAGCATGTCGGCGATTTCGGCGAAGACGGCCGCGCACTCGGCATTGTGGATCGGCATGATCGGCGTGGCTCCCTTCCACGTGGATGGCGCCGTGCGCTGGCGCGACGACGTCTGCCCGCCCGGGGCCGCATGTCGACGGCGGCGGGCGCCCGTTGGTCATCCTGCGCCGACTTTCCGCATCGTGCGGCACGCGGCGCTGCCGGTGTCACAACGACGCGCGCGGCGTCGTCGCGTAGCGACGCTCGTACACCGACTGGCAATGCGTACAGCGCTCGGCGCTCGGTCGCGCGAGCAGACGCTCGTAGCCGACCGGCGCATCGCAATCGATGCACTCGCCATAGCTGCCGTCGCGCATGCGCTGCTGCGCGCGCCCGATCGCGCGCAATTCGGCCAGCTTCATCCCGATCAGTGCGTGATCCATGTCGACGAACAGATCGGCGTTCGCCTCGTCGCCCTCGTCCGGCGCCGCCCCGGCGAGATCCGCGTAGGACTCCGACGCGCGCTGGTCCTCGCTCGTGCGAATCTCCGCACGCAGCGCCTGCTCGCTTTCGGTCAGCCGCCGCTGCAGCGTCTGCCGTTGTTGTGGGTCGAGCGCCATCGCCGTCTCTCCTTTTCCGGGTTCCGCGCAATGAGGCATGCGGCGCGCGGTTGTCGCGCCGGTGTGCAGCGAGCTTGCATGATCCGCCCGCCTTGTACCGGGGCGCCCGGCCGTACAGTGCAGCGGGCGCATTCGACGCAGGATAAACCCAATGGACCGGCGCGTGTTGACCGTCGTCAGCCGCATGGGCGAAGACGGTGCGGGATCCGGGGACGGACGCGAATACGCGGCGTGCAGGCGCCGCGACGACGTCGCCTTACAAACACCCGACCGGTTCATCCGGCCGATGTGTCGTTACACGTCCGCGCGCACGATGTCGAGCAGCGCGCGCGCCGAGCGTTGCCAGCTGAAGTGCTGCGCGCGCTCGCGGCCGGCCGTGCGCAGTCGCGCGCGCAGGTCGGCATCGTCCATCACGCGTGCGATCGCCGCGGCGATGTCCGGCGGCGAATACGCATCGCAAAAGAATGCGGCACCGCCACACACCTCCGGTAACGCGCCTTCGTGCGACACGATCACCGGGCAGCCGCACCGCATCGCTTCCAGCGGCGGCAGCCCGAAGCCTTCATAGAGCGACGGGAACACGAAGCAGCCGGCATGTTCGTACAGCGCCTTCAGTTCACGGTCGGTTACGTAGCCCGCCCACGTCACGTACGGATCGTCGGCGCGCAGGCCCGGCACGCTCCCGCCGAAGATCTTCGCATTGGCGCCCCCCGCGATCACGAAACGCAGCGTCGGGTGTGACGTCCGCATCAATTGCATCGCTTCGAGCGCACGCACCAGGTTCTTGCCTGGCGCAAGCGAACCGACAAACAGCACGTAGCCGTCCGTCTCGAGGTTCAGGCGGGCAAGCACACCGGGATCGGGATCGATCCGGTCGATATGGTCGACGGCCGCCGGGACGACCGTCAGGCGCGCCGGCGGTACGCCGAGCTTCGCGGCAAGGCGCGCGCGCGAGAAGTGCGAAATCGTGACGATGTGGCGGGCGCGTCGCTTGAGCACCGAGAACGCGAAGCGATACCACATCCGGAATACGACGGAGTAACCGGCCGGCAGATCGAAAATCGCCGCATCGTAGATCAGGACGAGTTGATCGCGCTTCGCGAGCGGCCCGACGTTGCACAGACTGAGCAACATCCGACCGTGCGTCGCACGCGGCAGCGTCAACTGCTCCCAGAGCGAACCGCGCAAACCTCCGGCGACCTGCCTGCGCGCACCGGCCGGCAACGCCGCCGGATCGTGATCCGCCGGCACGACCAGCGCCGGCACGTCGTCGGGGTTCGCAAGACGCGTGAGCTCGGCCGTCAGTTCATATGCGACCCGCTGCACGCCCGTCATCCGCTGTGCGGTGAATTTTCCGTTGACGGCGATGCCGCTCAGCCGCGCAACGCGCGCGGCCGTCCCGGCGCCCCGTTCCGCACGCCCTTCCTGCAGCGCGGTTTCACGACCTTCCCGAATCGACGTTGACATGATCACTCCGATGGCTGCGACGCGATCGCGCCGCCAGACACCCCGCATCGCGGGATGCTCCTATGCCGTCAGTGTGTCGAACTGCGTCGATGCGGTCGGTACGTTCGACCGCACAATCTTTCGATTCGACAATAACTTCGTGGTCCTCAGAATGCGTTGCGCCCGATGAAACCGCGTACGATCGTCAGCAGGATGATCTTCATGTCGAACCAGAAGCTCCAGTTCTGCATGTAGAACAGATCGAACTTCACGCGCGCGGCCATCGCCTCGACCTTGCGCGTCTCGCCGCGATAACCATTCACCTGCGCCCATCCCGTGATGCCCGGCCGCACGCGGTAGCGATACATGTAGCAGTCGATCAGCTGCCGATAGAAGTCGTCGTGCTCGATCGCATGCGGACGCGGGCCGACCACCGACATCTGGCCGAACAGCACGTTGAAGAACTGCGGCAGCTCATCGAGCGACGTGCGGCGCAGGAACGCGCCGACCGGCGTGATGCGCGAATCGTTGCGCGACGCCTGCCGCACGACACCAGGCTGCGCGCGATGCGCGCGCATCGTCCTGAACTTGAGGATGTGGAATTCGCGCCCGTCCACGCCCTTGCGCCGCTGCCTGAACAACACGGGCCCCGGCGACGACAGCTTCACCGCGATCGCCAGCACCGCGAGCAGCGGCAGCAGCGGAATCAGCACGGCGACCGCGAACAGCCGGTCGAACGCGAACTTCGCCCACAGCTCCGGCGCCGAGCGCGGCGTGGTCGCGAGGTTGATCGCCGGCATACCGAGCACGTCGGTCGCCGAGCGTTCGACGACGGCCATCTGCCGCACGTCGGGCAGCAGCCGCAGTTCGACGAACTCGTCGCGCAACTCGCGCACGATGCGCTGGATACGCCACTCGTGCGACATCGGCAACGTGAGCCAGACTTCGTCGATTTCGCCGCCGCGAATCATGCGGCGCAACTCGGCCCAGTCGCCGATCACCGGCACGCCGCCGATCGCGTCCGACGCAGTCGCGGCCTGCGCATCGTCGTCGAATACGCACGCCGCCGCGAACGCGCCGTCCGGTTCGAGCTGTATCCGCTCGATCGCCACGCGTCCGTATGCCGTCGCGCCGACGACGGCGACCCGCCGCTGCCGCGCGCGCGGATCGCCGCGCCTCAACGTGAGCGCGCACAGCGCCAGCCTGCCGATCAGCAGCGCCGCGTCGCCGGACAGCACCGTGCGGGCAATCCAGCGTGTGGTCATCGTGCCGCCGCGGTTCATGATCCACGTCGCTCCGGCCGCCGTCAGCACGCTCGCGCATACGATCGCAACCACCATGCGCGTCAGCTCGGGCTCGACGCGACAGCTCGGCGCGCCGCCGCGTACCGCGCGCAAGCCCCGCGGCAACAAACCGACCGTCAGCACGCACAGCAATGCGATCGCGCCGCGCTGCGCATCCGACAAGTCATGCCACGCCAGCCTCATCGCAGCCTGCGCGGCGAGCGCACCGGCCAGCACCAGCGCAACGTCGGCCGCGGCAATCGCGGCGCGACGCATCGCATTCGTTCCTCCGGACATCGAATGCATCGTCATGCGCCGCGCACGGAAAATCCGCCATGCATTTCAGGCATCCGGGACAGTACCGGCATCAGCCTCGCACTCTCGCGCGGGCCGAGCAGGCGGCGATAGTCCGCACGAATCAGCTCGTAGCACTCGCACGAATTGCGCTCGAGGCCCTCGCGATCGAGCACCGTGATCCGGCCGCGACGCTGCCGGATCAGCCCGGCTTCCTGCAGATTGCCGGCCGCTTCCGTCACGCCTTCGCGGCGTACGCCAAGCATGTTCGCGATCGTCTGCTGCGTAACGGCCAGCTCGTCGCCGTCGATCCGGTCGTGCGCAAGCAGCAGCCAGCGGCTCAGTTGCTCGCTGACCGAGTGATGCCGGTTGCACAGCGCGCTGCGCGAGATCTGCGCCATCATCGCCTGGCAATAATTCAGCAGCAGCCGGTACGTCGCGGGCGAACGTTCGAACTCGGAGCGCATCACGCAGGCCGGCACGCGATAGGCCATGCCGCCGATGCGGACCTCGACCCGGTTCGATACCGTGGCGCCGCCAACGAGCGTCGCCAGACCGACCGCACCTTCCCGGCCGACCACCGCCACCTCGACCATCGCACCGTCCTCCATCAGGTGCTGCACCGACATCATGGCGGTCGTCGGGAAATGCAGGTGGCGCATGGGTTCACCGACCCGGTCCAGCATGCCGGCCTTGATCCTGACCAGCTCGAGATGCGGTGCGATGGCGCGGATGCTGTCCTCCGGAAGTGCGGCAAGGATGGCGTTCGCCGAATAGCTCGAGTGAAGATGTAGCATGTCTGTATCCCTCTTTATTGTCCGCGGCGCAGGCGCCGCGTCTGGAACTCGTTATCGCGATGCGCGTCCTCAAGGTGACGCGGGTTGCGGCCACAACCCTGAATCCGATCGACTTCCGGCTTCTTCGTCGCCGGATCGAATCGATCGCCTCGTTTCGACTCGCCGGCCCGAATAAGCGATTTACGTGCCAATACCTCTCCGTCCTTAATATATAAACGGCATCGGTTTTAGAACGCCGAATAGCCGGCCGGAAAGCGGCAAAAAGCGTCTCATTTCCGGACACTCGCCGATGCGGCGGACACCGCAAGTGATTCAACTGAACAATGCAGGCAGGCCCGGCGGCAGGTGCCTGCAGCGGCCCGCGAGTCTTATCGTTCAACTACTTACAGGACTTTTTCAATTGTTTCCGTGACGTTGTGCACGACGTTCAACGGCCATCCGGCATCTCGAATGATCGTTTGAAACTGTCTCAAATTTGGATCGCGACATTAATTCTCCGCTCTGTAATCAACCGCACACATCGTATGCAGATCACTGATTTCATTGAGAAATTGAGTCCAGATATCTCAAATGTCAAAGAATGTTCAATGCGCACGGGATTTTTTCCTTGTACGATGCACATCGCCGACCATTGATTTCCGGGCAAAGTTGAATTCCGATCGTCACGCGGTTTTTTTGATGGATGTTTAATGCAAGAAAACAGGAACTTTAAATCCGCATAACGTTTGCTTTCGCTCTCAACCGTCAAACTTTGTGAAGTGACGTAATAGGCGATTGACTCGATTCAACTGCGTGCTAGCCTTTTTTCGGCTGTCTGCATTCGAATTCCGTTGAACACAAAATCCGCACGTGCGTGCTAAATCCCGTCGGGATGTCTTCACGCGCTGTGCAACCGCCACGCTACAAGGATGCGCCGTGACTCAACAGGCCAATGACGCCGTCGCCCAGGCGACCGGCATGATCGAGCTTTCCCACAGCTTCGACGCCAACCGGTTTCTCGCGGCGCTCGACCGCGACGAACGCGCCGCGCTGATCGCCAACCTCCAGCTGGTCCACCTGAAATCGGGGCAAGTGCTCTGCGAGCCAGGCGAAATGCTGGCCGCGGTCTACCTGCCCGTGACGACGGCGATTTCGCTGCAATACGTGTCGTCCGGCGGCATGACGCTCGAAGTCGCCCAGATCGGCAGCGAGAGCATCGTGTGCGACGACGTGATCGGCGGCAGCGGCCAGATGCCCTGCCGCGCCGTCGCCTGTCGCGACGGCTTCGTCTATCGGCTCGACCGGCGCGCGTTCGCCACGGCCTTCGACGCGTCGCCGGTGATTCGCCACCTCGTGTTCGTGTGCGTGCGGCTGCTGATGGCGCAGGTCTCGCAGATCACCTTCTGCAGCCGCCATCACGTGCTCAAACATCAGTTATGCAGATGGTTCCTGCTCGCCTACGATCGTTCGCGCAGCATCGAGATCCAGGTCACCCACAGCATGCTCGCGCAGATGCTCGGCGTGCGGCGCGAAACGGTCACGGACGCAGCGGGTGAAATCCAGAAACTCGGATTGATCCGGCAGTACCGCAGTTCGATCGAGCTCGCCGATCTCGATGGTCTCGAGAAGCTGTCGTGCGGGTGCCGCGCGATCGTGCGCGACGACATGAAGCGCATCCTGTCGGCGGATTCGGGCGTGACGGCTGCCGCGCGCGCGTGACCCGCGCGGCGTTTCGGCGCGCCGATGCGAGCGGGGTCAGCAGATTGTAGGGTGGCGAACAGAACACAGTGCCCGCGAATGGTCTACTGGTGCCGGACTGCCGGGGGGATGTCAGCGCATTGTGCGCGTCCGCCCGCGCGGACGACACCACGCACGCCGGAGCCGCACGTGAAAAACGAAATCAGAACCATCCTCAAGCACGTCGCCCATCTCGAAGCCGCGATCGATTCGATCGGTGACGGGGACGACCTCTACGAAGCGGGCCTTTCATCGCTCGATACGATCCAGTTGATGCTCGCGATCGAAAAGCAGTTCAACATCGAGATTCCCGACGAGATGCTGAACCGCAACCTGTTCCGCAGCGTCGATGCGCTCGCGGAAACGATCGCCACCCTGCAACGCGCCGAGCATTCCGCATGAGCACGCTGCTTCCCGAACTCGCGGCCGACGACGAAGCGCATCGGCTCGACGAGGCCGCGCGCGCCGTCGCACAAATCGCCGCCCAGCACGCGGATGCCGTCGATCGCGACGCGCGCTGCCCGGTCGAGGCGATCGAAGCGATGCGCGCCCGCCGCTTGCTGAGCGCGATGGTGCCGACCCACCTCGGCGGTGCCGGCGCGTCGCTCGCCGACGTCGCATCGGCATGCTCGATTCTTGGTCAGGCCTGTGCGTCGTCGGCGATGGTGTTCGCGATGCACCAGATCCAGGTTGCCTGCATCGTCGACCACGCGGCCGACCAGGGCTGGCACAAGCTGTTCCTGCAACAACTCGTGCGGCACCAGTGGTTGCTCGCCTCGGCGACGTCGGAAGACGGCGTCGGCGGCAACCTGCGCGCGAGCCAGTGCGCAATCGAAAGCAACGGCGGTGAATTCCGGCTGCACAAGTCCGCACCGACGATCTCGTACGGCGACTACGCCGACGGCATCCTCGCGACCGCGCGACGCGACGCCGACGCGCCGGCGTCCGAGCAGGTGCTCGTCACGCTGCTGCGCGACGGCTATACGCTCACGCGCCGGGGCGAATGGGACACGCTCGGCATGCGCGGCACGTGCAGCAACGGCTTCGTGCTCGACGCGCAGGGCGCGACCGTGCAATGTCTGCCGGTGCCGTTCGCGCAGATCGCCGAACAGACCATGGTGCCGGTTTCGCACATCCTCTGGGCCGCCGTATGGATCGGCGTCGCCGGCGATGCCTTCCATCGCGCGCACCAGTTCTTCCGGGCGCAGGCGCGCCAGACCGACGGCGCGCCGTCGCCCGCGTCGCGTCGTATCGCCGAATCGCTCGCGCTGATGCAGGCGATGCAGGCCCGCGTCGACAACGTGCTGCGTCTCCATGCCAGCGCATCGGCCCGCTCGTGGTCGGCCAGCATGGCCTGGGCCGCCGAAATCAATACGTTGAAGACCTATGTGTCGTCGACCGCGCTCGAGGTCGTGCAACAGGCGATGATGATCTGCGGGATGGCCGGCTACAAGCACGGCACGCCGTTCAGCATAGGTCGTCACCTGCGCGACCTGCACGCGGCGCCGCTGATGATCAGCAACGACCGCATTGCCGCCAACACTTCGAGCCTGCTGCTCGCACTGCGTCCCGCGACGCTGGAGAAACACTCGTGAACGATCGCCTCTCCGTGCCCCCCGCCGCTTCCACCGCTTCCGCGCCGTCCGACGCACCGCTCGACCGCACGGGCGTCAACCCGCTGCGCGACGAACTGATCGACGCCGGCCTGCTCGTGTCGACCGGCATCCAGGGCCTGTTCGGCCGCAGCGAACGGTTCGAGCGCGTCGTCGAAGCGCTCGACGCGTTCGTCACGCGCCTCGGTGCCGACCAGCAGGCCGAAGTCCTGCGCTTCCCGCCGGCGATGAGCCGCACCGAGTTCGAGCGCAGCGAGTACATGAAGAGCTTCCCGCAACTCGCGGGCAGCGTGCATGCGTTCTGCGGCGACGAACAGCGACACCAGCGGGTGCTGCAGTGCCTCGATCGCGGCGAGGACTGGACCGAAAGCCAGAAGCCGACCTACGTCGTGATGACGCCGGCCGCGTGCTATCCGGTCTACCCGGTCGTCGCGCGCGCGGGCGCACTGCCCGACGACGGCCGGATCTTCGATGTGTTCTCGTACTGCTTCCGGCATGAACCGTCGCTCGACCCGACCCGCATGCAGTTGTTCCGGATGCGCGAATACGTGCGCATCGGCACGCCCGAGCAAATCGTCGCGTTCCGCGAAACGTGGATGGAGCGCGGCACGCGCATGATCGAGGCGCTGCGCCTGCCGAACACGATCGATCTCGCGAACGATCCGTTCTTCGGACGCGGCGGCAAGATCGTCGCGAACAGCCAGCGCGAGCAGAACCTGAAGTTCGAGCTGCTGATCCCGATCGAGCACGACGGCCGCCAGACCGCGTGCCTGAGCTTCAACTACCATATGGATCACTTCGGGATGCTGTGGGACATCCGCACCGCGACGAACGACGTCGCGCACACCGGCTGCGTCGGCTTCGGTCTCGAACGGTTGACGCTCGCGCTGTTCCGCCACCATGGCTTCGACATCGAAGCCTGGCCGGCCGACGTGTGCGACGTGCTGTGGGGAACGCGATGAAATTCGTGTCCCGCGACGGCCAGGAAGCGTCGTTCGAGGACGTGCGCCACCGCGCACGCCACTACCGGCCGCACCCGCTGCACAGTCAGGAGATGGTCTGGAAACAGACCAACTGCTACGTCGATATGTGGCTCGAGGTGCTCCGGTGGTGGGGCCTCAATCCGTATGCGGCGCTGCCGTTTACGGTGGCGCTCGATTTCGAGGGCGACCAGTTCACGTTCTTCAAGTTTCCGCACGACGAGCTGGAGCGGCTCTACGGGATCGTCGTGCAGGAACACTCGATCTACGAACCGCTCGAACAGCACATCGAGACGCAGGTCGCGCGCGGTCATCTGATGATCGTCGAAGTCGACGCGTGGTTCCTGCCCGACACGCGCGGCAGCGCGTACCGCACGCAGCACACGAAGACGACCATCGGCATCGACGCGATCGATCGCACCCGGCGCCAGATCGGCTACTTCCACAACAGCGGCTATTACGTCGCCGAGGACTTCGACTACAACGGGCTCGTCGGCGGCAGTTCGCCGATGCCGCTGCCGCCGTACGTCGAATGCGCGAAACGACGCTTCACGCCGCTCGACGAACGCTCGCTGTGCGAAGCGTCGCTCGCCTCGCTGCAGCGGCACCTGCGCCGCCTGCCGGTCGTCAATCCGGTCGCGGCATTCCGGCGGCAGTTGCAGTCCGATGCGAAATCGCTTGCCGATTCGCCGCTCGAACGCTTCCACGCGTACTCGTTCAATTCGGTGCGCCAGCTAGGCGCGAACTTCGAACTGTTCGGCCATTACGCGCGCTGGCTGCAGGCGAGCGGCTGCGTCGGCCCGTTCGCCGACATCCGTGCCGCGTGCGATCGCATTGCGTCCGAGGCGATGGTGCTGGAATTCCGGCTCGCGCGCGCCTGCGCGCGCGGCAAGGAGGAACGCGGCGATGCGACGCTCGACGCGATCGAAGCGGCTTACGCCGATCTCGTCGACGGCGCACGGCAGATCGCCCCGCCGCTGCAGCCCGCGACGCCCGTTCGCGTCAACGCGGCACCCGTGCCGATGATGCGGTGACGCGCAAGCGCACCGTGCCCGCTTGGTCGATGGTCGCAACGACCGCGGGCGTCGCCCGCGGGCCGCGCGACCTACCCGCTGCCGCCGAATGGATCGCGGCGCCCGTGCCCGGCACGGTCGCCCAGGCGCTCACGCTGGCCGGCCGCCCCGACGACGTGGCATCGCACGACGAGCACGACCATTGGTATCGCATCGAACTGCGCGGACACGGGCCGCGCGTGCTGCGCTTTCACGGCCTCGCGACGCTGGCGGAAGCGTGGCTCGACGACACGCCGATCCTGCGATCGGACAGCATGTTCGTCACGCACGACGTGTCCGTGTCGCTCGACGGTACGCACCGGCTGCTCGTCTGCTTCCGCGCTCTCGCACCGCACCTGCGCGACGTGCGTGCGCCGCGCCGCGCGCGCTGGCGTACGCGGCTTGCCGAACCGGCGACGCTGCGCACCGTGCGCACGTCGCTGCTGGGGCACATGCCGGGCTGGTTTCCGCGTTGCGTGCCGACCGGCCCGTGGCGTCCGGTCGAAGTACTGGACCCGGCCCACGGCCCCGTGCTCGTCCATTGCGACCTGCATGCGCGCATCGACGGCGACACCGGCTGGCTCGACGCGGAACTCGCGTTCGCCGCGCCGCTGCCCGACGCGTTCGCGGCCCGGCTGTCGTGCGGCGAACATCACGCGACGCTCGAACGCTGCGGCGCCGACCGGCTGCGTGCCACCGTCGCGGTACCCAACGTGCGTCGCTGGTGGCCGCACACGCACGGCGAACCGGTGCTCTACGACATCGCGCTGCACATCGGCGCCGAACAGCGACCGCTCGGCGCGACGGGCTTCCGCACGATCGAGCAGGACGCCGGCGATGACGGCAAGGGATTCGGGTTGCGCGTGAACGGCGTGCCGATCTTCGCGCGCGGTGCATGCTGGAGCAGCGCTGCACCGCTCGCGCTGCATGCGGACGACGCGACCTACGGCCACTTGCTCGGGATGGCGCGCGACGCAGGCTTCAACATGATTCGCGTCGGCGGCACGATGACCTACGAGGCCGAGGCGTTCCATGCGTGGTGCGACCGTCTCGGGTTGCTGGTCTGGCAGGACTTCATGTTTGCGAACTTCGACTATGCGCTGGCCGATGACGCATTCGCCGACGCCATCGACCGTGAAGCCGAACAGTTCCTCACGCGTCACCGGGCATCACCGTCGCTTGCGGTGTTGTGCGGCGGCAGCGAAATCGCACAGCAGGCGGCGATGTCGGGCCTCGGTCCCAAGCAGCGTTTCGTCGAACTGACCGCCGAGCGCCTCGCCGGACATGCGGCGGCACGGCGGCCAGATGCAATTTACGTGCCTGACACGCCCGACGGCGGCGTGCTGCCGTTCGTGCCGCGCGAGCGCGTGTCGCACTACTACGGCGTCGGCGCGTATCTGCGCCCGCTCGACGACGCGCGCCGCGCCGACGTGCGCTTCGCGAGCGAATGCCTCGCGTTCGCGAACGTGCCGGACAACGCGATGCTCGACAGCCTCGGCTGGCCGGGCATTCACGAGCCTCGCTGGAAGGCGGCCGTGCCGCGCGATCCCGGCACCTCGTGGGATTTCGAGGACATTCGCGATCACTACCTGCAGACGCTGTACGACGTGTCGCCCGACCACCTGCGGCGCGAGGACCCGTTGCGCTACTTCGAGCTGTCGCGCGCGGCGATCGCGGACGTGATGCGCGACACGTTCTCCGAATGGCGGCGTGCCGGTTCGCGCTGCGCCGGCGCGCTCGTCTGGCAGTTCCAGGACGTGATGCCGGGTGCGGGATGGGGCTTGATCGATGCGACGCATCGGCCGAAATCGGCCTGGTATGCGCTGCGCCAGGTACTTCAGCCGGTGCAGGTGCTGCTCGTCGACGAAGGGCTGAACGGACTCGACATGCACGTGCTCAACGAACGGCCGGCGCCGCTGTCGGCCACCGTCGAGCTGGTCGCGCTGCGCGACGGCCGTACGCCGGTCGCGCGTGCCGGCTGCCCGGTCCGGATTGCCGCGCACGATGCGGTGCGGCTCGGCTCGGCCGAATTGCTCGGCCGCTTCTTCGACTGGACCTGCGCGTATCGATTCGGGCCGTGCGAGCACGACACCGTCGTCGCGACACTGCGCGCCGAGGACGACACATTGCTGTCGCAGGCGTTCTACTTCCCGTCCCGCACGCATCCCGCCGTGTTCGCACGGCGCGAGCTCGGGATCGAAGCGTGCGTCTCGCGCACCGGCGATACGTGGCACGTGGATATCGACACGCGTCACGTCGCGCGCCATGTTCAGATCGATGCACCGGGGTTCGTCCCGCGCGACGACTGGTTCCATCTCGCGCCCGGCACGCCGGCCCGCGTCGCGCTGGTGCCGCTGGAAAACCCCGGCGCCCAGGCGACGGCCGGCACGCCGCCGATCGTCGAGATCCGCGCGCTCAACGCGGTGCGAACCGTGCGCGCCGCACCGGCCGACTGACGCGGCCGCCCTGGCCGGCGCGACCGCCGCGGCACCCGCAGCAGCAGCGCGGCGCGCCCGTCAGTCGGACGAGCCCGTGCCGCGCGGCCGTTCGATTCCGTACGCTTCCATCCAGCGATACAGCGTCGCGCGCGACACGCCGAGTTCGCGCGCGGAAGCCGCGACGCGCCCGCGCGTGCGCAGCAAGGCCGTCTCGATCGCTTCGCGCTCGATCGACTTGCGGATGTCCGCGACGGACGGCGACGCGGCGTCGAGACAGTATTCGAGCTCGAGATCCTGCGCGGTGATCAGGCGTCCCTCCGTCATCACGACCGCGCGGCGCACGCGGTTGATCAACTCCCGCACGTTGCCGGGCCAGTCGTGCTTGTAAAGCGCGGTGATCGCATCCGTCGAGAAGCCGCGCACGCGATGACGCGCGTCGCCGCGAAAGCGTTCGAGCATGTGATGCGCGAGCAGTTCGATGTCCTTGCCGCGCGCACGCAGCGGCGGCTGGTCGATGCGCATCACGCAAAGCCGGTGAAACAGGTCCGCGCGGAACCGCCCTTCTTCCATCGCTTCGCGCAGATCGACGTGCGTCGCCGAAACGATCCGTACGTCGACCGGCACCGGATCGCTGCCGCCCAGCCGATGAATCGAGCGCTCCTGCAGGAAGCGCAGCAGGCTCGCCTGGCTCTCGTGCGGGAGATCGCCGATTTCGTCGAGCAGCAGCGTGCCGCCGTTC
This sequence comes from Burkholderia sp. Bp9016, assembly GCF_003857765.1. Classification (NCBI taxonomy): domain Bacteria; kingdom Pseudomonadati; phylum Pseudomonadota; class Betaproteobacteria; order Burkholderiales; family Burkholderiaceae; genus Burkholderia; species Burkholderia sp. Bp9016. Next base: position 197,614 of record NZ_QTPY01000003.1, read on the forward strand.
GCGGCCTCGACGTAGCCGATCTTGCGTGCGTTCGCACCCGTAAAGGCGCCGCGCTCGTAGCCGAACAGTTCCGATTGCAGCAGGTGCGACGGGATCGCACCGCAGTTGACCGCGACGAACGGGCCGTTACGTCGCTCCGAATGCCGGTGGATCGCGACGGCGGTCAGCTCCTTGCCGGTTCCGGTTTCGCCGAACACGAACACCGGCGCGTCGGTGCGCGCGAAGCGGCGCACCGTATCGAACAGCCGCAGCATCGCGCTGCAGGTGCCGACGATGCCGTGTTCCTCGGATTCGAGCCGCTCCCGGTCGCGCGCGAACAGGCATTCCATTCCATACGCATGACCGACCGTATCGGCGATCCGCTGGTGCGACGCGGGCAACGTGATGTAGTCGAAGCAGTAGTCGCGCAACAGCGCGCGCACGTTCGGAGAAGCGGTCTGGCCGGCCTCGACGAGCGCGACCCAGACGACGTCGCGCATCGATGCGCAGGTGGACGCGATGCTGCCGATCGCATCGGCATGGCCGCCGCTCAGGTCGAGGATGCCGCAGGTGATTTCACCGGAGGTGTCGCGCAACTCGCTGGCATGCGCGACGATCGACACTTTCCAGTCGCGTCGCGCCAGTTCCTTGCGGAGCATGACGGACGGCGTCTGCGTCCAGTAAATCAGGGGACGCGGCCCGCTAGTTCTCCCCTCGCCGGCGCTCTTATCGCGCGTTATTGGCATATTCATAACGAACCATCACTTTCTCCACTACGCGAACCGTTCGCGCACGGTGCCGGCGGTGCATGGCCGCCAATCCGCGCTGCGTTTCTACAGCTTGGGCGAAGATCGAAATTACACACGGCTAAAGCCCCAGGAAATCGAGCCGGACGTCATCCGGTCTCGTATTCATCGAACTCGAAGGGAATGCGCGGCGCCAGGCGCCACGGCATTCCGGCTTTCATGCGACGCACCTTCAAACCAGCACGTCGGCAAACGCGAATTCCGTCCGCATTTGCGTCGCGTCGTACACGACAGCCCCGCCCGATGCCGAACCGGATGGCCGCCAACCCGCACCCGGAATGGCCGCCTCATTTCTTCCGCTCCTGAACTTACACGTCGTTTCGAGTGGCTCTGTTACCAAAAAGTAAGCCCCGAATCATTCAATTACGCCGCCGACGAAACTCGCGAAACCGCGCTTTGAAGACTGTCGTTTGATTATCTACGACGATTCCCGTTCGTCGGTGGTAAATCTAACCTTTCCTCACGATTGACGTCTCTCATTGCCAACATACGTCGCCTAAATATACACAAAACCCTGCTAGCCATACGGTTTGGCGGGCAATGGCTCCGGGCCGGTCGCCCTAATATGGCGACGGTCGCATCCTTCGCCGCGCCGTCTGTTACATCGCCGTTACGATCCGGCCGGCAGAGACGGCTCAGGTACGCAGCGCGGCAGCGCCGCGCCGGTCGTCCGGATGGTCCGCTTCGTCCGTATCGACGCCTGGTTCGCCGTCCGCATCCCCATCCGCGGGCAGGCATTCCACCGGCATCGCCATCTCGTTCTGCAATGCGGCATAACCCTCGGTCACGAAGCGCGTGAGCTCGTCGCGAAAGCGCGCGGCGCCGAAGCGCACGGCGTTGCCGCGACACGCATGCGGATCGAAGGTGCCGCGCGGCAACGCCTCGAATCGTGCGAGCGCGTCGAGCAGTGCGTCGGCCGTCTGCGTGCGGTAGAACAGCCCCGTCGCGCGCTCGCCCGGCCATGCGCGCACCGTCTCGCAAACACCGCCCTTCCCGTATGCGATCACCGGCGTCCCGCATGCCTGTGCTTCGAGCGGCGAAATGCCGAAGTCCTCTTCCGCCGCGAACACGAACGCGCGCGCGCGTTGCAGGTGATCGTGCAGCACGTCGAACGGTTGATAGCCGAGCAGGCTGACGTTCGGCCCGGCGAGCGCACCAATCTTCTCCATGTCGGGCCCGTCGCCGATCACGACAAGACGGCGCTCGGGCGTGCGCGAAAACGCGTCGACGATCATGTCGATGCGCTTGTACGGCACGAGCCGCGACGCAGTCAGGTAAAACGGCTCCTTGTCGGTACGCAGCGACAGGTGGTCGACGTCGACCGGCGGATAGATCACCGTCGAGTCGCGCCGGTAAACCTTGCGGATGCGTCGCGCGATGAAGCGCGAGTTCGCGATCACGCCGTCGACGCCATTGGCCGAACGCGCATCCCAGTTGCGGATGTAGTGCAGCAGCGCACGCGCGAGCACCGACTTCGGTCCGCGCGCGAGGCCGGCCTCGTCCAGATACTGATGCTGCAGATCCCACGCATAGCGCACCGGCGAATGCACGTAGCTCGCATGGAACTGGTCGGGTCCGCTCAACACGCCTTTCGCGACCGCATACGAACTCGACAGCACGACATCGTAGCCCGACAGGTCAAACTGCTCGATCGCCAGCGGAAAGAGCGGCAGATAGCTGCGGTAGTGCTTGCGCGCGAACGGCAGCTTCTGGATGAAGGAGGTGTGGACGTCGTGACCGCGCAGACACGCGCGATCCTCGAGAAAATCGACAAGACTGTAGACGTCAGCCTGCGGAAAGCAGTCGATCATCTGTTCGAGCACGCGTTCGGCGCCGCCCTGCACGACCAGCCAGTCGTGAACGATCGCAATCTTCAAGTACCGCCTCCCCGGATTCTCATTCACGTTCGCGTCGGGCAGACCGTGCATCGCGCCGGCTGCTCCAACCCGCCCATTATGAAAAGGCGGTCGCGGCACCGATGTGTGCTACCACACACTGTCCTGCTCTTTCCCGGCATGCGTCGCACGCACTGTTGCGGCGCACGCATGACCGAAAGCCTGAGTGCGCTTTCGAACAGACCGGCGTGCGGCTTGTCAGCATCATGTCTTCAGCCGTGACGTCCTGAACGAACGCGTCCATGCGACACGGCCTGCTGAGGGCATCACGCGAGGACGGCATCATGGAATGGCATTGTTGTGAATTCGAACATCTGAGCTCGGTCGATCTGTATGCGATCCTGCGCGCGCGCAACGCGGTGCTGGTCGTCGAGGATGCCCACACGCATCTCGACATCGACGGAAAGGACGCCGACGCCCTGCACATCTTTGCGCGCGTACGCAACGGCGGCACTGTGGAAATCGCGGCCTACGCGCGCCTCTTGCCGGGCGACGACATCGATCCGGAAGTCGTGATCGACAAGGTTCTCACGAGCGAGGCCTGTCGCGACGACGATACGCTCGAACGGTTGATCGAACGCGCGCTCACCGCCGCGCACGCTGCATGGCCGGAGGTCGCCGTGCGTACGCATGTACCGGCGCCGCGTCACGCGTTCTATAAACGCTTCGGATTCCGCAAGGCCTACGGACCGTATCTGGAACAGGGCACGCCGTTCATCGGCCTGATCCGCCCGGTGGACCGTACCGCCGGAGCACTGCGCAACCTGCTGTCCCGGGTCGCATCGGCGCCGCACGGGCCCGACACCGACAGCCGCGCGCACAACCGACTTCCCACCGATACCGGAGTCAATCGATGACCCCCACCCTTCTCCCGGTTCCGGAACCCGACCTGCCGCGCATTCTGCCCGTGATCCTTGCCGGCGGCTCGGGCACACGGCTCTGGCCGCTGTCGCGCGAGTGCCATCCGAAGCAGTTGATCGAACTGATCTCGAACGAATCGCCGCTGTCTGCGACGGCACGCCGCCTGAACGGCATCAGCAACGCGTCGCTCGGCGATACGCTGCTGCTGGTCTGCGGCGAACAGCATCGCATCATGAGTGCCGCGCAGGTCGCCGGCCGCGCGGCGCCGCCGCGCATCCTGCTCGAGCCGGCCGCGCGCAACACTGCGCCGGCGCTCACGCTCGCGGCGCTCGATACGAGCGCGCTCGACGAAGATCCGGTGCTCGCGGTGATGCCGGCCGACCACATCATCAGCGATGTCGCGGCCTTCCAGGACGCGATCGGGCGCGCGGCGCGCTACGCGCAGGAAGGCGCGATCGTCACGCTCGGCGTGTTGCCGCGTCGCGCGGAAACGGGCTACGGCTACATCCAGGTCGGCGCGCAACGCACCGGCCACCTCGGCGGACAAGGCGGCTACTCGATCGGCCGCTTCGTCGAGAAACCCGACGTCGCGCTCGCCGAGCGCTACCTGCATTCGGGCGATTACTGGTGGAACAGCGGGATCTTCGTCACGCGCGCGTCGGTCTGGCTGAAGGCGATCCGCGCGCTCGCGCCGGCCATCCACGCCGCGTGCGAGGCCGCCTGGCGCGCGGGCGTCGCCGAGGAATCGTTCTTCCGGGTCGATGCGGCGGCCTTCGACACGTGCCCGTCCGACTCGATCGACTATGCCGTGATGGAACGCCTGACCGACCACCCCGAGCTCGGCATCGAGGACATCGTGGTGCCGCTCGCGGCCGGCTGGTCGGACATCGGCACCTGGGACGCGATCTGGGAAATCATGCCGAAAGACGATCAGGGCAACGTCGCGCGCGGTCCGATCGTGTTCGAGGACACGCAGGACAGTTTCGTCCGCTCCGAGGGCCGGCTCATCGCCTGCGTCGGCATGAAGGACGTCGTCGTGATCGAGACGGCCGATGCCGTGCTGGTGGCGAACAAGCACGACGTGCAGCGCGTGAAGAACATCGTCGAGCGCCTGAAGATCGACAGGCTCCCGCAAGCCAGCGAACATCGCAAGGTCCAGCGGCCGTGGGGGCATTACGACTCGATCGATCTCGGCGAGCGCTTCCAGGTGAAGCGGATCGTCGTCGAGCCGGGCAGGCAGTTGTCGCTGCAGATGCACTATCACCGCGCCGAACACTGGATCGTCGTGCGCGGCACGGCGAAGGTGACGCGCGGCGACGAGACATTCCTGCTCAGCGAGAACGAATCGACGTACATCGCGGTCGGCGAAGTGCATCGACTCGAGAACCCGGGCAGGATTCCGCTCGAAATCATCGAGGTGCAATCGGGCAACTATCTCGGCGAGGACGACATCGTCCGCTTCGACGATCAGTACGGCCGCACCGTCGTCCAGACGCTGCCGCCGAAGCCGGCGACCGCACGCGCCGCGCGCGAGCCGCGCGACGAAGGAGCGGAGCGCGAGACCGTCCGGTGAGCGCGCGCCGGGCACGCCTGTGTGCTCGGCATACCGCCGCACTGCCTCTCGCGCACGTGGTCAGTCGATCCCGCGTTGGGACCACCGCGGCCGCCTGAGCGACTCGCGTACACGCGGCAGCAGCGACGCATCCGCGCCGATCGCATCGGCCGTAGCCGACAGCGGCTGGCGCGCCGGGGCACACGATACGCCTGTCGCCTGGTCCGCCGCGCAACCTGGCGCGGGACCGATGCGCACCGGCATTCCGCCGATCTCCGACAACTGATTGTGTTCGAGCCGGACGTCCGACACGTTTCCCCACAAGCGAATACCGTCGAACCGCGCATGCGACACGCGGTTGCCGATCACGGCCACCCGCGTGACCGAACCGGACCACGTGCTGACGTCGATCGCAGCCTGCTGCGTGAGCGGACGCGGATCGACCCGGCCCGTCGCGGTCTGGATGTCGGTAATCACGTTGTTCTCGACCCGGACGTCGGACGCGCCGAAAGTCCGGCTGCTGTCCTCCTGCGCGACGAGAATCCCGGCACTCACCTGCACGTTGCGCACGATGTTCTTCGAAATGGTGACGTTTTCGCCGCCGACCACCGTGATGCCGCGTCCCCACGGGTTGCCCTCCAGCGAGTTGCCGGTAATCAGCACGTTGCCGCTCGGCACGCCGTCCTCGCGATAGCTCACCACGGCGATCATGTCGTCGCCGGTGCCGCGCACGACGTTGCCGCGCACGAGCACGTTGCGCGAACCATGCGTGATGTGGATGCCGTCGGCCAGCGTCGACATCACCTCGTTGCCGACGATCGCGACGTCCGTTGCACCGAACACGAAGATGCCGCCGCCACCGCCGTCTATCACGTTGTCGAGCACCTGCACGTCGCGCCCCGTCACTTCGATCTTCGTCGACTCCGGATTCATGAGGCGCGTCGTACCGGTTCCCGTCAGCCGGAATCCGACGATCGTCGTGCCGTCGCCGCGCATTTCGATCGTCTGATCGTCGGGAACGGTGGCGTTCAACATCGCACCATAGCCGGACACGATGACGCGGGGCTGTCGTACGATCAGCGACCGGCTGACCGTGTACCGCCCCGGTGTAAACACGAGCCGCTGGCCCGGCTGCAACGCATCGAGTGCGCGTTGCAACGCGTCGGTCTGATCGGCCGCGTCGGATGCGGGGTGAACGTATGCGTCGGGGAAGTTCGCGGAAGGTGCTGCAGGTGCGGACGTTCCGGACGCCGCCACGGCGAGCGCCGGCCACGACACGCCACCGGCCGTCAACATGACGACCAGTACCGCACACGTAGCGGGCAGACATCGCAATCTGTGCATATCGAGTCGTTCCCCCGGGTCAGAAGATGGCCGCCGCGCCACGATTCCCGTGTTGCGCGAATCGGCGGCAGCCCATCACGTCCGCCAGTCGCGGGACAGCCCACGGCCCGTTGGAACAAGCGAAACGATGCGCCTGATTAGAGCATTCGATCCGGCAGGCTTCGGTGCGCCAGCAGACTTGCATCGAACTCGGCGGGCCGTTGCGCCGGGTAAGACGGGCGAATCCGCGAATGGTAGGTTCGCGAACAGAGTCTGCGTTGTAGCGCGCCTATCATGAGCCGCTATCCGACGTGACGCGAATGGCGATGGGTCCAGGCGCCTGCATGCCGGGCAAATCGCTGCCGGCCGCCGATTCCGGCTTGTCGCGAATGCGCATGCGGCGCCGTGTGCTTTCGGCGGGCGATTGTGCTCACCGGCCCGCGCATGCCGAAGCCGATTGCCTGTGCGTCGACCCATACGGTCGGAGCCGTAGAAGTGCCGGGCAGACGCGAGCCGCCGCTGCCACCCGATATCACGCACGTTTCCGGGCGATGCCGCACGCATGCCCCCATCGGCAACCGGATCGTCCGAACACAGCCTGCCCGAAGGTGCTCATGACAGACCTGACGATTGCCATCTGCAACTACAACCATGGCGCATACCTGCGCACCGCCATCGATTCCGCGCTGGGACAAACGGTCCAGGACATCCACGTACTGGTGATCGACGACGGCTCCACCGACGACTCACGCGACATCATCCGCTCGTACGGCGAGCGCATCACGGCAATCTTCCAGACGAACGGCGGCCAGGTCGCCGCGTACAACAGCGCGATCGAGCAGGTCGCGACACCGTACGTGCTGCTGCTCGACGCGGACGACCTGCTGTACGCCGACGCGGCTGCCCGCGTGCTCGACGCGTTCGCATCCGGCAAGTTCGTGAAGGTGCATTTCCGGCTCGACGTGGTGGCTCCGGATGGGATGCCGACCGGCGCCACCGTGCCGCAATCGATCGTCGACACGGATTGCGGGCGCCTGCTGCGCAAGGGCTGGCTGTATCCGTCACCGCCGGCGTCGGGCAACGCGTACCGGACCGATGCCCTCAAGCGCATCTTTCCCGTGCCGGTCACGGCAGACAACCTGCACGGCGCCGATTTCTACGCGATCTACGGAATCGCGCTGCTGGGCGACGTCCACATGATCGATGCAACGCTGGGCGGCTACCGCGTGCATCGGCCGGCCGCCACGACGACCGACGACGCCGGCCCGGGCGCGTCGGGCCTGGCACTGGCCAATTCGGAAGACGCGGCCACGGGCGCGCTGAAGGCGCGGCGTCGCTGGGCCACGCTGCGCACGCTGGCAGGCACGCGGCTGCACGAATCGCTACCGATCGCGCCGTTCGACTTCGCGATCGAGAAGGCCCGTTTCGCGAGCACGCTCTATCGCGCGCCATTCGCGCGCCGCTGGCGCTGGTTCCTGTGCGAATCGGGCGGCTACTGGCACACCGTGCTGCGCAATCCGTTCTGGCGTCCATTCAAGAAAATCGTCGTTGCCGGGCTGTCGCTCGCGTGCCTGTTGCCGTCGACGACACTCAGCGACCGCGCGATCCGCTATCTCGCCAATCCGCTTGCCCGGGTACGCGGGCAGTCCGATCGACGGGCCAGCGCGCGTTGAACGTCGTCGCGCGCGGCGGATAGCGTTCCGGTACGAATCAAGCGGGACCGCTCCGGTGCCCTCATGTCGTCTGCGCGCGAATCGCCTGGTCGCGCCCGGGCCATGCGGGAAACCCGGCCATGCCGGCGATGCCCATGCGCAACGCGACCAGATAGGCAGCCATCGGGATCGCGACGCCGACGAGCGTGCCGAGAGCAAGGTGAATTACGAGATTCGTCATGCCGGCGCGCATCAGCACGATGCGCACGCAGGCCATCGCCAGAATATGCATCAGGTAGATCGGCATCGACGCATAGCCGACCATCGCCAGCCAGCCAGTATGCGCGGGAAACGACGCGTGCCGGTATGCCAGCTGCAGCAGCAACGCGATGCCCGCGAATGCGGCAGGAATGGCCCAGACGCTCGTGGCACTGCCCTGACCGTGCGCAAATGCGATCGCCGCGACGAACATCGCCGCGGTCACCGCACTCACCCATGGTTGGCTGTAGCGCTCGAGCCAGCCCGGCAATGCACGGGATGCAACGATGCCGGCCACGAAGAACGGCCAGTTCATCAGCGTCGTCGACAGGATGCCCCACTGCGTCGTCGCGCCGATCGCAAGCGCCAGCACCGCGCTTGCAAGCAGCCCGCCGCGCGTGCGAGCAGACATCGGCACGCGCGTGAGCGTCGGCACATGGCGTCCGATCAGCCACACCGCGAGCATGCAGAGCATCAACGCATACAGGAACCAGAACTGCGCGAACGGCCGCCAGCCGATCGCGAGCAGGTCGTCCCGCGTAAACGGATGATTGCTGCCGTGCGACGACATCGCGATCTGCACGCCGCCTTGCAGAACGGACCAGAGCAGATACGGATAGGCGATCGTCCTGATCTTCGCGCCGATGAACCGCTCCGGCGCGCGACGCAGCGAGCTGCATACGTGCAATCCGGACAGGAAGAAGAACAGCGGCATGTGGAACGTATAGATCACATAGTCGCTCCACGCGAGCAAGGTCGTGGGCAGGCCCGCCGGTACGAGATCCGATCCGACGGCGCCACGCAGCACGTGGCCGTAGACGACAAGAATGATCCCTGCGCCGCGTGCCGCGTCGAGGGTGGTTTCGCGTGCAGTCATGTCTGTTCGATGCGCGGCTTCGTCGAAGCCCGCGCGTCGGCAACGAGTGAGGATCGCTACACAGTAGCCACGCTTGCCCGGAAGAACAGTGGGCTGGACGACAGTTAGACGATATCGGAACCTGCCCGCACCGTCGCGACACGCGAGCGCGCCGACGCAACAGGCCGCGCTCGTTTCGAGAACCATTGGAATACGACGATCAGCAGCACGACCGGCACGAAATTCCGCCCGCTGAACAGATTCGGAATCCGTAGTATCTCCAGAAGAGACACGTAAAGCACGGCGTGCGCGCAGCACCAGAAGCCGTTGCCGCTTCGCCAGCCCGCGTAGCCACGCCCGAATACCCAGCCGGAAAACGCCGCATTCAGCAAGCCGAACCAGCCCCACTCGTAGAAGTGGACGAAGATCCCCGACGGATTGTTGAATTCCGGGTCGGCATAGCTGTTCAGGAACAGGTCGAGCCGGTCGCCCGAGTCGAGCCACGGCTGCACCATCGAGCCGACCACCGGAAAATGCAGCAGCCAGTCGAACGTGAACATCGGGTGACCGCTGTCCCAGCCGAGCACGCTCAGGATCCCCGCACCGTTGTTCAGCGACGTCGAGTAGTACAGGCCCAGGCGTTCGAGCGCGAAATCGAAGATGTTGTCGTAGATATTGATGTAGTAGGTTTCCCACGACCGGTTGTACTCGTTCGCGATGAACAGCCCGAGCAGCAGCGGAATCGCGGCATACGGCCCGAGCGTCAGCAGCCGCGAGCGCGAACCCGGACGGCCGAAGCGGAACCGGACCACCATCAGCGCGAAGGGCAACACCACTTCGATGATCGCGAGCCGTTCCGCGAAGATGAAGCTGCGCAGCAGCGTCAGCACGGTGAGCACGGCCAGATAGATCTTGTAGCGGTTCAGCCCCTTGACCGGCGTCCTGAATACGTAGAAATAGAGCGCGACGAACGGCGCGGTCGCCTGCGTGAACGTGCTCAGACCCGTCACGCGCCCTTTCAGTTCGATCAGCTCGAACGTGTTGGCCGTGCCGCGCAGATACGACACCAGGATGGCCGGATGCGTGAGAATGCCGCTCATCATGACGAGGTAGCCGAACAGCGCGAGCGCGAACACGAAATCGAGCACGCGCGGCGACAGCTCGACCGGCTCGTCGGCCGGGATGCGCGGGGCCGGTGCGTCGTTCGACGCGAACCAGGCGGCCGCCATCAGCACCAGCAGGAACAGCGCACCGACAATCGCGTAATAGCCGTCGAAATAGATGCGCGCGATCGACTTCTGGTCGCCCAGCAAGCCGATCGACAGCATCCCGTACAGCGGCAGGATGAAGATCAGCACGAGCCGCGCAGGATCCTCCCACCAGTAGGCCTGATACCCGGCCGCACGCGCGGCGCGCGCCGCCGCGGCCCGGCGGGCGGGCCCGGTCTGTCGTCGCTGCGTACGCAAGCCGGCTGCCGGCCGATTGTTCATGACGCCCATTCCATCCTTTCGATGCGCGGATCGCGCGAAGCCGCCGGAGCGACGCATGCGCCGCTCAGCGCGCCGGCGGTCGCGCCGCCATCGCGTCGGCGTAGCCCGACATCGCCTGATGCGTGCTCGCGTCGTTGTATCCGTAGTCGTATCGCCCCGGCACGCCCTTGAAGTCGTTCAGGATCACGCCGCGCACGGCGATATGCGCATGCTCGAGCCGTCGTGCGCTTTCGTCGAGCTCCGTGCGCGTGGTCACGTCGCTGCGCGCGACGAGGAACACGGTGCCCGCCAGGCGCCCAAGCAGCAACGCATCGGCGACCGGCAGCAGCGGCGGCCCGTCGATCACGACCATGTCGTACTGCAACGCGGCCTGCTCGACCAGCGCCGCGAACGTCGGCTGCAGCAGCAGTTCGCCCGGATCGGGAACGACGCTGCCCATCGGCAGGAAATCCAGGCCGGGCGTCACGCCGTGGCGGATCGCCTCGTCGATGCCGTGCGTGCCGGCCACCACGTCCGACAGGCCCGGCGCGCGACTGTAGCGGAACCGTTCGTGCAGCGATCCCTTGCGCAGATCCGCGTCGATCAGCAACGTCCGTCGCCGCGCCGCGCCCATCAACGACGCAAGATTGCCGGCAACGAACGACTTGCCCACGCCCGTCGTCGGCCCCGAGATCAGCACGACGGCGTTCGGCGCGTCGCGCATCGACAGTTGCAGCTCGGTGCGGAAATGGCGCAGGCTTTCAAGCGCGACGTCCTGCGCCGCGACGGTCGGCACCGGTGCGCGTGCGCTGCTCGCGCCGCGCTTTGCACGCGCACTGATTTGCGCGTGCGCCGGGCTGTGCGGCACCGTTGCGAACACGGGCAAGCCGGTCGACCATTCGATTTCGTCAGCGTCGCCCACCGTGCCGGCGATACGCTGGCGCACGACCACAATCGCGGCGCCTGCCAGCAAGCCGACGATCAGCGACGCGACGACGATCATCCCGCGATGCGGCCCGATCGGCACCTCCGCCACCTTCGCGACGTCGACGATCCGCACGGTGCCGGTCTTGCTCGCCCGGGCCAGGATCATCTGCTGGCGCGTGTTGAGCAGGTTCGTGTACAACGCGGTATCGACGGCCACGTCGCGCTGCAACTGCAGCACGCCCTGCTCGACGGCCGGCAACTGCTCGATCTGCTTGCGCGTCGCATCGAGCGAACGCTGTGCGTCGGCGAGCTGCGCATCCACCGCCTCGACCGCCGGATGCTTCGGCATGAAGCGCGTCAGCAACTCCTCGCGCCGCTGCTGCAATGTCTGCACGCGCGTCTCGATGTCGACCGACTGCTGGCGCAACGCCAGCGCCTCGTCGCTCGTGTTGACCGTACCGTGCGACGCACGGTATGCGTTGAAGCGGCTCTCGGCCGTTTCGAGCTGCGCCTTCAACTGCGGCAGCTGCGCATCCATGAAGCGGATCAGCTTGTCGGCCGCTTCCGACTTGCGCTGCGTGTTCTGCGCGAGGTATGCATCGCCGATCGCATTCAGCACGCGGCTGTCGTGCACGGGATCGGTGCCGTCGAGCGTCACGCCGATCATGTTCGACTGCTTGCCGCGCTCCGAAATCAGCGCGTTCTTCTGCAGCCAGGTCGTCGCCTCCTCGTCGCCGTAGCGCGTCAGGTCGAAGCGCGCACCGGGCTTGCCCGCCACGTCGCGCACGAACAGGTCGATCGTCCCCTGCGGCGTTTCGACGTGCAGCGGCTGGCCGACCCGGCCCTGCCATACCGGCCCCGTCCTGCCGAAGAAGCCGGTGCGCTGCAGCGTATACGCGCCGTCATCGCCGAGCGTCAGCGCGAAGCGCTTGTCGAGCAATCGCTTCGATACGTCGAAGGTCGGCACGTCGATGCGCTCGGTGCCATAGACGTAACCGCCCGGCAGCGGCGACGACAAACCGTCGGCCGCGCTCACGAGCCGCCAGCCGACGATCGGCAGGTAGTGCGGCCGGACGTTCACGGGCAGGTTGGTACTGTCGACCGCGCGCGCCATCACCGCGCGGGATTTCAGCACCTCGATCTCCGTCGATGCGTCGGTCTTCAGATCGAATACCGACGACGGATCGCCGGTCGGCGCCGTCGGTTTCGAATCGGTCGGACTCTGCTCGACCTGGAACAGGATGTCGGATCGGTAGACCGGCGCGGCGCACAGCGCATACATGGCGCCGACGACCGCACCGGCGAGTGCCGTGCAGAGGATCAGCCGCCGGCTGCCGTACAGCATGCGCCAGTAGCGGCGAACCGGCGAGGACGGGCGCAAGGCGGCTCCGTCGAACGGGTCGGGCAAGGTCGAAGAAGTCATACAGCATCAGTCCCGTAGGGCGCGACGCACGGTCGCGATCACGAATTCGCCGCGAAGGTCACGGCGAAATCGCCTTGGCCGTCAGCGCGCCTTGCGCGGAGGACGGAATCAGCAGGTTGACGACACGGCTCCAGCGCACCAGCGACGACGAATCGACGAACACGACGTCGCGCCGCTCGAGCGGGAACTGGTCGGCCAGCGCGAACGACGCGGGCGAACTTCCGTCGAGGTGATAAACCTGCGGACGGTTGCCCGGGCCGCGACGCACGACGAACACCTGCCGTGCGTCCGACGTGTACTGGCTCACGCCGCCGGTGTCGCCGAGCGCCTCGCCGAGGCTCATCCGGCCGTCGGTCAGCGTCAGCGTCGCCGGACGCGACACCTCGCCGAGCACGAACACCTTCGCGTCGCTCGCCGCGCGCACGCGCACGAGGTCGCCGTCGCGCAGCAGGATGTTCGACGGGTTCACGCCCGCGGCGATCAGTGCCGGCAGGCTCACGTTCACGGTCTTGTCGCCGCGCGTCACCGACACCTGCGAGCGGTCGGCCGTCGCGGTGAAGCCGCCCGCGCGGTCGATCGCCTCGGGCAGCGTCATCGGCAGGTCGTTGACGATCTGCAGCCCGGGCGAGCGCACTTCGCCGTCGAGATACACACGCTTGCTGCGGTAGGCCTGCACGCGCAGCGAGAGTTGCGGCTTGCGCACGTATTCGCCGAGCCGTCTCGTCATCAGCGCGCTCGCCTGTGCCTCGGTGAGCCCGGCCACGTGCACGAGGCCGGCATACGCGAATTGCACGTTGCCATTCGCGTCGACCGTGTAGCCCGTCGCAACCGAGCTGGCGCCGACACCGTCGCCGCCCGCGCCGCCGCCCGTCATCTGGGTCGTGGGCAGGTTCAGTTCCGGGTGATCCCACACGATGATGCCGAGCACGTCGCCGGGACCGATCGTGTACGGATGCGGCTTGCCGAACAGCTGGCGGATTTCGGCATCGGCATTGACGCCTTGCGGCACGCCATGTTGCTGCGCGACGAGTGCCGGCGTGATCTCGATCAGATCCTCGCTCGACACGTTCTGCACGCCGTCGAGGCCGCCGGAACCCGATGCGTCGGCGCTGACGCGCGCATTCGCATCGCGTTCGGCCGGCCCCCGATACGTCATGCCCGGCGACAACGCACACGCACTCAATGCGCATGCAGCCGCGATGATCGCCATGAGCGACAGCCACGGCGCGCGACGGACGGCGGCCGTCTGCGGCCATCGCGTCCCGAGCGTCGATCTCTTTTGCGTGGTGGTTGACATTCGTGCCTTTCCGAAACTGTGCGGTAACCCGCCGAACTCGACCGGTTCCCGCATTACGCTTGGCAGCGCGGCTCGCATTGCAGTGCCGCGCCTCCCTCTTCACCGCACGTCACTCCGTACGATTCGTCATGAACAGTCCTTCGCCGCTTTCGTCTCTCGTCTGCATCGTGTCGGCCTGCCTTGCCGGTGCCGCCCCCGCGCAGACGCCGCCCGCCGCTCCGGCCGACGCGCCGGTCTCCGCATCGTCGACGCTGTCCGCGCCGCCCGTGCTGCAACGTTCGGCGCAAACCGCCGCGCCAGGGGCTGCTGCGGAGTCCGACACACCTGCATCCGATGTCGCGGCGCCGGGCTTCGCGTTTCCGCTTGCCGCCACCCGTGCCGCGGCACAACCCGAATCGCGCCCTCGCAGTGCACTGCGCCGACCGCTCGTGGCAAACCGGCCGCACCGCCCGCAAGCCGCGAGCGCACCGGCCACGGATGCATGGAGCGCCGACACGCTCTACTCGTCGCCCTACGCGAAATCCCCGTACGAGCAACCCGGCCCTCCGGACTGACGCCTGTGGCGGTCATGCCCTCGCATGACCGCCCGTGCGTCCATACCGGATTGGACACCACGCCGACTCGCGCGTTTGTGAGCGACCCCACCGAACGCCCATCTCCCTCCCGATCGGGATCGCGCCCGACATCACGACCGGCCGACCGACACCCCTGCGTACGACTGCCCGGCCGCCTCCGGCGCGGCCTGAGCGGCGACGCGCGCGACCGGCCAGTCCGACTCGCGTGCCAGCGCCTGCATGCACAAATCGATCACAACGTCCGTGCCCACCGCGCCGTACACCGCGTGGTCGACCTGCGCATCGAGGTGCAAGCGCACGTGGCGTGAGCGCCGGAATGCGTGCTCGATTGCGCCGAAGTGACGCCGGACGTCGTCGATGCCGGGATCCAGCGCGCCGTACACGAGCATCGTCCATACGTTGCGCTGCGCGAGTTCTCGCATCACCCCGCGCGGCGTGTCAATGCGCGGCTTCCAGCCGACGCGCGCCGCGATTTCCATCACCGGCACGCTGACGCGCGCAACGGCATTCGCCGCCACCGCGCGCACGATCGGCCGAAAATCGCGCCGCTCCAGCACGAATCGTTTCCACTTCCGCCAGTCGCGTACCGAGAGCCAGTACCCGCGCACCGAGTTGTTCCGCTGCTTCTGCACGGCTTCGAGCGAGAGCCCGGCCGGCCATACGAAGCGGGCGAGATTGACCGCGATCACGCCGCCGAGCGACGGCGTCTTCACCGCAGCATGCAGCGCCGCGTATGCGCCGGAACAGATGCCGGTTGCGACCACTTCCGGATAGCCGAGCGCGCGAAGCCAGTCCGCGGCGGCGGCCACGTCGTCGACCGATTGCGTCGAGTACACGACGCCCGACTGATCGTCCAGCGCAACACGCCCGCTGTCGCCGACCCCCTGCACGTCGATCCGCAGCGTCGTCACGCCGACGCGCGCGAGCGCGCGGGCGAAGCGCACGCTGAAACGCCCTTCGCCGCTGCGTGGATTCGTCGATGTGTTCGCGATCACGACCGCCGGGCCGACCGGCTCGGCCGGCCGCGTGTCCGCGGGACGGCACAGCACGCCGACCAGCCGGGCCGGGCCGACCGCGACGACCTGCTCGGTCATGTCGTTCATGTCGAGCGCGACGGCCGATTCGCCGTTCCACGCCGGATCCGCGTGCAAGCGCGCCTCGTCGGCAGCCGGCGTGCTCGGCGAGCGTTCGACGATCCAGTTCACGACCGTGTCGATCGCCGTCAGCGGCAGGCGCGAGCGGGTGCCGTCGAGCATCGTCGTCGGCCACTCGCGAAACGGTTCGCTCGTCACGTTCACGCCGCGCCCGAGCAGCGCGTCGTGCAATGCCGGCCCGTCGCCCTGGTCGGGCTGGATCAGCAGCATCGCGCCCGGCAGCGTCGGCGCATCGCGCACCACGTCGCACAGATCGACCGCCTTCAGCGCGTCGACCAGATCGTTCGGGATGCGATGACCGAGCACGTTCATGCACGGTTCGTCGCGGTGCGCGGCGCGAATCGCGGGCGACGTGGTGTCGAGCCACTGGCGATGCACGAACGACAGCTCGCGCAGGTAGGCGCGGCCTCGCACGACCGGCGCCAGCGCGACCAGCGCGTCGACGCGCGGCGGCGGATGCGGACCCACGCCCGCGGCGGCCAGCATCGCGAACAGCGCGCCCGCGCGGATTCCGACGAGCGTGAGTCCGGTCACGCCGATTTCGTCACGCAACAGGTCGATCGCATCGTGAATGCTGCCGATGGTGGCGGCATGCCGGCCGGCTTCACGGTCGTCGCCCGCCGAGTCGCCGGTACACGGATAGTTGAATCGCATCACCGTGACGCCCTCGCGAGCCAGGCGCTCGGCGATCGCCCGCACCAGCTTGTGCGTCCACGAAGCCTCGTGACCCAGCGATTCGCACAGGATCACGCCTTGTCTCGTCTGTCCCTCGTGCAGCCACCCTACGCAGCCGCCAAACGTTATCGGCTTCAATCGGTACTCCTCGGATCGGTATTTGTTATCGGATACGCGTACGCGTACGCGTTCCGGCTTCATCGGAACGGGCGGCACCGCCGCTCATGCGACTGCCGGACGAACGCATGGCAGCACGGCAACGGATAGCCGCCGCGCCCCTGCGCGGCCCGCCTGCCCTGCTTCATGCGCTCGCCGTCCTGCTCATGCAGTGCGGAAGCGTCTTGTCTTGCGCACCCGTGCGTGCCCCGGCCATAGCCGTCGCCGTGCACGCTGTCCGTCATGAACGAGAACGGTGCGTTGATTAGATCATCTGGCCCGAGCGGGCTTCGGTGCGCCAGCTTACAAATGTATTCCTTACTGTCGCGACACAACGGCGTACTTGCCGACACGATTGCCTCCGCGCGCACGCACGGAATCGACGAAAGGTAGGCTCGCGAACAAAGGCGCACCCGTCGGCCCGTATCATGACCGCCAGACGATGTGGCCGTGCCCGGCGTCGCCGGACGAAAACCGGCGCCCGCCGGCGCGGGCCGCAAACCCGCGCAGCCGCGTCAGGCCGGCCGGCTGCGCGAGCGCACGGCGGCCCCGATCCGCCTCATGCGACACCCACGGCGCCGACCGAGCGAATGTCAAACCTCAAGAAGAACTTCCTGCTGCTGCTGACGCTGCAGATTTCGATGTATGCGGTGCCGCTGCTGATCGCACCGCTGCTTACCCATGCGCTGGGTCCGGAAGGCTACGGGCAGCTCGCGTTCTCGCTTGCCGTCATCGCGTATCTCACCAACTGCACGAGCTACAGCTTCGACCTGACCGCCACGCCGCGCATCGCGCTCGCCCGCGACAACCGCGCAGAACGCTCGCGCATCTTCTGGGCGACGCTGTACGCGCAGATCGGCATCGCGGTGCTCTGTTTCATCGTGCTGGTCGTACTGACGCTCGTGGTCCGGCGCTTCGGCGACGATCGCGACCTGCTGCTGATCGGTTTCGGCATGGTGGCTGGCGTCGCGTTCACGCCGGGCTGGTATTTCCAGGGAATGGAGAAGCTGCGCGCGTTGAGCGTGATCCTGTTCGTCGGGCGCATCGTGAGCCTGCCCGCGATGTTCGCGCTCGTGCACAGCCCGGCCGACATCGACCGGGCGATGATCGTCAACGCCGCCGTTCCGACGCTGTCCGCGGTTGCGCTCGCCGTCTACCTGTTTTTACATCGCGAAGTCGACTTCGTGCGCGTTGGTTTCGACGACATTGCCGAATCGTTGAAAGGCGGCTGGCAGGTTTTTCTCGCATCGACGTCGATCGCCTTCTACGCGTCGACCAACACCGTGCTGCTCGGTTTCGTGTCGGGCAACGTCGCGGCCGGCTATTTCGCCGCCGGCGACAAGCTGATCCGCGCCGCGCTCAGCATGCTTCAGCCGCTGAAGGCCGCCACCTATCCACGCATCAACTATCTGATGCGGCATGCGCGCAACGACGCGTTCTCGTTCCTGCGCAAGCTGTTCGTCGTGCAGGTCGTGATGGTGCTCGGCATCTCGCTCGCGATCTTCTTCGGTGCGCCGCTCGCCGTGCGCATCCTGTACGGCCCGTCGTACGAGCCGACGGTCCAGGTGCTGCGCTGGATGGCGTTCGTCCCGTTCATGGCCGGCATGACCGACCTGTTCGGCGTGCAGACGATGCTGCCGCTCGGAATGAAGTCCGCATTCACGCGCATCCTGATGTCGTCCGGCATCGTGAACATCGTGCTGGTGCCGGTGCTTGCAAAGTACTTCGCCGAACTGGGCGCGGCCGCTGCCGTGTTGCTGGCCGAGGCCGCGGTCGCCGCCGCGCTCGCGACCGTCGTCTATCGCGCCGGCATTCCGCTGCCCGGCAGTCCCGCCGCGCGACGCGCATAGCACCGGCCCGCATTCGATGCGCATGCAACGAGCGTGGCATGCGCATGCGCTTGCCCGTTGCCTGCCGCTCCTCTCGTCGCCCGCCTCCGAACGCTTGCACGCAGGTACTTCTTACTCTGCTGCGCACGCACATCGGGAACGATGACCGCGTTTTTCCCACGTCGCGCCACCCCGACGAATAAAGATCGTACGTATCGGTAGAAACACCGATGCTGTAGTCAAACTACATTCGTACGATTAGTCGCTGCAGAGAATCGCTACATCCGATTCGGTAGTGTCGGGCGGTCCGCGTCGCCGTCCGCATGGTTCGATCGGGCCCAACCGGCCGTAACGATTCCCCGCCTGACCTGGCATGCCGACGCGCAACCACCCTGCATCGCCAGCCGAATGCGTTCGATGCGAATCCATCGGACCTGCGCAGCTCCAGACATCATTCGAACAACCGGCAATACGATCATGGAGAACAACATGCGGGACACACTCTGGCCGGCCGCCGTGCTGGCAGCGACCCTCTGCACCAGCGTCTACGCGGGCAACACCGATTTCAATTCACAGGGCGACGCCGCCGACGCATTCGCGTCGTCCGCCGCGCAGCGGCGCGCCGACCTGCTCGTGCGCAAGATGACGCTCGACGAGAAACTTCAGTTCATCCATTCGCAATACGAAATGTCTCAAGTGCCGGGCGGCGGTGCCGGCTATATCCAGGGCGTGCCGCGGCTCGGCATTCCCGACCTGAACATGGCCGACTCGTCGACCGGCTCCGGCAGCACGTCGCTCGCCAGCACGACCTTCCCCGCGACGATCGCGGTGGCCGCGAGCTGGGATCGCCGGCTGTCGTACGACTACGGCAAGCAGATCGCGATCCAGTTGCGCGCACAAGGGTTCGGCATGGGCCTGGGCGGAGGCACCAACCTCGCGCGCGAACCGCGCGGCGGCAGGCTGTTCGAGTATCTCGGCGAGGATCCGCTGCTTGCCGGCGATCTGCTCGCCGAACGCACGCTCGGCACGCAGCGGCAGAAGGTCATCGCGACCATCAAGCACTACGCGGGCAACGAGCAGGAACATGGCCGGATGGGCGGCAACAGCCAGATCGACGAACGCACGCTGCGCGAGCTCTACCTGCTGCCGTTCGAGATCGCCGCGAAGCGCGGGCAACCCGGCAGCGTGATGTGTAGCTACAACCGCCTGAACGGCGCGTATGCATGCGAGAACAATCACCTGCTCAACGACGTGCTGAAGAACGAATGGGGCTTCCAGGGCCAGGTGCAGTCCGACTGGGGTGCGACGCACAGCACCGCGGCCGCGATCAACGCGGGACTCGACGAGGAAGAGGACGTCGGCTCGACCGTCTACCTGACGCCTGCCGCCGTCAAGCAGGCGATCGCGAACGGCTCGGTGTCGACCGCGCGCCTCGACGACATGGTGCGCCGCAAGCTGGCCGTAATGATCCGCGTCGGCGTGATGGACGATCCGGCCAAGGGCGGCGGCACCATCGATTTCACCGCCGCGAACCGGTTCGCGCAGGGTGTCGCCGAGCAGTCGATCGTACTGCTGAAGAACGACGGCAACCAGTTGCCGCTCGCGGCTTCCGCGCTGTCGCGCATCGCGGTGATCGGCGGTCATGCCGACGCCGCCGTGCTGTCCGGCGGCGGCTCGGGCAATACGCGCGATCCGGTCACCGGCTCGTTCGCGGGCTGCGGCGGCCTCACGTTCGGGTCGTCGACGGGCTGCAGCTGGTGGCGCAATCCGTGGCTCAAGGTCGACGTGCCGATCGTCGCTGCGATCCGCGCGCTCGCGCCGGCTGCACAAGTCACGTTCGCCGGCAACAGCGATCAGCAGTCGCCGTTTCGCGCGTACACGCAGCAGGAGATCGACCAGGCTGCGGCGCTTGCAGGCCGCTCGGACGTCGCGATCGTCGTGGTCGCGCAGCCGGCCGGCGAGGATTTCGGCGATCTCCAGAGCCTGAGCCTCGCGAATCCGTCGAATCAGGATGCGCTCGTCGAAGCCGTGGCGCGTGCGAACCCGCACACGATCGTCGTCGTCGAGAGCGGCAATCCCGTGCTGATGCCGTGGAAGGACAACGTATCGGCGATCGTCGACGCGTGGTATCCGGGCGAAGCCGGCGGCAAGGCAATCGCGAACGTGCTGTTCGGTGCGGTCAATCCGTCCGGCAAACTGCCCGTCACGTTCCCGGCGCGCGACCAGGATACGCCGACGTGGGGGCAAAACGGCACGTTCGAGAACGATCCCGTCTACACGGAGAAGCTCGACATGGGGTACCGCTGGTACGACGCGCGCAACATCAAGCCAATGTTCGAATTCGGCTACGGGCTGTCGTACACGCATTTCGCGTATTCGGGACTGTCGGTGTCGCGGCAACGGGACGGCTCGCTGAGCGTCGCGTTTACCGTGCGCAATGACGGCCGTGTCGCGGGCGCGGAAACGCCGCAGGTCTATCTCGGCGTGCCGTACGAGGACGAACCGCCAAAGCGGCTGGTCGGCTGGGACAAGATCCGGCTGAATCCGGGCGAGGCGCGGCACGTGCACGTGACCGTTTCGCCGCGGATGCAGAGCGTGTGGGACACGTCGCGCAACGGCTGGAAGATCGTGCCGGGCGGGACGGTGTATGTCGGCGCGTCGTCGCGCGATATCCGGCTGCAGGGTAGCTGAACAAGCGGTGACGGGATACCGGGCGTCGGGCGAGACATCGCTCGGCGCCCGGCCCGGCGGGACTGCGATTTCCGTGACGAATGATGCCCCGGCGGACGACGCAACGTTCGCCGGTTGTTTCCGGATAGCGAACGCAATGTTCGCGCATCGCATCGAGCCGACTCACTATAATTTCGTCGATCGATGCCGACGGTGTCGCTTCATCGAAAAGCGATTTCGCCTTTTGATCAGGAATGCGATTCGTCATCGGCGATGTCGCACCGCATCGATACGACGAATCTGCGCAGATACCGAGTCACGGCATCCTGAGTCCGCCGCGAATTGTCCGGACGTCCCTCTCCCAATCCCCGTCGCCAGTTCACCCCGGCACAACGCGATCGAACGCTTCGAGCGCCCCCGAACCTCCATTCGCTACGGAAAGCCGGGGGTCTGATAGCGGCCGGAACGCCGACATCGCTGCCCGACGATCCACTCGTTGCCGCGGCGACGGCGTGCACACGCAAGCCATTCGTCGCGCGCGTTTTCACGCCCGGTGCCCCCCGGCGACCCAACGGCGTCGAGTACCTGGGCGCACGTCCCTGTAAAATTCCACTGCGACCCGCTGGTCGCGTCATTCAGGCGCCGCGACGGACGCAATCCCGGCACGCTCGCCGCCCATCGACAGCTCGTGGCACAGGAGCTTCTATCTCCTTGATTTTTATACATTTACCGTTTCCCGGAACATGACTTACTCGCTCGCCACCACGTACATCCGGGAACTCGAAATCCGCAAGAGCCGCTTCATCGCGCACGCGATTCCCGTCGAGGACCGCGACGCCGCGATGCACGCGCTGCAACGCCTGCGCGACGAGCATCCGACAGCCACCCACGTGTGCTGGGCGCTGCTCGCGGGCGGTCAGTCGGGCATGTCGGACGACGGCGAACCGTCGGGCACCGCCGGCCGGCCGATCCTCGAAGTGCTGCGCCATCACGATCTGGACGGCGTACTCGGCGCGGTCGTCCGCTACTACGGCGGCGTGAAGCTCGGCGCCGGCGGCCTGGTGCGCGCTTATACCGACGCGATCGCGTCGGCGCTGCTCGATGCCGAGCGCGTCGAGCGCATTCGCTACACGCGATTCGCGATCGAAATCGGCTACCCCGACGAAGCGCGGGTGCGCCGCTGGATGGAACAGGCGGGTTACGAACTGGTGGACAGCGCTTACGGGATGACGGTGAAGCTGGTGATCAAGCTGCCCGAAACGGCCGAGGCAGCCGCGAAAGCCGAGCTGTTCGACCTAACACAGGGGCGCTCGGGCTTCCCCGATCTGTAGTCGGGCGCGCCGCGTTGCACGGCGCGCATCTCCGGCCGGCCCTGCCGGCCTCATCCGCTCAATAAACGTCCGGCACGATCATGTCGTCCGGCACCGGACGACGGATGTAGTCCTCGTGGTGCTCGCGCTGCGGCAAGTCGATGGTCGAACGCGGCACGTCGTGATACGGCACCTGGTCCAGCAGATGGCGAATGCAGTTCAGCCGCGCGCGCTTCTTGTCGACGGCCTGCACGACCCACCACGGCGCATCGGCGATATGCGTGCGCTGCAGCATTTCTTCCTTCGCAGCCGTATAGGCCTCCCAGCGGCGGCGGCTCTCGAGGTCCATCGGGCTCAGTTTCCACTGCTTCAGCGGATCCTCGATCCGGCTCTGGAAGCGCCGTTCCTGCTCGTGATCGGTGATCGAGAACCAGTACTTGACGATCTGGATCCCGCTGCGCACGAGCATCTTTTCGAACTCGGGAACCGAGCGGAAAAACTCCTCGTACTCGTCGTCGGTGCAGAAATTCATCACACGCTCGACGCCCGCGCGGTTGTACCAGCTGCGGTCGAACAGCACGATCTCGCCGCCGGCCGGCAGATGCGCGACGTAGCGCTGGAAATACCACTGCGTGCGCTCGCGGTTGTTCGGCGCGGGCAGCGCCGCCACCCGGCACACGCGCGGGTTCAGCCGCTGCGTGATGCGCTTGATCGCGCCGCCCTTGCCCGCCGCGTCGCGCCCCTCGAAAATGACGACGAGCCGGTGCCCCGTGGCCACGACCCAGTCCTGCAGCTTCACGAGTTCGCCCTGCAGCCGGAACAGCTCGCGGAAATACTGTTTGCGCGCGGCGCGCCGCTCCTGCGAAAACAGCAGGTCGTCGCCGTCGTCGAAGCGGCGATCGTCGAGTTCCATCTCGAGCTCTTCGTCGTACGCGTCAACGAGATCCTCCTCGAAACGGCGCTGTCGCGCTTCGAGCGATGCCATATCGGTAAGGTTGTCGATCTCGGTGCGGGTAGTGTTGTCGCCCATGGGGCCTCCTTCCTTCAGTTGACGCAGCCAAACTACGCCATTATCCCAGCGTCGCGCGTCAAATTGATGAAACGGCCTGCGCGAACCCCGCCGGGAGCGCAACCGGCGCTGGTCGCACGGCGGGAACGGTTGGCCGGACGGGCCGGACCACTCGGGCGCGATGCCCGCACGGTCGAAACATCGTCCCGGCCCGCCGCCGCGGATCCACGATCGCCCGGCGGCTAGCGACATATGCCCGGCGGCGAACCGAACCCGGGCCTTGAAGCGGGTCCGCGGCGTTCGGAAGCCGCCCCGCCCGTCCAGCGGGTTCAGGTCCTCGGCCGGGAATGCGACGGCCGGGACCGGCAGCCTCTTGCCGCGATACGTACCGGACCTCCAGACCGGCTGGCTGGCTCGAATACGGCGCGTTGATGGCCGCGCATCCGCACGCTGACTACAGCACGATGTCCGACATGCCGAATCAGTTGCGCAACGCCTCGAGCATCGCGAAAAATCTGTCCGTCGCGCCATGTCGATGCGCGCAAACTTCGTTTGAAAACCCTGCCCATCCAGCCCGACGAGAAGCCGCTGAGCGAGACAGAAAATTTTCGGCGAATACAACTCACCGGCCGACTGCAATCGAGTGTCACAGGCCACTCGAAAACACCCCGACTTCTAGTTGCACACACAACCTTCTCCCGAAATGCCGTTTGCGCGCCGTGCGCTTCGCCGCTTCGAAGCAACGCACATGTCACGGCATCACACCCTGCAAACTCACCCCGCCCCTGCGCCATCGCACCGCGCAATTCGCAGACCCGGCCGCACACTGCCCGCCCTCACGGCCTTCACGCCGTGCAGGGGTATACGTGGTGTTGCATCCAGAAAGAACTTTGCATAGAGTGCATCCCATCGATTCCGGCGGACAAAGACGTCCCACGATCGTGCGCAGCCCGGGTCCGCTAGCCCGTGCCGTGCCGGCCGCCCCGCAAGCGGCCACCCTATCCGCATTCCCGTTATCCGACAGCGTTGTCGGGTGAACGGACCGGCAAAGAAGCCCTTGCCTCGCTCGTCGAGGCAAGGGCTTTTTTTTGTCCTTCGAAAACGTACTTCCTCATCCGAATCAGGAGCACACCATGCGTCATGGCGATATTTCCAGCAGCAACGACTCCGTCGGCGTCGCCGTCGTCCAGTACAAGATGCCGCGCCTGCACACGCGCGCCGAGGTCATCGCAAACGCACGCGAGATTGCCGAGCGCGTGGTCGGCATCAAGCGCGGCCTGCCCGGCATGGACCTCATCGTGTTCCCCGAGTATTCGACGCACGGGATCATGTACGACGCGAAGGAGATGTACGACACGGCATCGACCGTACCTGGCGAGGAAACCGACATCTTCGCGGCCGCGTGCCGCAAGGCGAACGTGTGGGGCGTGTTCTCGCTGACCGGCGAGCGTCACGAGGAGCATCCGGACAAGGCGCCGTACAACACGCTCGTGCTGATCAACAACCAGGGCGAAATCGTGCAGAAGTACCGCAAGATCATGCCGTGGGTACCGGTCGAAGGCTGGTATCCGGGCAACTGCACGTACGTCGCCGATGGCCCGAAGGGACTCAAGATCAGCCTGATCATCTGCGACGACGGCAACTACCCGGAAATCTGGCGCGACTGCGTGATGCGCGGCGCCGAGCTGGTCGTGCGCTGCCAGGGCTACATGTACCCGGCGAAGGATCAACAGGTGCTGGTGTCGAAAGCGATGGCGTTCATGAACAACTGCTACGTCGCGGTCGCGAATGCGTCAGGCTTCGACGGCGTGTACTCGTATTTCGGCCACTCGGCGATCGTCGGCTTCGACGGCCGCACGCTCGGCGAATGCGGCGAAGAGGAAAACGGCGTGCAGTACGCGGAGCTGTCGGTGAGCCTGATCCGCGACGCGCGCCGCAACATGCAGTCGCAGAACCACCTGTACAAGTTGCTGCATCGCGGCTACACCGGCAAGATCGGTTCCGGCGAATCGCCGAACGGCGTCGCGCAATGCCCGTTCGAGTTCTACGCGAACTGGGTGAACGACCCGGACGGCACGCGCCAGGCTGTCGAGCGCCTCACGCGCGCGACGCCCGGCACGCCGGAATGCCCGATCGAGGGCATCCCGGCCGAAGCGCCTGCGCACCGCTGAGCACGCAGCCTCTGCCCGGCCGTTCGCGTCATGCGCGCGAACGGCTCCGCCTCTTTCTGGAGCCCTCATCATGCTCGGTGTCGCTCTCTTCTTCATCGGCGCGGTGCTGGTCGTCAACGGCGTCGCGCTCACCGGCCGCATCGAACCGCGCGATGCGGCCGGCCTGAACCTGCTCGTCGGGCTGCTCGCGCTGCTGATCAACCTCGCCGGCCTCGTGCAGGCATCCGCGCCGCCGCAGTATTTCTCGAGCGCGGGCGGCCTGCTGTTCGCGTTCACGTACCTGTATCTCGCCGCCGTCCAGTGGCGCGGGCTGCAAGGCGCGGGCCTCGGCTGGTATTGCCTGTTCGTCGCGATCAGCGCGCTCGTCTATGCGGGCACGTCGCACGACCTGCGTTTCGGCGCGATGTGGCTGCTGTGGTCGAGCCTGTGGTTCCTGTTCTTCGTCGCGCTGGGGCTTAAGCGCCGCGTGCGTTTCCTGCCCGGCTACACGATCGCGATCGGCGTCGGCACTTGCTGGCTGCCCGGGATGCTGATGATGACGGGGAGGTGGTGATGAGCGCACGCGATACGCCGCTCGCCGCCGATCCGCTCGCCGGCCACCGCATCGCCGATGCACCGTTCTACCAGCCGGCCGGCGCCGAACCCGACTGGTTCGAGACGGCCTGCCGCCATCATCTGCCGGTGCTGCTGAAAGGGCCGACCGGCTGCGGCAAGACCCGCTTCGTCGAATACATGGCGTGGCGCATGGGCCTGCCGCTGATCCAGGTCGCGTGCAACGACGACACGTCGGCGGCCGACCTGACCGGCCGGCACCTGCTCGACGCCGACGGCACCTACTGGGCCGACGGGCCGCTCACGCTCGCGGCGCGCCACGGCGCGATCTGCTATCTCGACGAGATCGTCGAGGCACGCCCGGACGCGACCGTCGTGATCCATCCGCTCACCGACTCGCGGCGCGTGCTGCCGCTCGACCGGCTCGGTGAGGTCGTGCACGCACATCCGGATTTCCATCTGGTGATCTCGTACAACCCGGGCTATCACGGCGACCACCGGCGGCTGAAACCGTCGACACGCCAGCGCTTCGTCGCGATCGACTTCGGCTATCCGGACGCCGAACATGAAGCCGATGTCGTCGTGCGCGAAAGCGGCGCCGACCGGGACACCGCGCGTCGGCTCGTCGATCTCGCGCAGCGCACCCGTGCGCTCGCCGGCGACGGACTCGACGAAGGCGCATCGACGCGGTTGCTCGTGCATGCGGCCCGGTTGATCGTCGCGGGGCTTGCGCCGCTCGATGCGTGCCGGATCGCGATCAGCGATGCGGCAACCGACGACGCCGACACGCGCGCCGCGTTGCAGACGATGGCCGCCGCGCACTTCGCGACATGAGCGCCGACATGAACGCGCTGCAGCTCGCCCGCTTCCTGCACGGAATGACCGCGCGCGAAACCGGTGTGCAGCTCGACGATGCCGCGCCGCGCGCGACGCTCGGCCAGGCGACGCTGCGCGTGCCGCGCGCGTTGCCGCCCGATGCGCGGATCGCCGCCGCGGCACACGCCCTTGCGCACTGGCGGCACTCGCCCTCCGGGCAACCGGTCGGCACGCTCACGCCGATCGGCATCGCGATCGCCGGCCTGATCGAGGATGCACGCGTCGAAACGCTGCTCGCCCGCGAATGGCCGGGGCTCGCGACCTTCTGGGCGCCGGCGTTCGCGCCGATCGACCGCGAAGGGCTAACGTTCAGCCGCCTGTGCGCGCGACTCGCGAAGGCGCTGTACGATCGTTCGTATCGCGACGGCAATCCGTGGGTCGACACCGGCGTGCAACTGTTCGACGCGCTGCGAGACCGGCTCGACGACTACCGCGCATGTCGCACGATCGCGTCGCGGCTCGCGAACGATCTCGGTCAGATGCGCGTGCGCTTCGAACCGGACGACGGCACATGGCTGCGCTATCGCGACGACAACGCGTGGCTGTGGACGCAGCCGGCCGCCGCATCCGAGCGTGCGGGCAGCGAAGGCGTCGACACGTCGGCCGCCACCGGCGGCCGCGACGACGCGCCGGACGACACACCGGCGCCGCACGCCGATGCACCGCGCTATCCCGAGTGGAATTGCCACGCACGGCGCGAACGGCGCGACTGGGTAACGATCGTCGAACGCGCGCCGCCCACGTCCGCGCCATCGCCGTCGCTCGCCGCGCGGGTGGACGCGGACCGGCGCGCCGTCCGGCACATGCACCCGGCACGCGCGACGGAATTGCTGCGACGCGTCGGTCGCCAACTCGACGGCGACGCGCTCGACGTCGATGCGGCGATCGCCGCACGCATCGCACGACACGCCGGCCACGCGCCGGATCAGCGCGTATTCCGTCGCCGCGTCCCGCACGACGCGTGCGGGCCCGTCCTGATCCTGCTCGACCTGTCCGCGTCGACGGCCGCGCACGTAGCCGCGCTCGAGAAGCGCGCGGCGTTCGTGCTCGGCGACCTGTTCGATCGGCAGCGGCGGCGCTGGGCCGTGCACGGCTACACGTCGGATGGCCGGCACCGCGTGTACTACGCGCGCTTCAAGGATTTCGACGACGCGTTCGACGCATCGCGCCGCACGGCGCTGCTCGCGGCCGACGCCGGAATGAGCACGCGCACCGGCGCCGCGCTGCGCCACGCGCTTGCGCTGCTGCGTCGCGAGACCGGGTCCGCGCGCGCTGCCGTGCTGATGATCGGCGACGGCGAAGCGGCCGACATCGACGTGTTCGACCCGCGCTATCTCGTCGAGGATGCACGCCATGCCGCGCGCCACGGGCGGCAGCATGGCGTCGCGATCGCGGGTTTGTCGTTCGGCGCGCCGCCCGGCTTGTCTACAATACTTGGCGTCGGCCCGAACTGCGTTCACGCGGCGAACGGCGACGCCCTGGCCGCCGTCGTCGCACGGGCGGCCGGGCAGCTGACCGCCTGACGGCCCCACCCGGAAGAGACAGGAAAGACCGAATGAACAGTGTGAAGGTTGGCGTTTTGTTCTCGCAGAGCGGATGCACGTCGCACCTCGGCCAGAGCCAGTTGCGCGGCACGCTGCAGGCGATCGCCGAGATCAACGAAGCCGGCGGCGCGAACGGCTGCGAGATCGTGCCGATCGTGCGCGACGCGTGCTCGGATCCGGCCGTCTACGCGCGTCTTGCCGAAGACCTGATCGCCACCGAGCGTGTGAACGTGCTGTTCGGCGCATACATGTCGAGCAGCCGCAAGGCGCTGATTCCGATTGTCGAGAAGTGGGACAAGCTGCTGTTCTATCCAACGCTGTACGAAGGCTTCGAATTCTCGCCGAACGTGATCTACACGGGCGCCGCGCCGAATCAGAACAGCGTGCAGCTCGCCGCGTTCATGACCGCGCAGTTTGGCGCGCGCGTGTACCTCGTCGGGTCCGACTACATCTACCCGTACGAGTCGAACCGCATCATGATCGACCTCGTCACGCAGCATCCGGATGGCCAGATCCTCGGCGAGGTCTACATGCCGCTCGTCGCGTCCGAGCAGGATTTCGCGGCGGTGGTCGCGGACATCCGCGCGAAGGCGCCCGACTTCGTGTTCAGCACGCTGGTTGGCGACAGCACGGCCGCGTTCTACCGCGCGTATGCGCAAGCCGGGCTCGACGCGCGCAAGATGCCGATCGCGAGCCTGACGACGTCCGAGATAGAGCTCGGCCAGATGGGCGCGGCCGCGGCCGGCCACTACACGTCGTCGCCCTATTTCCAGACCATCGACTCGGACGTAAACCGGCGCTGCATCGCGCAATTGAAGGCGCGCTTCGGCGACGACGCCAACGCGTCCGCCCCATGGGAAGCCGCGTATTTCCAGGTGCACCTATTCGCGAACGCGCTCGCTCGCGCCGGCACCGACCAGCGCGAGCGGCTCGTCGAGCATCTCGCCGAATCGGAATTCGACGCGCCGCAGGGCCGCGTGAAGATCGACCGGCTCACGCAGCACACGTGCCTGTATCCGCGCATCGGCTGCGCGACGGCGGACGGCAATTTCACGATCGTGCGCGAAGCGACGCGGCGCGTGCATCCCGATCCGTATCTCGTCACGCATTCGCTCGGCGACCGCGTGCACACGCCCGACGAACTGAAGGCATAGCCGACGATGCGCGCCCGCACCCCGATCCGCTCGACGCCGCGCCTGCTCGCCGAACTCCGTTCGCTTCGCGTGATGGTGTACTACCCGGACGACGACAACGGCCTGCTGATCGTCGAGCAGTTGTCGCGTATCGGCTGCCCGAGCGAGCAGCGCTGGCCGCCGCCCGCCGAGTTGCCGGAGAGCGTCGATCTCGTGATTCTCGCGGTGCGGCCCGATCTGCTGCACCTTTCGATCCCGTGGCTCGAGGACGATGCTCGGCCGCCGCTGATCGCCGTCACGACCTATGAAAGCCCGACCATCCTCGAACTGATGCTGCGCATCGACGCGCAAAGCGCGGTGACGACGCCCGTGCGCTCGTTCGGGCTGTTGAGCGCGATGGCGCTCGCGTGTCACCAGAGCCGCCGGCACGACGAATACCGGCGCCGCATCGCGCAGCTCGAACAGCGCGTGATATCCGCGCGCACGCTGCAGGAAGCGAAGACGCTGCTCATGCAGCACAACGGCATCGGCGAGGAAGAGGCGTATCAGCAGATCCGCTCGCAGGCGATGGAGCGGCGCATCTCGATCAACCAGATCGCCGAACAGATCGTGCATGCGCATGCGCTGCTGAAGCGGTAATGCATGCGCGCGCGCCGTGCGTCAGTCGGGCGGCGGCAGCACGACCGTATCCTCGGGGCCGAGCACGCGGCCGTCCTGCGCGCGCAGCTCCAGTTTCCTGACGGGCAAGCCGGTCTTGCGGTCGACGAGCAGCACGTGCGCTTCGTCGGGTTCGAAAAAGAAGTCCTCGCCCCACTGCCGCAGCGCGACGAGCAGCGGAAACAGGCCTCGCCCCTTTTCGGTCAGGACGTACTCGTGATGCGCACCGCCGTCCGCGGCCGGCACCATGTCCATGATTCCGTGCGCGACAAGGTTGCGCAAACGCGCGGCGAGGATGTTCTTCGCAAGGCCGAGATTTTTCTGGAACTCGCCGAAACGGCGCAGCCCGTCGAATGCGTCGCGCACGATCAGCAGCGACCACCAGTCGCCAATCGCGTCCAGCGGGCGCGCAACGCCGCAGAGGGAATCTTCGTGGGTGGTTCGTCGCGTCATCGATGAAAGCCGGCGGCGGCTGGCTCATTGCCATGGAAGGTTTCAATATAAAACCAACAACACCGGAAATCAATCATCGGGGCGCTACTGTTCGCAAAGCACGAACGAAGCGGGATTCCCCGCCGGGATTGGAGTGCTGCCGATTGGCTGCCAATCCATTTTCGCTCTCGAAAGCGAGACTTTCCTCTCTTCATTGCCTGCCAGGCAGCACACGGCGGGGATATTCGGTCATCCACTTTCGATCCGCTCGGTTGCAAATTGGAACTTCCCGACCTACGCTCCTTATGGTTTCAATTTGAAACCATAATCCCCCATCTCCATGAAGGAGCGCCCGATGATGCCGCCCGATGCCACGTTCGACGGTACCTTTCCATTTGCCCCGCACTTCGACGACACATCCGGGTTCCGGATGCACTACGTGGATGAAGGGCCACGCGACGGCGAGACCGTCCTGTGCCTGCACGGCGAACCCACGTGGGGTTATCTGTTTCGTCATCTGATCGGCGCATTGCGCCCGGCCCATCGCGTCGTCGTGCCCGATCACATGGGATTCGGCAAAAGCGCAACACCGCAGGAACGCAACTACTGGTTGCAGGACCATATCGACAACCTCGAGCGTTTCGTCGTCGCGCTCGACCTCGATCGCGTGACGCTCGTGATGCACGACTTCGGCGGCCCGGTCGGCATGGGGCTCGCCGCACGTCATCCGGACCGTATCCGGCGTATCGTGTCGGCGAACGGACCTACGCCGTTCGGCCAGCCCGATCTCGTCGAGCGCCTGGGCGCGAATGGTCGCGATGCGCCGTGGTTCCAGTGGATCGTGCGCGCGGCGGCGGACGGCTCGCTGGAGACGGTGCTCGGGCAGCTCGGCTTCAACATCCTGAGCACGCTGAAGCTGAACGGTTTCGAGAATCACGCGATCGTCACCGATGCGTGGCTCGCCGCATACGGCGCGCCGTTCGCACGACCGGCCGATTGCCTGGGCGCGATCGGCTGGGCGCGGGGATTTGCTGCCGGCGCACACCGGTTCGAGGAACCCGATGCGGCGGCGCAACGCGCGATCCGCGCAAAACCCGCGCTCGCGATCTGGGGAGACGCCGATCGAACGCTCGGCGCCGAACATTTCCTGCCGCTGTTCACCGCGCTGTTTCCGTCGGCGCCCGTGGAGCGGCTGGCGGGTGTCGGGCACTACTGCTTCGAGGATGCACCCGATGCGGTTGCGGAACGAATCGCCCGCTTCATCCAGGCGACCGCCTGAACGCATCGCATCGGCTCAGGCAAGCGACACGGTGCATTGCACGGCCGGGCGAACAACCGGCCGCGAACCGCATGCGCGGCCGCTTTCGCGAACGCGCATGCTTCACGCCGACGTCAGTGAATGATCCGCGTGACGCCACGCCCGCGCGGATCGGCCACCGCTTCAGGCGTCTTGCCGTCGATCTTGATCACCTGGATGTCGCCGCTGAAGTCCTGCCCCTTCAGCGTGTAGCCGCGCGCTTCGAGCTGCTTCGCGAGCTCACCCTCGATCGGGTGGTACGGCTCCCAGAAGATCGTGTTCGGCGGCAACAGCTGATGGTGGAAACGCATCGCGCCGACGGCCTCCTTCAACGGCATCTTGAAGTCGTAGATGTTGTTGATCACCTGGAAGATCGACGTGAAGATCCGCGAGCCGCCCGGCGTGCCGATCACGAGCGACACCTTGCCGTTCTTCGTCATGATCGTCGGCGACATCGACGACAGCGGCCGCTTCTTCGGTTCGATCGCGTTCGCATCGCTGCCGACCACGCCGAACATGTTCGCGACGCCCGGCTTCGCGGAGAAGTCGTCCATCTCGTCGTTCAGCACGATGCCCGTGCCGTCGGCGATCACGCCCGAGCCGAAATAGCCGTTGATCGTGTACGTATTCGACACCGCGTTGCCCCACTTGTCGACGACCGAGAAGTGCGTCGTTTCGGCCTTCTCCGGCATCGTCGTGCCGAGGCCCGGCTGCACGCTCTTGGTGTCCGACGGCTCCTTCGGGTTGACCTCGGCCGCGCGCTTCGCGATGTACGCATCGTCGGTCAGCTGCGCGATCGGCACCTTGTAGAAGTCGGGGTCGCCCAGGTATTGCGCACGGTCGGCGAACACGCGCTTCTCGATTTCGGCGACCAGGTGGATGTATTGCGGCGAGTTGAGCGGCACGCCCTCGAAGTCCTTCTTCAGGTCGGCCTTCATCTTCAGCAACTGCACGAGGCCGATGCCGCCGGAGCTCGGAGGCGGCGCGGTGATCACGTCGTAGCCGTTCCATTTCGCCTGCACCGGCTCACGCCACACCGCGCGATACTGCGCGAGATCCTCGGTCGTGATCAGCCCGTTGCCGTCGCCCGTCTTCATCGACGCGGCGATCAGCTCGGCCGTCTTGCCCTTGTAGAAACCTTCGGCACCGTCGTTGGAGATCCGCGTGAGCACGTCGGCGAGATCGGGCTGCTTGAAGTTCACGCCGGCCTTCAGGCCGGAAAAATACTTGTCGAAATTGGTCTTGCCGCCGAACTCCTTCGACGCGTCGACGCCGCGCTGCGCCAGTTGCTCGTCGACGACGAAGCCGTCGCGCGCATAGTGGATCGCCGGCGCGAGCACCTGCTTCCACTTCAGCTTGCCGAAGCGCTTCTGCGCTTCCCACATGCCCGCGACCGTGCCGGGCACGCCGACCGCGCGCGGACCGTACAGGCTCATGCCCTTGATGACGTTGCCGTCCTTGTCGAGGTACATGTCCTTCGTCGCGGCGAGCGGTGCGCGTTCGCGGTAGTCGACGAAGTACGGCTTGCCGTCCTTGTAGATCGTCATGAAGCCGCCGCCGCCGATGTTGCCGGCTTCCGGATACGTGACGGCGAGCGTGAACGCGATTGCGACGGCCGCGTCGATCGCGTTGCCGCCTTCCTTGAAGATCCGCTCCGCGGCATCCGCGCTGTACTTGTCGGCCACCGCGACCGCCGAGCTCGTCAGGACCGCAGGCTGCGGGCCCTTCGCATAGACGGGCGCGTTCGGCAGGAAGCCGACGCCGGCCACCGTCGCGAGCACGACGGCGGATGTTTTGAAGCGATTCAGCGTAGTCATTGCATGTCCCCCATATGGATCTCCTTCAGGCAGGAAAGGCACCTGATCCGCTTATGGCCGCTGGCGCGCCGACGGCCACGTGCGGTTTCGTAGTATAGGGGGACAAAAAGGGTCGAACACGCGGTGCGCGACGAAAGCCCGCAAATTGTGTGCGGCCCCACATGCCGACGGTAAAAACCGCCACACGCATCGGTCGAAATTTCATGCGTCAGGCGCGGTCGCGCAATGCACAAAAAACAGAAAGTTGCGTCGTGCACGCCGGGCGCGAACCGCACGTAAAAAAACCTGCGATCTCGCACCCGCGGCACACGCGTATCTGAGAAGATAGCGCCCCGATTTCGCGCCGCATCATTTGTTGCGTTCACGCGCCGCTTCACGTTTTCTCGTCTCGCTTCGTATGGCCTCACACAATGCACATCATGCGACCGGCATCGCAGCCGGCGTCGCCGCCGCCGTCCTCGTCGCACAAACGGGCGCAACGGGCCTCTGGCACACCGGCATGCTCGCCGCATTCGCGGCAGGCGTCGCGGGCGGCACCGCGCCCGACTGGCTCGAACTCGCATGGTGGTCGCGCAAGCGACGCTTGTGGATCACGCACCGCACCGCCACGCACTGGGGCATCGGCTGGATCGCGCTGCTCGCGCTCGGATGGCACGGGCTCACCCATCATCCGTATCCGCTGTGGGCCGCACCGCTGTTCGGCTTCGCATGCGGCGGCGTGATGCACCTGCTCGCCGACTGGCCGAATCCGCTCGGCGTACCGTGGATCTGGCGGCGTCATTCGCTCAACCTGTGGAACAGCGGCCATTGCGACCTGATCGTGGTGGCTGCCGCATGGGGCGGTACCCTGTGGCTCGCGCAATCGCTGTGCAAGCGCGCACCGCTGCTCGAATCCTGGCTCGGCTGGCTTCATCGCGTGTAGTCGTGCGGCGTCGCACAGCGAACCGCTCGCTCCGCGATGCGCGTCGCCGGCGCTGCATCCTCCCCTCCGTCTGAACCGGCCACCCGCGATTCGCGGGCGCCGCGCCTGCGTACACCTGTTGAAACGCGGGCGCCGCGCCTCATCTTCCTCCGTGTCGACGACGCGCGCGCTCACGCCGCTCGCGAGGCCCGGCACGCACACGCGTCGTCTGGCACACTGACGATTCACGCGCGGCCGCCCGCGCGCTCGCACCCCCATTTCAACGCTCCGATGGACGTCACCGCCACCCGCCCCGCCGCCAGTGCGCTCGACGTGTTCCACCCGGCCGTCGCCGCGTGGTTCCGCCGCACGTTCGCCGCACCGACCGGTGCGCAGGCGCTCGCGTGGCCACACATCAAGGCCGGCCGCTCGACGCTCGTCGCCGCGCCGACCGGCTCCGGCAAGACGCTCACCGCCTTCCTGTGCGCGATCGACGATCTCGTGCGCGATGCGCTCGCGCACGACGGCGCGCTGCCCGACGCGACGCTCGTCGTGTACGTGTCGCCGCTGAAGGCGCTGTCGAACGACATCCACGTGAACCTCGACGCGCCGCTTGCCGGCATCGCCGAATCGCTCGCGCAACTCGGCCTGCCGGTGCCGGCGATCCGCACCGCCGTGCGCACCGGCGACACCACTCAAGCCGAACGTGCGGCGCTGCGCAAGCGCGCGCCGCACATTCTCGTGACGACGCCCGAGTCGCTGTACGTGCTGCTGTCGTCGACGTCGGGGCGGCAAATGCTGTCCGGCGTGCGCTCGGTCATCGTCGACGAAATCCACGCACTCGCATCGTCCAAGCGCGGCAGCCATCTCGCGCTGTCGCTCGAACGCCTCGACGCGCTCACGGGCAGCACGGTGCCACGCATCGGGCTGTCGGCAACGCAAAAACCGATCGACGCGGTCGCGCGCTTCCTCGTCGGCGGCCCGGTCGACTCGCCGCGCGACTGTACGATCGTCGACACCGGTCACACGCGCGAACGCGACCTCGCGCTCGAACTGCCGAACGTGCCGCTCGAACCGGTGATGGCAACCGACGTGTGGGAACAGGTGTACGACCGGATCGCCTCGCTCGCGGCCGCGCATCGCACGACGCTCGTGTTCGTGAACACGCGGCGCACGGCGGAGCGCATGGCACGTCATCTGGCCGACCGCCTCGGCAAGGACGCAATCGCCGCGCACCACGGCAGTCTCGCGAAAGAACACCG
Organism: Burkholderia sp. Bp9016; assembly: GCF_003857765.1. Classification (NCBI taxonomy): domain Bacteria; kingdom Pseudomonadati; phylum Pseudomonadota; class Betaproteobacteria; order Burkholderiales; family Burkholderiaceae; genus Burkholderia; species Burkholderia sp. Bp9016. The sequence goes on from NZ_QTPY01000003.1 coordinate 233,932, forward strand.
CTTCGAAGCGGAACAGCGGTTGAAGCGCGGCGAGCTGAAGCTGCTCGTCGCGACCGCGTCGCTCGAACTCGGCATCGACATCGGCGACGTCGATCTCGTCTGCCAGGTCGGTTCGCCGCGCGGCATCGCGCCGTTCCTGCAGCGCGTCGGCCGCTCCGGCCACCACGTCGGCGGCGTGCCGAAGGGGCGCCTGTTCCCGCTGTCGCGCGACGAGCTCGTCGAATGCGCGGCCCTGCTCGACTGCGTGCAACGGGGCGAACTCGATGCGTTGCGGATTCCCGAGGCGCCGCTCGACGTGCTCGCGCAGCAGATCGTCGCCGAAGTCGCGTGCGCGCAATGGCAGGAAGACGCGCTGTACGCGAGCTTCACGCGCGCGGCGCCGTACGCGCATCTGCCGCGCGAACGCTTCGACGACGTGATGAAGATGCTCGCCGAAGGCTTCACGAGCCGCCGCGGCGTGCGCGGCGCGTATCTGCATCGCGACGTGGTCGGCGGCACGGTGCGCGGGCGCCGCAACGCGATGATGACCGCGACGACGTCCGGCGGCACGATCCCCGACATGGCCGACTACGCGGTGCTGCTCGAACCGCAGGGCATCCAGGTTGGCACCGTCAACGAGGATTTCGCGATCGAGAGCCTGGCGGGCGACGTGTTCCAGCTCGGCAACCAGTCGTACCGGATCATTCGCGTCGAGACGGGCCGCGTGCGTGTCGAGGACGCGCAGGGCCAGTCGCCGAGCATCCCGTTCTGGCTCGGTGAGGCGCCCGGGCGCAGCGACGAGCTGTCGGCGGCCGTCGGCCGGTTACGCGCACGGCTCGACGGGCTGTTCGCCGAAGGCGACCGGCTGGCGCATGCCGATGTGCGCAAGCAAGCGGGCGGCGACGAAAATGGCAACGGCCATGCACCCGGAAAACCCGGAACCCGCCGCAACGAAAAAAAACGCGCGGATGCCGGCACGAGCACCGCCGCCTCGCAACGCGATGCCGACGTCCACGCCGCCGTAACCGGCACCGCCGAAAGCCGTCTCGCGCCGGCACTGCGCTGGCTCGCCGACGATCTGCACTTGTCGCCGGACGCGGCACGCCAGATCGCCGATTACCTGGCGCGCACGCGCGCGGCGCTCGGCGCGCTGCCGACGCAGGACACGCTCGTGATGGAGCGCTTCTTCGACGAATCGGGCGGCATGCAACTGGTGATCCATTCGCCGTTCGGCAGCCGCATCAACCGCGCGTGGGGGCTCGCGCTGCGCAAGCGCTTCTGCCGCAGTTTCAACTTCGAGCTGCAGGCGGCCGCGACCGACGACGCGATCATTCTGTCGCTGTCGCTCGCGCACAGCTTCTCGCTCGACGAAGTGTGGCGCTACCTGCGCTCGGCCAGCGCCGAGCATGTGCTGATCCAGGCGCTGCTCGACGCGCCGCTGTTCGGCGTGCGCTGGCGCTGGAACGCGACGACCGCGCTCGCGCTGCCGCGTTTCACCGGCGGCCGGCGCACCGCGCCGCAACTGCAGCGAATGAAGAGCGAGGATCTGCTCGCGACCGTGTTCCCGGATCAGGTCGCGTGCCTCGAGAACGTCGTCGGCGAGCGCGAGATACCGCACCACCCGCTCGTCGACCAGACGCTCGACGATTGCCTGCACGACGCGATGGATACCGACGGCTGGCTCGCGCTGCTGCGCCGGATCGAAAGCGGCGCGATCGAGCTGGTCGCGCGCGACCTGCCCGCGCCGTCGCCGCTCGCCGCGGAAATCCTGAACGCGAAGCCGTATGCGTTCCTCGACGACGCGCCGCTCGAAGAGCGCCGCACGCAGGCCGTGCAGTCACGCCGCTGGAGCGACCCGGAATCGGCCGACGATCTCGGCGCGCTCGACGCCGACGCGATCGACGCGGTGCGCGACGAAGCGTGGCCGCTCGTGCGCGACGCCGACGAGATGCACGACGCGCTGCTCACGCTCGCCTGCGTCGCCGATCGCGAAGCGCATGCGCACGCAGGCTGGCCCGAGCGCCTCGCGGAACTGGCCGGACGCCGCCGCGCAACGAAACTCGTCACGCCGGATGGCGCGGCGCTGTGGGTGCCGGTCGAACGGCTGGTCTGCCTGCGCGCGCTGCATCCCGACGCGCGCCCGGCGCCCGTGCTGAAAGTACCGGCCGCCTGTGCACAGCCGTGGGAAGCCGATGCCGCGCTCGTCGACGTGATCCGCGCGCGGCTGACCGGCTTCGGGCCGCTCACGCTCGATGCGATCGCGCAGCCGCTCGGCCTGCCGCCCTCCGCGATCGCAACCGCGCTCGCGGCGCTCGAACGCGAAGGCTACGTGATGCGCGGCCGCTTCACGCCGGGCGCAACAGTCGACGAATGGTGCGAACGCCACCTGCTCGCGCGCATTCATCGCTATACGGTGAAGCGGCTGCGTCGCGAGATCGAACCGGTCGAGCGCGCCGATTTCATGCGCTTCCTGTTGCACTGGCAGCATATGACGCCCGACACGCGCGGCTCGGGCCGCGACGCACTCGCCGCCGTCGTCGAACAGCTCGAAGGCTATGAAGCCGCGGCCGGCGCATGGGAAGACGCGCTGCTGCCCGCACGGCTGACCGACTACACGGCCGGCGGCCTCGACGAGCTGTGCCGCTCCGGCAAGCTCGTATGGACCCGCATCGGTGCGCCGGCCCGCGCAGCCGGCACGCCCGTGAAGACGACGCCGGTCGTGCTGCTGCCGCGCCGCCACCTCGGCGCATGGCAGGCACTGCGCGACCCCGCTGCGCAACCGGCGCTGTCCGCACGCGCGACACAGGTGCGCGATGCGCTCGCCGCGCACGGTGCGATGTTCTTCGATGCGCTGCTCGACGAGTTGCACATGCTGCCCGTCGAACTCGAACAGGCGCTCGGCGAACTCGTGTCGGCCGGCCTCGTGAACGCGGACAGCTTCGCGGGGCTGCGTGCGCTGCTGAGACCGGCCGTCAAGCGCAGCGCGACCCATGCGCCGCGCACGCGACGCGGCGGCGCACTGATCGGCGGCATGGACGACGCGGGCCGGTGGGCGCTCGTGCAACGCGTCGCGCCACCGGACGGGGCGCCCGCGCCGAAACGCGACACGGCCGCGACCGACCCCGATGCGCTCGAACACATCGTTTGGACGCTGCTGCGCCGCTATGGTGTCGTGTTCTGGCGGCTGCTCGAACGCGAAGCCGACTGGCTGCCGAGCTGGCGCGATCTCGTGCGCGTGCTGCAGCGTCTCGAAGCGCGCGGCGAGATTCGCGGCGGCCGCTTCGTTGCCGGGCTCGCGGGCGAGCAGTTCGCGCTGCCCGAAGCGATCCCGATCCTGCGCGAACTGCGCCGGCAACCAGGTGACGGCCAGTGCGTGTGCGTCACCGGCACCGATCCGCTGAACCTCGCCGGCACGCTGCTGCCCGGCGACAAGGTGCCGGCGCTCGCGGGCAATCGCGTGTTGTTCCGCGACGGCGTGCCCGTCGCATCGCTCGTGTCGGGCGCGTTCCACTACGCGCCCGACCTGACGCCCGCCGCGCGCGAGGATGCGCGCCTGCGGCTCGCGCGCCGCTACTGACAACGGCTGACAGGCGACACGTCGTGGACTACTGAACGCCGGGCTGCAGCGTCGTGCGCGTTCGGATAGCATCGAACGATTCGACGTACGGGCATCCATGCCCGACACACGCCTTCCGGAGACGTCCCTTCATGCCTTCGCATGCCGATTCGCCCGCCGCTCATCACGCGGGCTCGCTCACCATTTTCCAGGGCGCTGCGTTGTATATCGGCGCGGTGCTCGGCACCGGCGTCATTGCACTGCCCGCGCTCGCCGCCGAAGTGGCGGGCCCGGCTTCGCTGCTCGCGTGGGCCGCGCTCGTCGTGCTGTCGGGGCCGCTCGCGGCTACCTTCGCCGCACTCGGCGCGCGCTACCCCGACGCCGGCGGCGTATCGACCTATGCACGACGCGCATTCGGACCGAAGGCCGCGGCGATCGTCGGCTGGTGCTTCTATTTCGCGGTGCCGGCCGGCGCGCCGGCCGCCGCGATGTTCGGCGGCGCCTACGTCGCGGCCGTCACGGGAGGCGGCCATACGACGGTCATCGTCACGGCCGCCGCGCTGATCGCAACGGTTTCGGCCGCCAATGCGTTCGGCGTCACCGTATCGGGCCGCATGCAGCTCGTGTTGTCGGCGCTGCTCGTCACGCTGCTGCTCGCCGCCGTGCTGGCGTCCGCGCCACATGCGCGTGCGGCGAACCTGCATCCGTTCGCGCCGCACGGCTGGCTCGCGGTCGGCCAGGCCGCCGCGTTGCTCGTGTGGAGCTTCGCGGGCTGGGAAGCGATCACGCACCTCGCCGCGGAGTTTCGCCGGCCCGCGCACGACATGCCGCGCTCGGCCGGCATCGCGGTCGTGGTCGTCGGCCTGCTGTATCTGTCGGTCGCCGCCGCGAGTGTCGCGGTGCTCGGGCCATCGGCCGGCGCATCGGGTGCGCCGCTCGCGGAACTGATCGCGCGCGGCATCGGCGGTCACGCGCAGGTGCTGGCGGCCGCGGCCGCGCTGCTGCTCACGCTCGGCACGATGAATGCGTATTTCGCGGGCGCGGCCAAGCTCGGTGCGGCGCTCGGCCGCGACGGCGCGCTGCCCGGGTGGCTCGCGCAAGGCAGCCAGATCGGCGGCGTGCCGCGTCGCAGCCTCGGCGTGATCGCGCTGCTCGCGGCCGTCGCACTGGCCGCGACGACGATCTCGGACGTCGGGCCGAAACCGCTCGTGCTGGTCACGTCCGGTTGCTTCGTAATGGTGTACGGGCTCGGTGCGGCCGCCGCGCTGAAGTTGTTGCCGCGCGGCAGCATTGCATATCGCTGCGCGTGGGTTTCGCTGGTCGCCGTGGCCGGGCTGTTCCTGACGACGGGGTGGTATTTGCTGTGCCCGCTGCTGCTCGCTGGCGGTGCGCTGCTTTATCTGCGGATGGCCGGCCGGCGCAATTGACGGCGCTGGTGCACCGGTGCGCCGGCGATCGTGCGTGCGATCGCTGCGACGCGCCGCTCTAGCGCTCGCGCGTTCATCGCCCGCCGGCTGCGCAGCGGTTCGTCGTGCGCGTGACGTGCGTCACGCCGGCACCAGCTCGAAGCTGAGCCGCTTGCCGAGTGCGGTGGCCGCGCTCGCGAGCGTCGCGAGCGTCAGACTCGTATCGGTTTCGTCGAGCAGCCGGTTAAGCGCGGCGCGGCTGGTTTTCATCCGCGCGGCCATCGCCGTTTTCGTGATGTGCTGCGCCTTCATTTCCTGCGCGATCTGCCATGCGATCACGCGCTTGATCGCGGTGGCGGTGGCGGCTTCGAGATGGCCGTCCTCGTCGAGGAAGGTATCGAAATCGCTGCCGATATGCGGATTGTTCGTGGTCGTCATAAGGTACTCCAATGCATCGCGTTGCCGGCCGGCGCTGGCGACGGTACGCGCCGGCACAAGCCGTGAATTCAGATGGCGCGCGTCAGCGCTTTCAGCCGTGCGACGGTCACGTCGAGATCGTCGCATGGTGTCGCCTGCGACTGCTTGAAGAACGCGTGCAGCAGGACCATCGTGTCGCCGACGACCGTGAACAGCACGCGCGCGCTTCGTCGCGGCAACATCACGCGGATCTCACACAGATCCTTCGACATCTTCCGCACCAGCGGCATGCCGAGCGGCCAGCCCAGTTGAACGGTCTTGATCTCTTCGCCGATCAACCTTCGCTCGATGTGCCCGAGCCGCTTGAGCCATTCACGCACCGGCTCGTTGCCGCTCGCCGTGCGAAAGAAGCGCACGCCGAGCGTGACCTGAATCTGCTGTCTCGTCATCGTCTTGCCAGAAAGCGTACCAAACAAGATACGATATGCCAAGCACGACGCAGCTCGCTACTGACCGAATGGCCAGTGAAAGGCAATGAGGGGAATGCTGCAGGCCGACGCGTGGCGGGTCGGCCTAGCGCCAGGCGTCACCGCGTATCACCGCGCGCGGCGAGCCGGCTTGCGCGCACCGCGCGCCGTGTGTGGGGTGCGCGCATCGCCGAACCGCGCCTGCGCGATTTCACGCACGGCGTCGATCAGCGTCCGTGCGACCGGCGACGGCTGCGCATCGGTGCGCAGCACGAGACCGACCGGTTCGTCGGTACCCGCGGCCGGCAACGCCAGACGCGCGAGCGCACCGGCCGTCAGGTCGTATTCCGCCGCATAGAGCGGCACGAACCAGACCGCATCGTTCTCGAGCGCGAGCGCCCGTGCGACCGACACCGACAGCACCTCGATGAACGAATCCAGCGGCGGCGCGCCGCATGCGCCCAGCAGTTGTTCCGCCGACTGCCGGATCAACGTACCGAACGGCGGCAGCACGACCGGATAGCGCGCGAGTTCGGCGGCCGGCGCGGCGCTGGCCAGCAGCGGATGTCCGGCGCGCACAACCGCGACGAGCGGCTCGTTGTACAGCTGCTCGAACGCGAGCCCGATCATCCGCTCGGGTTCCGACAAACGCCCGATCGCGCATTCGAGCGCGCCCGCCTTCAGGCGCTCCAGCAACTCGGCATTCGCGGCCGTCGCGATCCGCACGACGACGCGCGGCCAGCGTGCGGTCAGCGCCTTCATCAATGCGGGCGCAAGCGACGCGGCAACCGTCGGCAGCATGCCGATTTCCAGCGTCGCCGCGGCGGCCCCGCCCTCGCGCGACAGCAACCCGACGCCCTGCCGCAGCGCCAGCACGCACGCGTTCGCATGCGGCATGAACAGTTGCGCTTCGCGGGTCGGCTGCGCGCCGTGCCGCCCGCGCTCGAACAGCTTCACGCCGAGGATCGACTCGAGTTCGGCGATCGTCTTCGACACGGCCGGCTGCGTGATCGACAGGCTCTCGGCCGCCTTCTGCACGCCGCCCAGTTGCGCGACCGCGAGAAAGCACTGCAGATGCCGGAATTTGACGCGGCCGTCGGCGATACGGTTATTCATAACGCGCGGTTATGTGGATGTCGATGAAATGCCATTTTGCATAACTTTCCGGATAGTCCCAAGCATTCGGCGATACGTCACGCAGGACGCCGCAACGCGCGGAAGCCGGTCGGCTCCCAGACCCGCTTCGCGATCAGCAAGGCCGTCCCGTGCTTTTGTCCGAGCGGCGCGGATGACGACTCCGCGTGCAGCGCCGCCGCCTTGCTGCTCAACCGCCGCAGTTCCTGCTCCAGTTCCGCGGCAGCCGCTTCGGTCAGCATCCCCTGCGAGAACGTCATCGTCTCGCCCGGGCCGTCGAAGCGGCTGCCGAGGAAATCGTCGAGCACGTGCGCATGGAAGTACCGGCGAATCGGGCCGCCCGGCAGCCAGTCGAAATCGCGCGCGACGCGCACGCGAATCCGGTCGCCCGGCAGCAGCGCGATCACATTCATCCGGTCGAGCATCAGCAGGTATTTCACGCATTCGGCCTGCGTCACGCAATAGACCGACACGATGTCCTGTACCGTCCAGTAATTGATCGCGCAGACGGCGACGAGCAGCAGCTTCTCGTCCGACACGAGCAGCGCCTCCTGCTGCTCGGTCAGCACCCGCAGCCGCGGCGCGGACGCGGACGCCTCCTGCACGAGCTCGGCGAGCGTATAGCCGAGCAGTTGCGCGATCTCCGCGACGCGCTCCAGCGTGAAGCGGCCGCTCGCGAACAACCGCTTCACGCTCGTCTCGGACACGTTCAGCGCACGCGCAACGTCGCGATAGGTCATGCCCTGCGCCTTCAACTGGCGCTTCAGCGTTTCGATGAGTTGGGCAGTTTCGGTCATATCAGTATCGAAAAATGATGCTCAAGGTTGGATATTAGGCTACTCACGTATCCATAAAAGCATTTTTCGGTACTTGTCTGCATAATCCGCTCCGTCCTGTCACTCACCGACGGAGCCGCAATGAGCACCCGAACCGAAACCGCCGACTTCGACCCGCATCACACCGCCTCGCGCGATGCCCGCGACACCGATCGCATGCTGCCGCTCGCCACGGTACGCACGCTGGCCGCCGGCGCACACGTCGGCGATCTCGTGTTCATCCGCGTGGCTGGCTCGTCCCGGGATGCGACAGGCAGCGCAGGCGCATGGGCCAACCGGTTCGGGATCGTCGTCGATACGTCGGGCGACGAGCCGCTGATCGCCGAGCCCGCGTTTGCTCGGACGAAGCTCACGCTGCTGTCGCGCTTCGTCGCCCGCGCCGACGGCGCACGCATCGCACTGGCACGCCGGATCGCGGCACCGACCGTCGAAGCACAGCGCGACGTGCACACGACGGCCGAACAGCGAATCGACGCACTGCTTCGCAACCGCTTCACCCTGCTGTCGCAACGCCGGTTCTGCGCGAACTACGTAGCCGACGTGCTCGGCGCCGAACAGGCCGCGACGCCAGCCACGCTGCTGCGCAGCGGCACGCTGGCACTCGAATTCGACGGGATCGTGTTCGACCCCGGCTGCCGGTAACGGCGCAACGCGGGCACGCTCGGGGAGACCGGATAACAACAACAACGACATATCAAAAAAACAGTGACGGGCTGGCTGGAGGGCCGTGCACGGGGTCGTCACCGACGACGCGAAGCCCGATCGCTTTTCCGCCGGACAGACTTCCTGTCCGGCGGATTTTCATTGGCGCCGCCAAACATAACGAAAGGTTATGCGATTCGCGAAAAAAGGTCATTTTGCATAACTTTCCGGATTGGCTAAAGTTCTGCCATCCACTTCGCGAAATACCTATCAGGAGACGCCCGATGGATTCCCCCACGATCCTCACCCCGCGCGACTGGCCGTCGCATCCCGCGTATGTCCACCCCGAGTACCGTTCGTCGGTGAAGCGCGGCCCGACGCGCCCGATGATCCCGCTGAAGGAAAAGCTGCGCGACCAGTACGCACCCGTCTACGGTGCGGAAGATCTCGGCGCGCTCGACCACGACCTGACGAAGAACGCCGTGAAGAACGGCGAGCCGCTCGGCGAGCGCATCGTCGTCACGGGCCGCGTGCTCGACGAAGGCGGCAAGCCGGTACGCAACACGCTCGTCGAGGTGTGGCAGGCCAACGCAGCCGGCCGCTACGTGCACAAGGTCGACCAGCACGACGCCCCGCTCGACCCGAACTTCCTCGGCGCAGGCCGCTGCCTGACCGACGACGAAGGCCGCTACCGCTTCCTGACGATCAAGCCCGGCGCGTATCCGTGGGGTAACCATCCGAACGCGTGGCGCCCGAATCACATCCACTTCTCGCTGTTCGGCGACTACTTCGGCTCGCGCCTCGTCACGCAGATGTACTTCCCCGGCGACCCGCTGCTCGCGTACGACCCGATCTTCCAGGGCACGCCCGAGGCCGCGCGCGATCGCCTGATCTCGCGCTTCTCGATGGACATCACCGAAGAAGGCTATGCGCTCGGCTACGAATTCGACATCGTGCTGCGCGGCCGTGACGCCACCCCGATGGAGCGCTGAACCATGACGACGCTGAAGCAAACCCCTTCGCAGACAGTCGGCCCGTACTTCGCATACGGCCTGTGCCCGCAGCAATACGATTACGACCTGAAGAGCCTGTTCACGCCGACGATCGCCGCATCGCACGCCGAAGGCGAGCACGTGCTGCTGATCGGCCAGGTGTTCGACGGCGACGGCAACATCGTCGGCGACGCCGTGCTCGAATTCACGCAGGTGGACAGCGCGGGCCGCTACCCGGCATCGCGCGACGACATCGCGAAGTCCGGCTTCTCGGGCTTCGCGCGAGTCGGCACGGGCACCGATCCGCAGCAACGCTTCGTCGTCGAGACGGTGAAGCCGGGCCGCATCGCCGCGGACGAAGCGCCGCACATCAACGTGACCGTGATGATGCGCGGGATCCTGACGCACGCGTTCACCCGCGTGTATTTCGACGACGAAGCCGCGGCGAACGCGGCCGATCCGGTGCTGAACGAGGTGCCGGCCGAGCGCCGCGCGACGCTCGTCGCCAAGCGCGATGCGCAGCCGGGCCGCCCTGTCGTGTACCGCTTCGACATCCGCATGCAGGGCCCCGAGGAAACGGTGTTCTTCGACGTGTAACGCACGAACCGGCACAGGCCGGCGCAAGCCGGCCTTGCATCGAACCGCCGCGTGGCGCGATACCGACTGGCATCGCATCACGCGGCGGTTTTTCGTTGTACGGCACCATCATTCGATGCTGCATCGCGACACACCCGTCCGCGACCGCCGAAGCCTTTCGCCGATGCCTTCCGACCCCGATCCGGAACAGCCGATTCAAACGCATGCTGCGACAGCACATCAATTGTGCGGCGCACACAATATCGTTTGTGCGTTACGCGGCGTATGCTTGGCTATCTGCAACGTATCAATGGAATTAAATCGAAACAGGCAACAATTCCCCGAGCAATGCGCGACACGCCGGCTGGCTGATCGCGCATTTTTTCTGACCGAGTGCCTTTAAGCGCGTCTGACCGGATCCGGCAGGCGCGTTTTTTTCGTGCGCGGAAAACCCGCACCGACGCCGCCGCTCCGACTACCGGCGAATCTCCAGATACCGGCTCGGCGTATCGCCCAGGATGCGCCGAAACGCGGACGTAAACGCGCTCGCGCTCGCATAGCCGAGATCGAATGCGACGCGCGTCACCGGCTGCCCGTCGCTCAGGCGGGCAATCGCGGCGAGCATGCACACCTGTTGACGCCACGCGGCGAAACTCACGCCGGTCTGCGCACGAAACAGCCGCGTGAAGGTGCGCCGGCTTACGCCCGCATCTGCCGCCACCTTGTCGAGATCGGCCGCGATCGACGGCGACGCGAACAGATGGCGGCAGACCTTCGCGAGACGCGTGTCGGCCGGCAGCGGCGCATGCAGCGACAGGCGCGGCATCGTCGCGATTTCCGCGACCAGCAGCGCCATCAGCTTGCCGGCCCTGCCGTCGACGTCGTACATCGCCGGCAGGTCGATCGCATCGTCGATCAGTTGCCGCAGCAGCGGCGACACGCCGTACACGCCGCACTGTTCCGGCAGCCCCACCGCCTGCGCGGCATCGCCCGACACGAACGTGTTCAGCATCGTGACCGGCCCCGTCATCGTCATCTCGTGCCGCACGCCGGCCGGCACCCAGCACGCGCGCTGCGGCGGCACCAGCCAGCGGCCGTGCGGCGTCGACACGCTGATCGTGCCGCGCGACGCAAACGCGAACTGTCCGCGCACGTGCGCGTGCTCGGGAAACGTCGTGCCTGCCGCGTAGTCGTTGGCGGTCACCACCACGCTACGGGGAATATGTTCGTAGGGATCCAGCAGCGTATTTCTCAAGGCCCGAATTCCATCATGAATGACCCGATATCGAAGGCGGGTCACCTTCGATCGATCTACGATCCGCTCCACGCTTGCGCGACCGGATAGGCCGCAAGACCCGACGGCCGAATCGGCCGGATAGCGACTTCATCGGAGCGGAAATGCCCAATACGTTTCATCGCGTGGGAGACGGCCCCCACCCTGTTCTCGTGCTGCACGGCTGGTTCGGCGACGCACGCGCATTCGAGCCCCTCGAAGCGTGGCTGTCACGCGAGCACTTCACCTATGTATTCATGGACTACCGCGGCTACGGCCGCATGCGCGACGCGCACGGCAGCTACACCATCGACGAAATCGCCGCCGACACCCTCGCACTCGCGAACACGCTCGGCTGGCCCACGTTCAGCCTCGTCGGCCACTCGATGGGCGGCATGGCGATCGAGAAAGTCGCCGCCATCGCGCCCGAGCGAGTGCGCGCGCTGGTGCCGGTCGCGCCGGTGCCATGCGGCGGCCTGCCGTTCGACGCCGCGCGGCGCGCGCTATTCGAACGCGCCGCCGACCATCTCGCCGATCGCCGGAGCATCATCGACCGCAGCACCGGCGGCCGGCTGCCGGCCGCGTGGGTCGAGTGGAAAGCCGCGTATTCGGCATCGTGTTCGTCGGCACACGCGTTCGCCGCGTACTTCCGCGCATGGGCCGACACGGATTTCAGCGACGAGATCGCGGGCCGCCATCCGGTGAAGGTGCTGATCGGCGAACACGATCCGGCGTTCGACGCGGCGCTGATGGCGCGCACTTATCTACAGCGCTATCCGCTCGCCACCGTCGACGTGCTCCGCAATGCCGGCCACTATCCGATGAACGAGACGCCGCTCGCGCTGGTCGCCGCGATGGAATCGTTCCTGCTCGCCACGGCAGCGAACCCCGTCGAGACTGCGAGCCGTATGTGATGCACCGCGCACGCGCGGCATCCGGTCGGCACGCATCAGCGCAGCATGAACGACATCGCCGACAGACTGTTCAGCGTGCGCACCACATGTTCGACCGAAGGCCCGTCGAAACGCAACGTTACCGCATCGGTCCGTTCGATCGACGGCAACACGCAGAACAGATCGGCGAGCGCGGCCGTCTGCACGCGCAGCGTGCATGCGGCCGGCGCGGGCCGATGCGCGCCGGCGCGCCAGCCGGCCGACAGCGCGTGCGCGACTGTTTCGTGCGCGGCGGCCGCGATGCGCGCGCAGGACGCGGCCGGCGTGAGCGTGTCGCCGCTCGATGCGCCGCCGGCCGTCTTGACGGTCTCGAAACGCGCGTCCGGAAACAGCGGCTGCGTTTCCTCGGCGAATACGTCGTCGCCCGACGCCAGCGCGACGTGCGCGCCGTATTCGCGGGCCAGCGCGCCGTACAACCCGGCTTCGCCGAGCTCGACGCCGTTCAGCCACACCTGCGTGAACGCGAAACTGTTGATCGTATGCGCGAGCACGCCGCGCGTCTGCGATTTCGCGTGAAAGCCGATCATGAATACGAGGTCCGGCTGCTGTTCGAGGCCAGCCATCATCCCGAGCGGACGCGGCTTGCCGAGCACGACGCGCACACGGGCATCGAGCCCGTCGGGCAGCAGGTTGCGAAAGCCGCCGTGCGAGTCGTTGACCCACACGGCCTGCGCGCCGCCCGCGAACGCGCCCTCGATCGCCGCGTTCGCCTCGGCGGTCATCCAGCGGCGTGCGCGTTCGTATTCAGGATTGCCGGCACGCGTCTGCTCGGCGGCGAACACGCCGGCGACGCCTTCGATGTCGGTCGAGATCAGGATCCTCATGACTGGGTCGAACGTCCTTCGTTGCTTTCGTTGAACAGGCGGTCGAGATCGGGCACCGCGTCGCGCAGCGATTGCCGCACGTGAGCGTCGCGCCCGGCAACGGTCACGGCCTGCAGCAGCGCGTCGGCAATCGCGTGCTCGACGCTTTCGCCCGCGGCCATGAATAGCGGATCGAGCGCCGCGTCGGCCACGAGGGCGGGCAGCGCGACGGTCGATGCATCGTGTGCGACGGTGTACGCGGTCGAGAATGCGAGCGCGATGTCGCCGCTGCCGTGCCCGTAGACCGAACCGGTACGGGCCAGCCCCGCGCCCGCGCGGCGTGCGAGCCGCGACAACTGCCGCGCATCGAGCGGCGCATCGGTCGCGAGCAGCAGGATGATCGAGCCTTGCTCGGGCGGCGCCGCATGCGCGGCCGCCTCGGACCATCGTTGCGCGACGATGCGCCCGACCGGCACGCCGCCGAGCGTGAGCATCGGCAGCCGGCCGAAATTCGCGAGCACGAGCGCGCCGACCGTATACGGCCGGCCCGCCGCGACGGCCACGCGCGATGCCGAACCGATCCCGCCCTTCAGGTCGAAACACGACATCCCGCGCCCGGCGCCCACCGCGCCGCGTGCGAAGTCGCGCGCGGCCGTGCGGCACGCATCGTCGTAATGCGCGGCCGTCACCGCGAACGCCTGGATGTCGTTCAGATACCCGTCGTTGCACTCGAACACGAGCGGATTGACCGTCGACCAGTCGCGGCCGATCTGCGGATTCGCGGCGATGGCCGCGCGGATCTGTGCTTGCGCGATCGTGCCGACGCCGAACGTGTTGGTCAACGCGATCGGCGTGTCGAGCGTGCCGAGCTCGTCGACCTGCACGAGCCCGACGCTCTTGCCGAAGCCGTTGATCACGGCCGCGCCGGCCGGCACCTTGCTGCGGTACAGGTCGCCCGGATGCGGCTTCACGACGGTGACGCCTGTCTGCACGCCGCCCGCATCGAGCGTGGCATGGCCGACGGTCACGCCCGGCACGTCGGCGATCGTGCCGCGCGGCCCGGCCGGCAACGTCCGTGTCCACATCGAAACCGCCCCCATCAGCGCCGCTCCAGTTTCGGATCGAGCGCGTCGCGCAACCCGTCGCCGAGCAGGTTGAATGCGAGCACGGTCAGGAAGATTGCGAGGCTCGGGAAGATCGCGATGTGCGGCGCGGTCACCATGTCCGCGCGCGCCTCGTTGAGCATCGCGCCCCACTCCGGCATCGGCGGCTGCGCGCCGAGCCCGAGGAACGACAGGCTCGCGGCCGTGATGATCGACGTGCCGATCCGCATCGTGAAGTAGACGACGACCGACGACACCGTGCCTGGCAGGATGTGCCGCATGATGATCGTCCAGTCGGACGCGCCGATGCTGCGCGCGGCCTCTACATAGGTCATGTGCTTGAGCATCAGCGTGTTGCCGCGCACGAGCCGCGCGAACGCCGGGATGCTGAAGATCGCGACCGCGCAGATCACGTTGACCATGCCGTTGCCGAGGATCGCGACCACGCCGATCGCGAGCAGGATCCCCGGGAATGCGAACAGCACGTCGGCCACGCGCATCGTGATGCGGTCCCACCAGCCTTCGTAGTAACCGGCGAGCAGCCCGAAGAACGTGCCGATGATCGCGCCGAGCGCGACCGAAAAGAAACCGGCCGCGAGCGAGATGCGCGTGCCGGCGATGATCCGGCTGAAGATGTCGCGGCCGAGCGAGTCGACGCCGAACCAGTGCACGGCCGACGGCCCCGCGTTCAGCGCGTCGTAGTCGAAGTAGTTTTCCGGATCGAACGGCACGATGTGCGGGCCGACGAACGCCAGGACGACGAGCGCGAGCACGAAGCCGGCCGCGACCAGCGCGACGCTCTGCTTGCGGAACTTGCGCCAGAATTCGCGCCACGGCGTGCGGATCGCGGCCGATGCGGCCGGCGCCGCGGGCTGGACAGTCGCGTTCATGCGAGCCTCACTTGAACCGGATGGTCGGGTTGATGACCGCGTACAGCACGTCGACGGTCAGGTTGATCAGGATGAACTCGAGCGAGAACAGCAGCACGATCGCCTGGATCACCGGGTAGTCGCGCATCGTCACCGAGTCGACCAGCAGGCGCCCGAGTCCCGGCCAGTTGAACACGACCTCGACGACGATCGAGCCGCCGAGCAGAAAGCCGAACTGCAGCCCCATCATCGTGACGACCGGGATCATCGCGTTGCGCAGGCAGTGCTTGAGCACGACCATCGGCTCGTGCACGCCCTTCGCGCGCGCGGTGCGCACGAAGTCCTCGTTGAGCACCTCGACGAACGACGCGCGCGTGAAGCGCGCCATCACGGCCGCGACCGCCGCGCCGAGCGTCAGGGACGGCAGCACGTAGCTCTTCCACGTGCCGTCCGGCACGACCGGCAGCCAGCCGAGCTTCACCGAGAAGATTTCCATCAGCAGCATGCCGAGCGCGAACGCGGGAAACGAGATGCCCGACACCGCAATCGTCATCCCGATGCGGTCGGGCCAGCGGTTGCGCCATACCGCCGACGCGATCCCGATCGCCATCCCGAACAGCGTCGCCCACACCATGCTGACGAGCGTGAGCAGCAGCGTCGGCATGAAGCGCTCGCCGATCTCGGTCGACACCGGCCGCTTGCTGCGCGTCGACATCCCGAAATCGCCGTGCGCGATCTTCACGAAGAAGTTCGCGAACTGCGCGGGCAGCGGCCGGTCGAGCCCGAGATCGGCGCGCACGAGCGCGACCGTCGCGTCGTCGGCTTCGGGGCCGGCCGCGAGCCGCGCCGGATCGCCGGGCAGCAGGTGCACGAAAAGGAACACCAGCACCGCGACGATCGCGAGCGTGGGCAGCAGGCCGAACAGGCGTTTGACGAGAAAATTCAGCATGGAGCAGCACCGATCGAATCAGCGTGCCGGCAGCGTGCGCCGCCGGCACCGCGTGGCGGGCGAATCGCCGTCATTTCAGCGAGATTTCGTCGAAGTTGAACGAGCCGTCCGGCATCACGTACGCGCCCTGCAAGCGCTTGCTGCGCGCATAGACGATCTTCTCCTGCACGAGGAAGATCCACGGCGCGTCGGTCCAGATCTGCTTCTGCGCGTCCGCGTAAAGCTCGGTCTTCTTCGCGCGGTCGACAGTCTCGAGCGCCTTCGCGAGATCGCCGTCCACCGTGTCGTTCTTGTAGTACGCGGTATTGACGAGCTTCGGCGGCGCCGATGCGCCGGCGAGCAGCGGCGTGATCGCCCAGTTCGCTTCACCCGTCGACGACGACCAGCCGATGTAGTACATCCGCACCGGCGCCTTCGCCGGATCCGGCGCGCTCTCGACCTTCGCGACGCGCTCGCCGGCCTCCAGCGCCTGCACCTGCACCTTCACGCCGACCTGCGCGAGCTGCTGCTGCACGAACTGGATCGCCTTCTGCGACGTCGAGTTGTTATACGCGGACCACAGCGTCGTCTCGAAGCCGTTCGGATAGCCGGCCTCCTTCAGCAGCGCGCGAGCCTTCGCCGGGTCGTACGGCCACGGCCCCAGCCTGGTCGCATAGTCGACGCCCTGCGGCACCACGCCGGTGGCCGGCGCCGCGAAACCGGAGAACGCCACCTTCGCGAGCGCCTCCTTGTTCACCGCATAGTTCAGCGCCTGGCGCACCTTCGGGTTGTCGAACGGCTTTTGCAGCGTGTTCAGCGACACGAAGCGCTGCACGATCGACGGTCGCTCGATGACGTCGACCGTCGGATTGCCCTTCAGGTCGGCCGCCTGCTCGAACGGGATGCGGAACGCAAAATCGGCTTCGCCCGTCTTCATCAGCGCCGCGCGCGTATTGTTGTCGACCACCGGCTTCCAGTCGATCGCGTCGATCTTCGGATAGCCCTTCTTCCAGTAGCCGGCGAACTTCTTCACCTTCAGGTCGTCGGTCTGCTTCCATTCGACGAACTCGAACGGCCCGGTGCCGACCGGATGCAGCGCGATGTCGCGCCCCCACTTCTTCAGCGCGGCCGGCGAGATCATCACGGCCGACGGATGCGCAAGCGTGTTGATGAACGCCGAGAACGGCTCGCGCAGCGTGACCTTCACCGTGTACGGATCGACGACTTCCGTCTTCTCGATCACGCGGAACATGTTGTAGCGCTTCAGGTGATTCGCCGGATCGGTCACGCGGTCGAAGTTGGCCTTCACGGCCGCCGCGTTGAAGTCGGTGCCGTCGTGGAATTTCACGCCCTGGCGCAACTTGATCGTGTAGGTCTTCGCATCGGGGCTCGCCTCGTAGCTCGTCGCCAGCACGTTGACGAGCTTCATGTCCTTGTCGAAGCCGAACAGCCCCTGGTAGAACGACTTGACGACGGCCTGCGACACCGTGTCGTTCGCGTCGTACGGGTCCATCGTCGTGAACGTCGAATCCACTGCCATCACCGCGGTCTGCTGCGCGAACGCCGGCAGTGAGGCCGTCAGCGCGATCGCGCCGGCGAGCGCGGCGAAGCATGCGCGCGGACGAAACATCGGGAACGGATGCTGCTTGTTCATGTTGCTGGGCTCCTGTTGGATCGGTGACGCCTCGCGGGCGTTTCGGTTTCGATTTCGACTACGTACTGCATGGCGCGCGCTCCTTGCGGAAGCGTCGCGCGAAACGACGGGTCCGGCCGTACTCAATACGCACCGCCGACGCGATGCGTCGCGACGTAGTGACCGGGGCCGACCGCGACGAGCGGCGCGACGGACGGCTCGTCGCCAACCGCGCGGATCGGGCTCGGAATCTCGTCCGCCGCGAGCTGGCGCGGTGCGTGCCGGCGAGCAGGGTCGGCCACCGGCACCGCGCTCATCAGCTTCTTCGTGTACGGATGCTGCGGCGCTTCGAACACCGCGCGGCGCGGGCCGATCTCGACGATCTGGCCGAGATACATCACCGCGACGCGATGGCTGACGCGCTCGACCACGGCCATGTCGTGCGAGATGAACAGATACGCGACGCCGAGCTCGCGCTGCAGCTCGAGCATCAGGTTGACGATCTGCGCCTGCACCGACACGTCGAGCGCGGACACCGATTCGTCGGCGATCACGACCTTCGGATTCAGCGCGAGCGCGCGGGCAATGGCGATCCGCTGGCGCTGGCCGCCCGAGAATTCGTGCGGATAGCGACGCGCGGCCTCCGGCGGCAGGCCGACCTTCTCCAGCAGCCAGTCGACGCGCGCCTGCGCTTCGCAGCCGCTCGCGACGCCGTGCACCAGCAGCGGCTCCATGATCGAGAAGCCGACGGTCAGGCGCGGATTCAGCGATGCGAACGGATCCTGGAAGATGAACTGGATGTTCCGGCGCAGCGATTGCAGATCGGCGCCCTTCAGCTTGCTGATGTCGCGGCCGTCGAACTCGATCGAGCCGCTCTGCGATTCGACGAGGCGCAGCAGCGAGCGGCCGGTCGTCGACTTGCCGCAGCCCGATTCGCCCACGAGCGCGAGCGTCTCGCCCGCGCGCAGATCGAAGCTCACGCGCTCGACCGCATGCACGTACTGCGACACGCGGCCGAACACGCCGCTCTTCACAGGAAACCGCGTGACGAGATCGCGCACGCGCAGGATCGGCGGCGAGGCCGGATCGACGTGCGGCGGCGCAGCGGCGTCGTTCGCCGCGGACGCCGGCGCGACCGCGTTCGTGCCGTCCACCTTCAGCACCGGGAATTTCTCCGGCGCGTCGGTGCCCCGCATCGAGCCAAGCCGCGGCACGGCCGCGAGCAGCGCGCGCGTGTAGCGATGCGCGGGCGCCGCGAAGATCCGGTCGGACTCGCCTTCCTCGACCTTCTCGCCGCGATACATCACGAGCACGCGGTCGGCCACTTCGGCGACCACGCCCATGTCGTGCGTGATGAAGATCACGCCCATGTTCATTTCGTCCTGCAGCCCGCGAATCAGTTGCAGGATCTGCGCCTGGATCGTCACGTCGAGCGCGGTCGTCGGTTCGTCGGCGATCAGCAGCGCGGGCCGGCACGACAGCGCCATCGCGATCATCACGCGCTGGCGCATCCCGCCGGACAACTGGTGCGGATAGCGCGCGAACACGCGGCGCGCCTCCGGAATACGCACGAGGTCGAGCAGCCGCAATGCTTCCGCGCGCGCTCCGCTCGCGCCCTTCGATTGGTGCAGCGCGATCGCCTCGCTGATCTGGTCACCAACCGTAAACACCGGGTTCAGCGACGTCATCGGCTCCTGGAAGATCATCGCGACGTCCGCACCGCGAATGCCGCGCATCGCCGCCGGGCTCGCCTGCGCGAGATCGACGAGCGCGCCGCCGCGGCGGCGCAACGCGATCCGCCCGCTCGTGATCTCGCCGCCGCCATGCTCGACGAGCCGCATCAGCGCGAGCGACGTGACCGACTTGCCCGAGCCCGATTCGCCGACGATCGCGAGCGTCTCGCCGCGATCGACGTGAAACGACACGTTACGCACCGCATCGAACGTCGCGCCTTCGCGGCGGAACATCACCGACAGGTCGTCGACGGCAACGACGCGCTGCTCGGGCAGCACCAGTCCGGACGGGTTTCGGCTCGAAGTCATGCGAAGGTCTCCTCGTGCGATCCGCAATCAGGCCGCATCGTCGCGGTAGATGCCGACCACGGGCGTCTCGCCGACGCGCGCGTAGCCGCGATACATCCCTTCCGTGTTGAACGGCATCGCGACGTTGCCGTGCGCATCGACCGCGATGATTCCGCCGCGCCCGGCCAGGCGCGGCAGCTTGTTCATCACGACGTCGTGCGCGGCGTCGGCGAGCGACGCGCCGCGATACGCGATCTGCGCGGCCACGTCATGCGCGGTCGCGAGCCGGATGAACATTTCGCCGGTGCCCGTCGCGGATACCGCGCACGTCGCGTCGTCCGCGTAGCAGCCCGCGCCGATGATCGGTGAATCGCCGACGCGCCCGGGCTGTTTGTTCGTGATGCCGCCCGTCGACGTCGCCGCCGCGACATGGCCGTGCACGTCGCACGCGACCGCGCCGACCGTGCCGTGCTTGCGGTCCGGATCGAGCGGCTCGGCGGGTTGTGCGGCCCCGCCGAACGTGAAGCTCGCGGCGTCGTGGTCGAGCATCGTGCCGGCCGCCGCGCGCGCCTTCACCCACTGCGCGTGCCGCGCGTCGGTGTCGAAGTAGCCGGGTTCGGCGATTTCGAGTCCCTGCGCGACCGCGAACGCGTCGGCGCCCGCGCCGGCGAACAGCACGTGTTCGCTCGCTTCCATCACGCGCCGCGCGGCGAGCACCGGATTGCGCACGCGCGTCGCGCAGCAGATCGCGCCTGCCGCGAGCGTCGCGCCGTCCATCACGGCCGCATCGAGTTCGTGTTTGCCTTCGGCCGTATACACGGCGCCGCGCCCGGCGTTGAACAGCGGACAGTCCTCGAGCATCCGCACCGCGGCGGTAACGGCGTCGAGCGCGCTGCCGCCGTCGGCGAGCACCTTCTGCGCGGCCTGCAGGATCGCGGTCAGCTCGGCACGGTACTGGCGTTCGGTGTCGGTATTCATTGCATCGCGCAGGATCGTGCCTGCACCGCCGTGAATCGCGACGATCGCGGGTGAAGTCATGATTTTTTCGGACCGGAGGAAGAAGGGTTGGCGGCCGGCTGCGCCGCTTGAGGCTGAACCAGCCAGGGCAACAGGAATTCGGTCATCTCGGCAGCCGACTTCGCGGAACGGTGCGTGCGCAGCGCGACGGCGTCGATCAGCGCCTCGATCATCGTCAGCACGGCCGCCTCCGACGTCGCCGCAAAACGCCGCTCGGCCTTCACGTACAGCTTCAGCGACGCGATCGGGGCAAGCGGCGAATCGGGCCCGTCGGTGATGCCGAGCACCCGCGCGCCGCGTGCGGCCGCCCGGCGCGCGAGCTCGATCGTGTCCGTCACGTAGCGCGGAAATGCGAGCGCGATCACGAGATCCCGCGAGTCGGCCGTATACAGACGCCGCGCCGCATGCGAAGGGCCGCCCAGCAGCGCAAGCGACTGCACGTTGTCGTGGCACACCGATAGCCCATGCTCCATCAACCCGGCGAGAAACGCGCTCGAACCGGCGCCGAGAATCAGCACGCGCCGCGCGCCGACGATCGACTCGACGGCCGCTTCGACGTCGCCCGCGTCCAGCTGCGCGCGCGTGTTCCCGATGTTCGCGACGGCCTGGTCGAATACCGCGTCGATCCACACGGCACCACGCACGCCCGACTCCTGCTCCTGCGCGGAACGCAGCCGCTCGACCGGGCCGAGCGTCGCCTCGAAGCCGCGCACGAGCGCCGCTCGCATTGCCGGATAGCCGTCGAAGCCGAGCGCTTTCGCGAAGCGGTTCGCGGTCGCGATCGAGGCATTCACGGCTTGCGCGAGCTCGTCGATGCGCATCGTCGCCGCGCGAAACGGGTTCGCGAGCACGAACTCGCCCATGCGACGGTGGATCGGCGTCATCAACGGCATCGCCGACGCAATGCGCTCGGCGATCGCGGGTTCATCCTGATTGGCATCGTGCGGAACGAGAGACGTCATGCGAATGGTTGTTGCAAGGTGAATGAAAATCAATTTACACAATCTGCCGCCCGGAAAAAAATAAATTTTCATCAGGGTTGTCACGCCCCTTGAAGCGTCGGCTTCCCGCCAGCGCTCTCGGTGGCCGGCGCGTTCTCGTACACGCTCGCGTCGAAAGCGAACGGCGTGCCGGATGCGGCACGCCATGAGTAGTATTCGCTGAAGGAGTCGTACAGCCTGTCGAAACGCACGACGCTCTACGCACTGCAGGCGTGCACGCATTCGTGCTGGCAGACGCTCGGTGCACAAGGTGCAAGCCGGATCGTCGATGCGGCGCCGATCGTCGGCGATTCGCAGCAGTTCACGCCATCGACCACACATGGTCAGTTCGTCGGCATGGCCGGGATCGCCGTGACGTTCTGAACGCGGGCGGCAACGTGCTGCTCGCTATTCGCCCCTGACGATATGCTTCTCCGTGCATCGTCCGGGGGCGCCGTCTTTTCCTCCTTCCGTTGCAACGACGTTCGCGCACCGCGCGGATCGCGCGCTTTTCGCACTTGCTCCCGATCACTTACAATCCGTCAGGTTGATCCCTGCACGCCCCCGCGTGCATTCCTGACATCGCGGTACGTTCGACGCACGCCGTATCAGGGTCCGGCGCGCGACACGCGTGGCCGGACGGCGTCGCGCCGCGTTGCGCCCACACCTGGATGCCCGTCATGCCGGAATCCCGCCTCCCGTTCCGAACCGCATTCGAACCACCGGTCGTCCTGCCGGCGCTCGCCGTCATCGGCGCGTCGTTCTTCATCGGCCGGCAATCGGACGTCGCCCGCTTCGGCCTGCTCGGCGCGCTCGCCGTCACCATCTTCGCCGTATTTCTGGCGCCGATTGCGGCGAACGGCTTCGGCGACCGCCCAGCGGGCGAACCGCGTACCGGCCCACGAGACAAAGACCGAATGAACAACCGCATCTCCCGCACCCCGTCGCCCCGATGCGCGACGATCGACGGAGCCGCGCAATGAGCGGGTTCCTCCACAATCGGGCCGGCGACCTCGTCGCGCTCGTCATGCTCGCCGTGCTTTACCTCGGCGGCGCCGGCCTCGCGCTCTGGCGGATCCGCGCTGCCGCGTCGCGCGGCAAGCTCTACTGGATCGCCTGCATCGCGCTCTTGGCCGGTGGCGCGATCGCGATGACCGTCAACCTGTCGCCAGTGCCGAACAGCGGCGAAATGTCGTCGGGCTTCGCGCTCGGCGTCGAGGCGGTGCTGCTCGGGCTAGTACTCGTTGCGGCGGGCTGCGCGTGGCTGATGCTGCGTGCAAGGCGTGGCTGACGGCACGCCTTTGCGCGTGCCGCTTCATCGCCCGCCCCCTTCCCCTGCGTCACGCAGACGGCGCACGCGCCTTGACGAGCCAGCACGCCGCATCGAAACGCACGTCCGCGCCGTGCACGTAGCGCTCGAACGCGGCGCGCACCGTATCGACCACGCGCCGCCGTGTCGCGTCATCCACCTGTTGCAGTGCGAGCCCGACCGGCCCCAGTCGGGCGATGTAGTCGTGCAGCGCCGGCTCGGGCAAGGCGCACGCGATATCGAGCGGTTCGATCTCGACGTCGGTCCAGCCGCTGTCCGACAACACCGATGCGATCCGCTGCCGGTCGCCGAACGCGAACTGTCCAGGCCCGCCCGGCTGCCGCGCCGGCAGATTCGGCAGCAAGGGCGCCGCGACACGCTCGGCTGTCGTCATGAACGGATTTTCCGCTGCGCTGCGCCATGCGATGAATCGCAGTTGCGCGTTCGCGTGCGTCGCACGGTGCAGGTTCGCGAATGCGCGCACCGGATCGTCGAAGAACATCACGCCGAAACGCGACACGATCAGGTCGAAACGATCGCGCGCAAATGCATGCGTCTGCGCGTCGGCACACATGAAGGCTGCGCGGATGCCCTCGCGTTCCGCGCGATCCTGCGCAGCGGCGATCATCCGCGCCGAGATGTCGATGCCCGTACAGCGCGCATGTGCGCCGAGCCTCCGGGCGATCGCGCGCGTCACCGCCCCCGTGCCGCAGCCGACGTCGAGCACGCTGCGCGCGGACAATGCCGCCGCGGCATCCGCGAGCAGCGTCTCGAACGGCTCGAACATCCGGTCGAGCGACGTCCGTGCGTCGACCCATGCAAGCCCCGACGGGCCGTTCCATAGCGCGGACTGCGCTTCGTTGGGCTGGTGCGATTCCATCGTCGATTCCCCTTCGTGTACGTCGTTGATCGTGAGCCTGACTATGCGGCTTCAAGCCGGCTTGAGGTCAAGCACGGCCACGACACGCCCGTCGCGCTCCACTTTCATATTTCTTACATTCATGTTGCGTACCGTTGACGGTTTTCCCACGGTGCCCCCATGCGACGACCCCTCTCTCGCGCGCTGTTCGTGCGCTGCGCTCCGCTTGCCGCCCTTGCGGCGCTGTCCGCGTGTTCGAATCACATCGATACGCCCGCCGATCCGGCCAGTGCCGCGGTCAACGTCGAGGCCGCGTGGGTCGAGATCGGCGATGCGAACCAGGCAATCGCGCGCGTGATCACGAACTACAGTCCGGCTTCCGCGAGCGATCCGCTGTGTCCGCAACTGTCCGTCGACGGCAACCTGTCGCGCATGACGCTGCGCGCCGGCACCGCAACCGTCGCGCAGCGACCGACCGCGAGCGACCCGGCCGACTCCAAACCGTCGAGCTTCCCGGTATCGGTCTGCGAAGCGACGTTGCCGGCCGACGCGCAGACGGCGAGCGTCGCCGGTCGTGCGCTGCCGCTGCCGAAGGCCCAGCCGCAGCGCATCGCGATCATCGCCGACACCGGCTGCCGGATGAAGAAGGCCGACAACGCATGGCAGGCGTGCAACGACGCGACGGTCTGGCCGTTCGACACGATCGCGGCGAGCGTCGCGAAGCTGTCGCCGGATCTGGTGCTGCACGTCGGCGACTATCACTACCGCGAAAACGCGTGCCCGCCCGACATCGCGGGCTGCAAGGACAGCCCGTGGGGCTACGGCTGGGATACGTGGCAGGCCGACCTGTTTCGCCCGGCCGCGCCGCTGTTCGCGAAGGCACCCTGGGTGGTCGTGCGCGGCAACCACGAGGAATGTGCGCGGGCGGGCCAGGGCTGGTATCGCTTCCTCGATCCTCGCCCGTATTCGACGGCCCGTTCGTGCGACGATCCGGCCCGTGACGACGACGCGAACTATTCGGAACCGTATGCGGTGTCGCTCGGCGGCGGCACGCAGGTGATCGTGTTCGATACCGCGAAAGTCGGCCGCAATCCGCTGAAGACGACCGACGCGCAATTCCGCCTCTACCAGAAGCAGTTCCAGACGGTGGCGTCGCTCGCGTCGAAGGCCGGCATGACGACGACGATCTTCACGAACCATCACCCGATCCTCGCGTTCGCGCCGATCGCCGGCAGCACGCCCGCGCCGGGCAATCTCGCACTGCAGTCGGTGATGTCGAGCCTGAACGCGCAGGCGTACTACCCGCCCGGCATCCACGTCGCGCTCCACGGGCACGTACACGACTTCCAGGCAATCAACTTCTCGTCCGGGCATCCGGCGACGATCGTGTCCGGCAACGGCGGCGACAACCTCGACGTCGCGCTGCCCGACCCGTTCCCGGCCGACCTGACGCCCGCGCCGGGCGCCGTGATCGAACGGCTTTCTCACAACAACAGCTTCGGTTTCCTGATCATGGAACGGCGCGCGGCACCGGCGACGGGCTGGGTGTTCCGTGCGTATTCGGCGGCCGGCAAGCTGCTCGCATCGTGCAACCAGTCAGGCACGACGCTCGCCTGCGACAAGACGGGGTTCATCGCGCCGTGAGTGATGAGGTTCGAGTGAATCGCGGTTTGGCGGATTCGGGCAGTCGTCGTCGGAAATTGGCCGGATCGCGGATGTGGCGGGTTTCGGTGGCGGCTTTTGCGGCGCTTCCGGTATTGCATTCGACGTCCGTTCCAGCCCGTGCCGGCCGGACGGCATGCGTACTCGCCGCGACCATGCTCGCCGGCATCGCCCTCGCGGCTCACGCCGCGCCTTCCGAAACGACGCTGCTGCCCGGCGCGCCGCCGTCGCGCATCGTCGCCACGATCGGCAACGGCACGCCGCAGGTGACAGGCAAGGTCGACGCGGCGGCCGCGCACTTCGCGCCCGATCCGACGCTCGTGGCGCTTGGCCGCCGGATTTTCTTCGATCCGCGGCTGTCCGAGCCGCGCGGCATGTCGTGCGCGGGCTGCCACGATCCGGGCCGTGCGTTCGCGCCGACGCTGTCGGCGGCATCGCTGGCAGGGCCCGGTGTGCCGGAAGGCAGCCGTCACGGCCGCTTCAGCCAGCGCAACGCGCCGTCGCTGCTCTACGTGCGCTACGTGCCGCGCCGCCACTTCTACCAGGACGACGACGCACCGGCGCCGTCACCATTTGGCGGCCTGTTCGGCGACGGCCGCGCGGACACGCTCGCCGAGCAGATCCGCGGACCGCTGTTCGATCCGAACGAGATGAACAACCGGTCGCCGGCCGCGCTGCTGCGCAAGGTCGACGCCACCGAACTCGCGCCCGATCTCGCCACGCGCTTCGGTGCGTCGGTGCGGCGCGATCCCGAGCAACTGGTGCGCGCGTTAGGCTCGGCCGTCGAAGCCTATCTGCAGAGCGACGAGATGGCGCCGTTCACGTCGCGCTTCGACGCATTCCTGCGCACGCGCACGCCGCTCGCGCCGGCCGAGATGCGCGGCCTGGCGCTGTTCCGGAATCCGGACAAGGGCAATTGCATGACCTGCCATACGCTGTCGGAGACGTCGAGCCGGCCAGAGCGATCGCTGTTCACCGATTTCGGCTACGACGCGATCGCGGTGCCGCGTAACCGCGCGCTGCCTGCGAACCGCGATCCGCGCCACTTCGACAACGGGCTGTGCGATACCGCCACACGGCTGCGCTGGCCGGAACCGACGCAATGGTGCGGCTACCTGCGCACGCCAGGGCTGCGCAACGTCGCGGTCAAGCAGACGTTCATGCACAACGGCGTGTTCACGACGCTGCGCGACGCGGTCGCGTTCTACAACACGCGCTCGACCGACCCGGGCTACTGGTATCACGGCACCCAAACCTTCGACGACGTGCCGGCCGCCTATCGCGGCAACATCAACGTCAATTCGACGCCGATGAACCGCCGGCCCGGCACGCCACCCGCGCTGACCGACGCGGAAATCGACGACATCGTCGCGTTCCTCGGCACGCTCACCGACGCGCGCTACGCCAAGCTTGCAGCACCCGCAGCCCCCGCCGTTCCCGCCGCCCGAACCGCCGTGCCGGCGCGCTGACCCTGGCCGAACGGCCAGGTGCAAGCGCACCCGCTTGCGGTCGCCCCGCTTACTGGTTATATTTACAGTACTGTATTTATGAACAGTGGGGTGCGCGATGGAACATCTGGTTCGTATCGTCAACGACACCGATCGCCAAGTGCTGGCGTGGCTGCGTGCACAGGTCGGCGACGCCCGCATCGAACGCGCGGCCCGCCAGCTCGGGCATACGCGCAAGCCGTTTCCGTCGGCGGTGTGCCGGTATCTGGGCATGAGCGCGCCAGCCACGCTGCGTCAGGCGGAGCGGCCGCGTGCCGCACGCGACTTCTCGGTCGGCGATCATTACCTGTCGTTGATCCGCCAGCACCTCGCCACGCATTCGGTCGGGCGATGAAATCGCCGAAATCGTATCGCCGGTGCGGCATCGCGCGGCAAGAGGTTGCCGTAGAGACGGCGTGCCGGATCGGCCGGCTCGCGCATCCGCTGCGTCGGCAGCGCTCGGGCGCGCCGTCGCCAGCCCGGTTGCCGATCAGCCCGGTTACGCGGCCGCTGCTGCCTCGCGTATCAACTGGCCGAGCGTTTCGAGTGCCGCTTCATGCGCGGTGTCGAACACGCGTGTGCAGGCAAGCCGGATATACGCGTCAAAGCGATCGGAATTCGAAAAGATCGAGCCCGGCGCAATTCTTACTCCACGCGCCAGCGCAGCGTCGAACAGCGCTTCGGAATGTACGCCGTCCGGCAGCGCGATCCACAGCAGCATGCCGCCCGGCGGCCGGTTCATCCGTGTGCCGGCCGGAAAATGGCGGGCGATCGCGTCGATCGTCACGTCGCGCTGCACGCGAAGCTGCTCGCGAAACCGGTGCAGGTGGCGATCGAACGCGCCCGAGCCGACGAACTCTGCGGCGACAGCCTGCAGCAGCGCGGCGTTGTGCCGGCTGTGCGCGAACTTGAGCATCTTCACACGCGCGTGCCAACGCCCTGCGCTCATCCAGCCGAGCCGCATCCCGGGCGCCAGCACCTTGTTGAACGACGGGCAGTAGATCACGGTGCCGTCGCGGTCCCATGCCTTCACGGGTTTCACCGCATGCGGCGCTTCGACGAGCTCGCGATACGGCTCGTCCTCGATCACGGCCACGCCGCGGCGCGCGCACAGAGCGACCAGCGCGGCCTTGCGGTCGTCCGGCATCACGCTGCCGAGCGGGTTTTGCAGGTTCGGCACGACGACGACGGCCCGGATATCCGGATACGCGCTCAGCGCCACATCGAGCGCCTCGATCGACAACCCGGTCGTCGGGCTAGCCGGAATCTCGAGCGCGCGCAGGCCGAGGCTTTCGAGCAACTGGATCAGGCCGAAAAAGGCCGGCGATTCGATCGCGATCGTGTCGCCGGGGCGCGCCACCGCACGCAGCGCGAGATTCACGGCATCGACCCCGCCGCTCGTCGACATCACATCGTCCGGCGATACCGTCACGCCGTACGACACCGCGCGTTTGGCCATCGTCTGCCGGAATTCGGGCGAACCGCCGACGGGCCCCGCGTCGGTCAGCAACGTCGGCTTGCGCCGCAGCAGCCGGATCGCGAGCGTCTGCAGGCGCTCGGCCGGATACAGCGTCGCCTGCGCGGATGCGCCGCCGAGGTTCAGCGCATCGGGCGCCGCGTTCGCGCGATCGATCACGCGCGACACGCGTTCGTGCAGGCCCGCGAACGGCGGCTCGACGCTCTGCGGCGGCCCGTCGCTTTCCGGCAGCGTGTCGAGCACGGCCGCCGCACGCCGCCGCACGAAATAGCCCGAGCGCGGCCTGGCTTCGCACCAGCCCGCATCCTCGAGCCGCCGGAACGCCTGGATCGCGGTCGACAAACTCACGCCGTGTTGCGCCATGAACGCGCGCACCGACGGCATCCGGTCGCCGGGCGACAGCGTGCCAGCCGCGATGATGCGGCGGTAATGCTCGGCGAGCCGTTCGTAAAGCGGCTCGCCGGACAGCGGCAAAGGCGTGCGTGACAGGTCGGTGATGGGCGTCATGCGGGCCATCGTGCCCGCGCGCGCGGACGCTCGCCAGATACAGATTCGGGGTAAACCCACCGATACAGCGATGCAAAATCGCCGGCTGCACCGCAACAGATTCCCGTCCCCTGAATCTGTCCCGCTCGCGCGCGTTTCCCTAACCTGACGACACGCTGTCGCCTCGCCGTCGCGAGGGTGCGCAACCGGGAAAAGGACTCGCCATGCGGACGCAGGACATCCGGCTCGACGCCGGACAAAGCCACTTTGCGTGGTTCGACAAGGATAGCCAGATCATCGTGCTGGACGGCGCGCTCGCGGTCACGTTGCGTCACGGCGGGCTCGACTGGCTGCCCGATGCACCGCAATACGTTCGCCGCGTGCTCGAAGAAGGTGAATGCCTGACGATCGAGATGGGCGCTCACGTGGCGTTGACGTCCAGCGGCGCCGGGCCGGCCAGCGCGACCGTCGTGGAACCCGCGCGCGGGCGCGGCGGGTTGGCCGGGTGGCGCGTGGTTTTACGCCGGTTGGTCGGGCAGGTATCGGGCGAGCGGCATGCGCGCGAACCGTCCTGACGCGGCGGCGCGCGCCGGAGCCGGAATCGCCGGAATCGCCGGAATCGCCGGAATCGCCGGAATCGCCGCTGTCGCCGCTGTCGCCGCTGTCGCCGCTGTCGCCGCTGTCGCCGCTGTCGCCGCTGTCGCCGCTGTCGCCAGGCAACGATCGCATCGCCCTCGCCTGACGACGACCGCGATGCGGTCCAACGCCTGCGCGCGTTCGACCGACTCGACCACCACCGCCCATTGCAGCACGCGGTGCGCTACCCACCACCCGCTCAACCCGCCTTCCGCCGACGCTCGATCCATTCGAACAGCGCCATCCCGACCAGCATCGCAGCAACAAACGCGATGCCCTTCACCGACCCGAGCCCGATCGACACGATCGCGGGCCCCGGGCAGAACCCCGCAAGCCCCCAGCCGATGCCGAACACGGCGCTGCCGGCAACGAGCCGCACGGTAATCGTCCGCGCGGCCGGCCACTGCATCGGCAGGCCCAGCCACGAGCGCGTCCGACGTTTCGCCCACGCGAACGCGAACACGGCGACGCCGACCGCACCGGCCATCACGAACGCGAGCGACGGATCCCAGCGGCCGGCCAGGTCGAGAAAGCCGAGCACCTTCTGCGGATTGGCCATCCCTGACACGATGAGGCCGGCGCCGAACAGCAGCCCCGCCAGAAACGCGAATCCTGCCTGCATGTCAGCCCCCGAGCACGTGCCGCCGCACGAATACGGTCGCGAAGCCCGCGACCATGAAAACCGCCGTCGCGACGATCGACCGGGACGCACCGCGCGACAGCCCGCAGACTCCGTGGCCACTCGTACACCCGCCCGCGTATCGCGTGCCGATTCCTACCAGCAGGCCGGCCGCCAGCAGTTCGCCCCAACCGGCATCGATCTGCAGCGTCACGCCCGCACCGGCGATGCGCATCGCCAGCGGCGCGGCAATCAAGCCGGCAACGAACGCGGCACGCCAGCCGCGCTCCGCGGCACCTGCCGTCAACAGCCCGCCGACGATGCCGCTGATCCCGGCAATGCGCCCGTTGAACGCGACGAGCCACGCAGCCGCGAGCCCGATCAGCACGCCGCCGGCAAGCGACAGCCACGGCGTGAAATGAAGCGCATCAAGCTGCATCGCGCGCCCCCTTCGCGGCCGGGCCGCAGAACTGCTCGTACAGCACGCCCATCACCGCGATCGCGGCCGCGCTGTCGAGCGAATAGTGAATGTTCTTGCCGTCACGGCGCGTGCGGACCAGCGCGTTGTCCCGCAACACGCCGAGTTGCTGCGACAGCGTCGGCTGACGGATATCCAGCCGCATCTCGAGATCGCTCACGCAGCGCTCGCCCTGCGACAGTTCGCAGAGCAGCAGCAGCCGGTCGGGATTCGACAACGCCTTGAGCAGCGCGCATGCCGATTCTGCTGCCGCGCGCATCAGTTCGGGCGCGGGCAGCAGCCCGGCCGAAGGATCGATGTTCATGGAGGACGAAGATCAACGATTAATGAATCAATATTATATCAATTTATATATCGTTACTCCGCGTTGCCGCCTATGCCACCAGTGCCACCTCAACGCACCCGCGGCACAACGCCACCCCACCCGTCGCTACGCCTGCTCGCCGGCAATCGCATCGGCCGCCGTCCGCCCGGCCCTCTGCACGCCGAGCACGAACACCGCGCCCCCGGCGATCACGCAAGGCACGGCAACACAGGCAAACGCGGTCGGCAACGGCAGCCCCATCGCGAGCATCGCGCCGCCCGCCATCGAGCCGACGACGGAGCCGCTGCGGCCGATTCCGTTTGCCCAGCTCACGCCCGTGGTGCGGCATTCGGTCGGATAGAACGCGGCCGACAGCGCGTTCGCGCCGACCTGCGAGCCCGACACGCAAAAGCCAGCCGCGAACACGGCCAGCGCGGCCCCCGACGGCGATGCGGCCAGCACGCCGATCGCCGCGACGAACACACCGGCGCCCGCATAGC
Organism: Burkholderia sp. Bp9016; assembly: GCF_003857765.1. Classification (NCBI taxonomy): domain Bacteria; kingdom Pseudomonadati; phylum Pseudomonadota; class Betaproteobacteria; order Burkholderiales; family Burkholderiaceae; genus Burkholderia; species Burkholderia sp. Bp9016. The sequence goes on from NZ_QTPY01000003.1 coordinate 265,334, forward strand.
TGCATGCCAGCACGCGGTGCGGATCGAAGCGATCCATCAGCCAGCCGAGCACGATCGCGCCGAGCGTGCCGCCGACCTGGAACATCGCGGTCACGCGGGCGGCCATCTGCAGCGTCGCGCCGGTCGTGCGCAACAGCGTCGGCAGCCAGCTCGACAGCAGGTAGATGACGAGCAGGCTCATGAAGAACGTGAGCCACAGCAGCAGCGTACCGCGCAGCAGGTCGGCACCGAACAGCCGGCCGAACGGCGAGCCGGCCGGCTTGCCGCTCGGCGCGATGAACGACGCGTGCGCGAGATGCGGGTCCGGCGCGATGCGGGCGAGCATCGCCGCGATCCGCTCGCGCGCCGCGCCGGTGTTGACGAGGTAGCGCACCGATTCCGGCAGCCGCCATGCAAGCGCCGGGAGAAGCAGCAGCGGCGCGGCACCGCCGACGACGAGCACCGCACGCCAGCCGTCGCGCTCGATCAGCGACGCAGCCACCAGCCCGCCGAGCGCGGAGCCGATCGTGAAGCCGCAGAACATCGTCGTCACGAGCAGCGAGCGCCGCCGCGCGGGACAGTATTCGGATGTCAGCGTGATCGCGTTCGGCATCGCGCCGCCGAGCCCGAGGCCCGTCACGAAGCGCCATGCGATCAGTTCGGTCAAACCGCCCGCGCTTGCCGACGCCGCACTCGCGATGCCGAAGCACGCGACGCAGGCGAGCAGCAGGCGCTTGCGGCCGAACCGGTCGCCGAACGGCCCGAACGCGAGCGCGCCGGCCATCAGCCCGGCAAGGCCCGCGCCGAATACCGGTGCGAGCTGCGCGGGCGACAGCCCCCATTCCGCTCGAATGACGGGGGCGATGAACCCGATCGATGCCGTGTCGAAGCCGTCGATCGCGACGATCAGAAAGCACAGCGCGACGATCGCGGCCTGAAACGGCGCAACGCGATGCCGGTCGATCCACTCGCTGACGTCGATGGACAGCGTATCGGCCATGATGGTGTCTCCTCCATGAAGGCGGTCGCGCGCGATGTCGTTGGAATGCGCGCCGCCGGATTCGGGCTGAAGTGCGCGTCAGTCGACGGACTTCAGGCAATCCTCCGCACGCCAGCCATGCAGCCAGTCGAGCGAGTCGTAGAACTGCGCCTGCGTGCGTCCGACCCACAGCGCGTTACGCACCTGCCGCTCGACGCCCTTCGCGTGATAGATCCGCCCCATCTCGCGCGCCGAATACAGCACGCGCGCGGTGCGCGGAATCCGTGCACGCTCGTACAGCGCGAACGCGGCTTCGAAATCGCCGTCGGTCTGCGCGACCGCCGCGCCGAGCGTCACCGCATCCTCGAGCGCCTGACACGCACCCTGCGCGATGTATTGCGTCATCGGATGCGCGGCATCGCCGAGTACCGTCGCACGCCCCGCGCTCCAGCGTTCGACCGGATCGCGGTCGGCGGTCGCCCAGCGCTTCCACGACGTCGGCCGGTCGAGCATCTGCTTCGGCAGCGGATGAATGCCGTCGAAATACGACAGCACCTCGTCCTTGCTGCCCTCGCGTACGCCCCAGGTTTCCTGCTCGCGGCTGTGGAACGTGACGACGAGGTTGTATTGCCGTCCGCCGCGCAGCGGGTAGTGGACGAGATGGCAATGCGGGCCGGCCCACACGACCGGCGCGTTGATCTGCAGATCCTTCGGCATGTTGTCGACGTCGACGACCGCGCGGTACACGACGTGCCCCGTCACGCGATGCGCATCGCCGATCAGCGCATGACGGATCGCGGATTTCACGCCATCGCAGCCGATCACCGCATCGGCGCGATAGCGCTCGCCGCGCTGATCGGTCACGGTCACGCCATTGGCATCCTGCTCGAACGCGCACACCTGCGTGCTGGTCCGGAACTCGATCAGCGGATGATCCTTGACCGCTTCGTAGATCGACAGGTGAATGTCCGCGCGATGGATCACTGCATACGGGTTGCCGAAGCGGTCGCGATACGCGGCGCCCGTGTCGATGCGCGCGACTTCCCGCGCATCGACGGCATCCATCAGTTGCAGCCAGTCGGTAAACACCGCCCGACCGCGCGCGGCCTCGCCGACACCCAGCGCGTCCAGCGCGTTGAACGCATTCGCGGCGAGCTGGATGCCCGCGCCGATCTCGCCGATTTGCTCGGCCTGCTCGAGCAAATTCACGCGAATGCCCTGGCGCGCGAGCGCCAGCGCCGTCGCGAGGCCGCCGATGCCGCCGCCGATCACGAGCACGCGTCGGCTCGAGTTGTTTGTCTCGCCCATGTCTGTCTCCTTCTTCGTGTGTTACGCGACGTAGTCCGGCTGCCGCTGCGGCTGCGCCGCGTCGAACGCCGGCTCGTGCCGCGCGTGTTCATATATCGCGAGGCTGCGCGGATACGCGCTCAGGTCGCAGTCCATCCGCAGCGCGTTCGCGATCTGCGGCACGAGGCACACGTCGGCGAGCGTCGGCGCAGCGCCGAAACACCACGGGCCGGTATCCGCGCGCGCGAGCAGCCGCTCGACGCCGGCCATCCCTTCGGCGACCCAGTGCCGATACCACGCACTCTTCTGCTGCGGCGTGACGTTCAGTTCGGTATCGAGGTAGCGCAGCACGCGCAGGTTGTTGACCGGATGGATGTCGCACGCGATCAGCGCCGCGAGTTCCAGCACGCGCGCGCGACGCTGCGGTTCGAGCGGGATGAGCCGCGGCAGCGGATGAAGCTGGTCGAGGTAATCGATGATCGCGAGCGACTGGCCGAGACTGAAATCGCCGTCGACCAGCGTGGGCACCGACGCCGAGGGATTCACGCGCGCGACGTAGCCGGCATCGCGATGCTCGCCCGTGCGAATGTTCACGGGCAGCGTGTCGTACGACAGTCCTTTCAGCGCGAGTGCGATACGCACCCGATAGGATGTCGAACTGTTGAAAAAACTATGCAGTTGCACGATGGAACCTTTCGAGGAAATCGACGAGCGCGCGTCAGACCACGCGCACGGTCAGCTCGCCGAGACGCTCGACGCCGACCTTCATCTCGTCGCCCTTGACCACCGCGCCGACGCCTTCGGGCGTGCCGGTGAAGATCACGTCGCCCGGTTCGAGGCGGAAGAACTTCGACAGGTCGGCGACCGTTTCCGCGACCGACCAGATCAGGTGCGACACGTCGCTCTTCTGCTTCGTCGTACCGTTGACGGTCAGCCACAGGCCGGCCTGCTCGAAATGGCCGGCTTCGCTCGCCGGATGCACGGGCCCGATCGGCGCGGAGCGGTCGAACGCCTTGCCGATTTCCCACGGCCGCCCCATCTCGCGCATCTTCATCTGCAGGTCGCGGCGCGTCATGTCGAGACCGACCGCGTAGCCCCACACGTGCTCGAGTGCCTGCTCGAGCGGAATGTCCGAACCGCCCTTGCCGATCACCGCGACGAGCTCGGCTTCGTAGTGATAGTTCTGCGTCTGCGACGGATACGCGAGCTCGAGCGTTTCGCCGTACGCGACCGGCACGATCGAATCGGCCGGCTTGCAGAAGAAGAACGGCGGTTCGCGATCGGGATCGAAGCCCATTTCGCGTGCATGGGCGGCGTAGTTGCGGCCGACGCAGTACACGCGGCGGACGGCGAAACGGGCGTCGCTACCGGCGACGGGAAGCGCCACCGGCGCTTCGGGCGGGAAAACGTAAGTCATGAACGGCTCCAGCGTAGGCATGAATGAAGGAATGCGCGCCGCCCGGGCGGCGCACCCGACGAATCGGGAAAAGCGGGAAAGGCGCGGCGTCAGTCGCGCGCTTCGCGCAGCAGGTTCAGCGCGGACAGCACGGGTCGGTCGGAATAGCTGAACAGCACGCTGTCGGACGACGCCGACAGCCTTACCGGCGCCCACGACGGCGCGACGAAGATGTCGTGCGGCTCGAACGCGAACGCGTCGCCGCCGATGTGCGCGATGCCGCTGCCTTCCACGACGCAGTAGATCGTCGCGTCGGTGCCGCGATACGTACGGCCGTCGAAGCCGGCCGGCAGGAACTGCATGAAGGTTGCGATCGTCGGCATCGGCCAGCCGCCCGTCGCGGGGTTTACGTAGCGCAGCTTCACGCCGTCCCACGCGTCGAGTTCCCCGTTGCGGTACAGCGCGTCGAGCGCCTCGCGGGTGCGCGCATACGGATAGCTGAATACCGGCGACGTCGGATCGCTCGCGCGATGCCGCACCGGCACCATGTTGTGACCGAAGCGCGCGAAGCTGTCGCCTTCCGCGCGACTGACGGGCTGCTCGGCTTGCGGATAGTTCTCCGCGAAACCCGCGTCGAGGCTGCCGACCAGCGGGATGTCGAGACCGTCGAGCCAGACGACCGGCTCGCCGCCGTCTTCCACGGACGGATTGCCGTGGTCGTGCCAGGCCCACGACGGCGTGATGATGAAGTCGCCCGGATGCATCGTCGTACGCTCGCCGTTCACCGCAGTCCAGGCGCCCTTGCCTTCGACGATGAAGCGCAACGCCGACTGCGTATGCCGGTGGCTCGGCGCGATCTCGCCCGGCAGGATCAGCTGCAGGCCCGCGTACAGGCTCGGCGTCATGCTCGACTTGCCGGGCAGCCCCGGATTCTCCAGCACCAGCACGCGGCGCACGGCTTCTTCCGCGCTGATCACGTTGCCGGCCTGCATCACCAGGTCGCGCACCTGCGCGTACTTCCAGATCGCGGCTTGCGCGGCCGGCTGCGGCGTCTTCGGCACCAGGTTGTGCAGCGACTCCCACAGCGGCGCGAGGCGCTGCCCGGTGATCCGCGCGTAGTAGTCGGCGCGTGTGGTGTCGAGGTGTCGGCTGGTCATGATGTCTCCTTGAGGCTGCCGATCGCGGTCGGCTCGGTGTCGGGTCGAGGACCGCGTGCGGCGATCCGTTGACGAATTTATATTCGACGCAGACATATCCAGTAAAATGATTAAATCATCTAATTCATGTAATTTTGGATATACCTTCCGATACGGAGCACGCGATGGACTGGACCTACCGGCTGCGACTGCGCCACCTGCAGGTACTGCTGAGCCTCGCCAGTACGGGCAACCTGAGTCAGTCGGCGGCCGCGCTCGCGACCACGCAGCCTGCGCTGTCGAAATGGCTGAAGGAGCTGGAGGAGGATGTCGGGCTGCCGCTGTTCGAGCGGCACGCGCGCGGCTTGCGGCCGACGCCTTACGGCGATGCGCTGATCGAGCACGCGCGCCGCGTGGAGGCGCAACTCGACGTCGCGCGCGACGACATGGCCGCGCTGCGCGAAGGCGGCAGCGGCCTCGTGACGATCGGCACGTCGGGCGTCGCGGCCGCCGATACGGTGCCGCTCGCGGTGTCGCAGTTGCTGAAGCGAATGCCGCGCGCGCAGGTGCGGCTCGCCGAGAGCACCATGAACCAGCTGATGCCGCAACTCGCGCGCGGCGAACTCGACATCGTCCTGGGCCGCTCAGGGTCCGCGTCCGTCGATCCGCACCTGCACGCCGAGGCGTTGTATGTCGATCCGGTGGTGTTCGTCGCGCGGCCCGATCACCCGCTCGTCGGCGCAGGGTCTATCGACTGGGACGCGGTGCTCGCCTATTCGTGGATCGTCTGGCCGCCCGGCACGCCGGTGCACAACGCGCTGCAGGTTGCGCTGACGGCCGCCGGCCGCGTGCAGCCGCCGCACTGCGTCGAGTCGAATTCGTCGATCCTGAACCTCACGCTGCTGAACAACACCGATCTGCTCGGCGTCGCGTCGCATCGTGCCGCACGACGCTTCGAACAATTGAACGCGATCCGCATCCTGCCGATGCAGCTCGAGGGCCAGGGCGCGGTATCGATGTACTGGCATCCGGACAGCGCGAACCGCGCGGCCGTCGCGACCGCGATCGAATGCCTGCGCGCCTGTGCGGCGCCGCAGGTGGGCGGCTGGGAGAAGGTGACGGAGGACCAAGCGGCGAAGCGGCCCGCCTGAGCGGGGCCGCTTCGCCGTCGCGCGTCACGCGCCGTCGCAGGATGCCGTGTCGTCCAGCATCAGCGTGCCGACCCGCGCGGGCACGAGCGGCGTGCGCGGCACCGGCGGCGTCCAGCCGAACAGCGCCTGCGCAGCCGCGCCGCATACGCGGCCCTGGCATGCGCCCATCCCGCAGCGCGTCTGCAGCTTCGCGGCCGTCCAGCCGGGCGCCGGCGCAACCGCGTCGAAACGCACGTCCTCGCAACGGCACAGCAGCGTATCGGGCCGCGCGAGCCGGCGGATCGGCTCGCGGATCGCGAAGCGCTCGCGCACCGCGTCGGCGAACGACTGCCAGTGCGCGCGCTGCGCGACCAGCGCGGCCAGCGGCGCCGTCTGCCCGGTGGCCGCATAGCCGGCGATTTCGCCTTCGACCATCGCCAGTTCGCTGCCGCCGACGCCCGTGCACTCGCCTGCCGCGAAATACCCGTCTCGGCTCGTGCGCTGATGCGCGTCGACCGCCACCGCGCCGTTTTCGATCCGGCAACCGAGATGGCTCGGCAGCACGGTGTTCGGCACGAGACCGAAGCCGCACGCGAGTCGGTCGCAGTCGATCTCGAATTCGCGCTCGCCCTGCCGGATCCGCACGCGCTCGAGCCGCTTGTCGCCGAACGCCTCGACGACGTGCGCATTGGGCCGGTAGGCCGCCGTGACGAGCTTCGCGGCTTGCGCGACCTTCGACGGCCAGCGCCACAGCCCCGCGCCGAAACCGGCCACGTCGCCCCACTCCGCCTGTTCGAGCACGTGCGACACCTGCGCGCCGGCCTGACGGGCCGTCGCCGCGCTCGCGAGCAGCAGCGGACCGCTGCCGGCGATCACCGTGCGCTGTCCGCGCACGTCGAGACCGTACTTGATCAGCGCCTGCAGACCGCCCGCGCCGGTGACGCCCGGCAACGTCCATCCCGGGAACGGCAGCAGCAGCTCGCGCGCGCCGCAGCAAAGAATCAGCGTGCGGAATTCGAGCAGAAGCCCGCGCTCGTCGTCCTCGAGCAGCAGCGTGCCCGGCTGCGTTTCGGCGACGATGCGCGTGGCCGCGAGATGGGTCACGTTCGGCTGCCGCAGCACGGCAAGGCGTTCCGCGGCGGCCGGCACCGGCGCGGCGGCAGCCGCCTGGCGCCAGATCTGCCCGCCCGCGCGCGGGTTGTCGTCGATGATCGCGATCGTTGCGCCGCTACCCGCGGCGGCCCGTGCGGCCGACAGCCCGGCCGGGCCCGCGCCGACGATCGCGACGTCGACGCTCAGTCGTTCCTGTTTCATCGCGTGCGCTCCACCCGCATCCCGTCGCGGCACAGCGTCTGGCAAGCCAGACGGCGGCGGCCGTCGATCGTCATCCTGCACTCCTGGCAGATGCCCATCCCGCAAAACGGTGCACGCGCCGCACCCGTGCACGACACGCGCGTCGTGTCGTCGCCGCTCGCCGCGATGGCGGCCGCGACAGTCGCGCCGTCGGCCACCGTCAGCGCGCGGCCGTCCAGATGAATGATCATGTCAACCTCCGCAGGGCCGCCCTGCACGTACGGGAATCGGCCTTCGAGGGATGGGGGGGCTGCGTTCCCCGAAGCGAACGAAGTGAGCGTGGGGGTCGTTTCATGTCAGCGCTCCGGCTACGGGGGACGTCGTCAGGAAACGTCCCGGCAAATATGGTTCGATGTCGATGGGCGGACGCTCGCCGGCCATCAATGCGGCGACGAGCCGCGCGCTGCCCGGCGCGGTCGTGACGCCAAGCCCTTCGTGCCCGACCGCGAGCCACACGCCCGGGCGCGCCGGGTGCTCGCCGAGCAACGGCAGGCCGTCGGGGCTCGCGGAGCGGAAGCCCGTCCACGAGCGAATGCCGTTCAGGTCGGCCAGATCCGGCAGGTAGCCGACCGCGCGGCGCAGCATGCGCGCGAGCACGGGCGGCTCGATGCGCGCGTCCTCGGTGTCGAACTGGCGCGACGAACCGATCAGCAACTGGCCGGTCGGCCGCGGCTGCACGTTGAACGCCACCGACGTGCCGTCGCTCGCATGGGCACTCGCCGCATAGCCGAGCTCCACGAGCTGGTGCGACACCTGGCCCGGATAACGGTCGGTGATCAGCAAGTGGCCCTTCTTCGGGCGCAGCGGCAGTTCGGGCAACAGCGTGCGCGCCGCGACGCCGTTCGCGACGACGACGCGTTCCGCGCGCAGCGTATCGCCGCTCGCGAGCATCACGCCCGGGCCGTCGACCGCCACCGCGCGATCGCGCCGCAACGTGATGTTCGGTGCGCGCTGCAGCAGCCAGCTCGCGGCAACCGGTGCGTACAGAATCGCGTCGCCGGGAATCTTCAGCGCGCCGCCGAGGCCCGGACGCAACATCGGCTCCAGTCCTGCGAGCGTCGCCGCGTCGATCAGATCGCCCGCCACGCCGTGCGCGGCGAGCGTCGCCTGCTTGGCGCGCGCGAGGTCCATCTCGTGGGAATCGGCTGCGAGCCAGAGCGTGCCGCAGTTGCGGTACGCGCAGCCGTCCGGCATCTCGGCGGCAAGCGCGCGCCACAGCTCGATCGAGTAATGGCTCAGCGCGAGCTCGGCCGCGTTGTCGTCCATCGCGACGAGGTGGCCCATGCCGGCGCCGGTGGCGCCGCCGCTCGCGTCGTCGACGACGAGCACGCGCAACCCGCGCTGCGCGAGTTCATGCGCGCATGCCGCGCCGACGATGCCGGCGCCGATCACGACGACGTCGGTCCTGGTCTCGCTCACGACACGATGCCCCAGCCGAACGGATCGTCTTCCTCGATCAGCAGCGTGGCTTCCGCGCTCAGGTGCGCGCTGCCGCGGATCGTCGGCACGATGCCGCCGTCGGCCTGCGTATAGCTCGCCTGGAACACGCTGCCGATCACGCTCGCCTGCCGCCACACGACGCCCGGTTCGAGCTTGCCGTCGGCCGCGAGGCACGCGAGCTTCGCGCTCGTGCCGGTGCCGCACGGCGAACGGTCGTATGCATGGCCCGGGCACAGCACGAAGCTGCGGCTGTCGTGTTCGGGATCGTCGGCGAACAGTTCGATATGGTCGATCTCGCCGCCGTTCGCGCCGGTGATGCCGCCCTGTTCGAGGCCTGCGCGCACCGCCGACGAATAGGCGGTCAGCGCGGCGACGTTGTCGCCCGCCACGCGCTGGCCGTGATCGCCGATCAGGAAGAACCAGTTGCCGCCCCACGCGATGTCGCCCTTCACCGGGCCGTAACCCGGCACGTCGACGGCGACGCCCTTCGCATGGCGATACGCGAGCACGTTGCGCACGCTGACCGACAGGTCGTCGTGCAGCGTCGCCTCGACGGTGCCGACCGGCGTTTCGATCCGGTGGACGCCCGGCTCGATGCGGCCCATGTGATGCAGCGTGCGCACGACGCCGATCGTGCCGTGCCCGCACATCCCGAGATAACCGCTGTTGTTGAAGAAGATCACGCCGGCCGCCGCTTCCGGCGACACCGGCTCGCACAGCAGCGCGCCGACCAGCACGTCGCTGCCGCGCGGCTCGAGAATGCACGCGGTGCGATAGCGATCGTGTTCGCTGGCGAGCACGTCGCGGCGCTCGGCCATCGTGCCGTTGCCGAGCGAGGGGAAACCGGACACGACGAGCCGCGTGGGTTCGCCGCCCGTGTGCGAATCGATGATCTGGATGCGCTTCATCATGAGCCGTCCGAAGTGGGGAAAGGAGCATAGCTTCCTCCGTCGCGCTTCCGTCCGCTTGTGGCTTTTCGATGAGGACGGCGACGAAATCGGCATAGTGAGGAGCGCCTTTCGCGGCCCTTCCGCGCACTATGCCGATTTCGTCATTTTGCTCCGCGATACGACTCAAGCGTGATGGGTGTTTGCACGGCGATACTGGTTGCACGTCGACGCGCCTGTCGTCGATCGATACGAAGCAGGAGATTGCAGTGAGTCGAAACGCCATCCAGCGGGCCGGAGTTTTCCCCGTCATCAGCAAAGGGGTCGCACCGGGCTCTTCCATCGCTTGCGACGCCGCGCACCGCGCCGAAAAGAACCGGGCGAACCGCTGACCGCGCCGATCGATTTCCCCCCTGGCGGCGCAGCGGCTTCCCCCGTCGCGTCGCCACTTCCGGTCCGGCATGGCCCGTTCGGGCCCGCTCGCTGCGTCACCGCCTCCGGCGGCGCATGAACGGCCCTGCGGCCCGCCCCGGTCGCACGCACCGGTCGCACGCCGGCCGGCAGGTGTGCGCCGCTGCTCCGTGAGAGCGCGGCGCAACCGCACCTGCCCCGACGCACCTGCCCCGACATTACCCAGGAGACAAACCCATGCCAGGCCAAGGCAACACATCCTCGTCCGTCCCGATTTCCGGTCCAGCGTCCGCCGACGCGGGTCACGGCAAGTTCAAGAAGCAGTTGTCGCTGACCGACCTGACGTTCATCGGTCTCGGCGCGATTTTCGGTTCGGGCTGGCTGTTCGCCGCGAGTCACGTGTCGACGATCGCCGGCCCGGCCGGCATCTTCTCGTGGCTGCTCGGCGGCTTCTCGGTGCTGCTGCTCGGCATCGTCTACTGCGAGCTCGGCGCCGCGCTGCCGCGCGCGGGCGGCGTGGTCCGCTACCCGGTGTTCTCGCACGGACCGCTGCTCGGCTACCTGATGGGCTTCATCACGCTGATCGCGTTCTCGAGTCTGATCGCGATCGAAGTGGTCGCCGCGCGCCAGTACGCGGCCGCGTGGTTTCCGAGCCTGACCAAGGCCGGCTCGAGCGATCCGACCACGCTCGGCTGGCTCCTGCAGGCCGGGCTGCTCTGCTTCTTCTTTTACCTGAACTATTCGAGCGTGAAGACGTTCGCGAAGGCGAACAACGTCATCAGCGTCTTCAAGTTCATCGTGCCGCTGTCGGTGATCGCGGTGCTGTTCACGTTCTTCAAGCCAGCCAACCTGACCGTGCACGGCTTCGCGCCGTTCGGCATGCCGGGCATCGAGATGGCCGTGTCGGCCGGCGGCATCATCTTCGCGTACCTCGGCCTCACGCCGATCGTGTCGGTCGCGAGTGAAGTGCGCAATCCGCAGCGCACGATCCCGATCGCGCTGATCCTGTCGATCCTGCTGTCGACGCTGATCTACGTGCTGCTGCAGCTCGCGTTCATCGGCAGCATTCCCACCGACATGCTCGCCGCCGGCTGGCACGACGTGAGCAAGGCATTCTCGCTGCCGTATCGCGACATCGCGCTCGCGCTCGGCGTGGGCTGGCTCGCGGTGATGGTCGTCGCCGACGCGATGATCTCGCCGAGCGGCTGCGGCAACATCTACATGAACGCGACGCCGCGCGTCGTCTACGGCTGGGCGAAGACGGGCACGTTCTTCAAGGTGTTCACGCGCGTCGACGAAGCGTCGGGCATCCCGCGCGCTGGCCTCTGGCTCACGTTCGGTCTCGCGATCTTCTGGACGATGCCGTTCCCGTCGTGGGAAGCGCTGATCAACATCGTGTCGGCCGCGCTCGTGCTGAGCTATGCGGTCGCGCCCGTGTCGGTCGCCGCGTTGCGCCGCACCGCCCCCGACCTGCCGCGGCCGTTCCGCGCGGTCGCGTTCGGCATCACCGGTCCCGCATCGTTCGTGATTGCCGCGCTGATCGTCTACTGGTCGGGCTGGGGCACGGTGTCCTGGCTGCTCGGCCTGCAGATCGTGATGTTCGTGATCTATCTCGCGTGCCGCCGCTGGGTGCCGACCGCGCACCTGAGCCTCGCCGAGCAGGTGCGCTCGTCGGCATGGCTGATCGCGTTCTACGCGGCAATGATCGTGCTGTCGTACTTCGGCGGCTTCGGCGGCACCGGCCAGCTCGCGCATCCGTACGACACGGTCGTCGTTGCGGCCGTCGCGCTCGTCATCTACTACTGGGGCGCCAACACCGGCATCCGGTCCGACAAGCTCCAGCTCGAAGACGACGAAGGCTGACGCCGCCCTTTTTTCCCTTCTCACTCCGGCCGGGCGCATCACGCCCGGCCCCGCATTTTCCGAGGAAAACCATGCAACTCACAGGTCAGCTCCTGATCGGCCAGTCGGCCATCGCCGGACAGAACGGCACCCTCCACGCGATTGCCGCCGCCACCGGCGAAACGCTCGAACCCGCGTTCGGCGGCGCGAGCCTGCAGGACCTGGAGACGGCCTGCGCGCTCGCCGACGACGCATTCGACACGTACCGCGAAACGAGCCCCGAGCAACGCGCGGCGTTTCTCGACGCGATCGGCCGCAACATCATGGCGCTCGGCGACGGCCTGATCGAGCGCTGCGTCACGGAAACGGGCCTGCCGCGCGCACGCGTCGAAGGCGAACGCGGCCGCACGGTCGGCCAGCTCGCGTTGTTCGCATCGCTCGTGCGCGACGGCGGTTACGTCGATGCGCGCATCGACCCGGCCCGCCCGGACCGCAAGCCGCTGCCGCGCGTCGACCTGCGCCTGCGCAACGTCGCGATCGGGCCGGTCGCCGTGTTCGGCGCATCGAACTTCCCGCTCGCATTCTCGGTCGCCGGCGGCGATACCGCATCGGCACTCGCGGCCGGCTGCCCGGTGATCGTCAAGGCGCACTCCGCGCATCCGGGCACGTCCGAACTCGTCGGCCGCGCGATCCAGCAAGCAGTGCGCGAATGCGGCCTGCCGGCGGGCGTGTTCTCGCTGCTGTTCGACGCGTCGCGCGAAATCGGCCAGGCGCTCGTCGCCGATCCGCGCATCAAGGCCGTCGGCTTCACCGGCTCGCGCCGTGGCGGCGTCGCGCTGATGAACATCGCGGCCGCGCGCCACGAGCCGATTCCGGTCTACGCGGAAATGAGCTCGATCAACCCGGTACTGCTGTTCCCGGCCGCGCTCGACGCGCGCCACGACGCGATCGCGCCGCAATTCGTCGCGTCGCTCGCACTCGGCGCCGGCCAGTTCTGCACGAACCCGGGCCTCGTGCTCGCGATCGACGGCCCCGCACTGCGCGCATTCGAAGCCGCGGCGGCCACCGCCGTGCAGGCGAGCGCCGCGCAGACGATGCTCACGCCGCACATCCACGCGAGCTATGCGCAAGGCGTTGCCGCGCTGCGCAATCACGCAGCCGTGGAGTCGCTGGCCGAAGGCGTCGAAGGCGGCCGCTATCAGGCGCGCGCGGCGCTGTTCGCAACGTCTGCGGATGCCTTCATTGCCCACCCCGAACTGCGTGAAGAAGTGTTCGGCCCCGCATCGCTGATCGTGCGCTGCCCGGATGCGGACACGCTGCATCGCGTGCTGAAGTCGCTCGAAGGCCAGTTGACGATCGCCGCACATCTCGCCGACGGCGATGCCGCGCTGTTCGCGACGCTGCGCCCGACGCTGGAGCGCAAGGCCGGCCGCATTCTCGTCAACGGCTTCGGCACGGGTGTCGAGGTCGGTCACGCGATGGTGCACGGCGGCCCGTTCCCGGCCACGTCCGACACGCGCACGACCTCGGTCGGCGCACGCGCGATCGAGCGTTTCCTGCGTCCGGTGTCGTACCAGGACGTGCCGGACGCCCTGCTGCCCGATGCGATCCGCGACGGCAATCCGCTGAACGTGCCGCAACGCATCGACGGCGTGCCCGCACCGCGGGAAGCACGCAATGTCTGAGCCGCTCGCCGAAGTCGTCCTGTCGCTCGATGAAGTGCACGCACTCGCGCTGCGGGTGCTGACGCACAACGGGATGTCCGATGCGCATGCGCAGGCGATCGCGAACGTGATCACGCAGGGCCAGCGCGACGAGTGCCACTCGCACGGCGTGTACCGGCTGCTCGTGTGCGTGCGCTCGCTGAGGAAGGGCAAGGTCGATCCGCAGGCGGTGCCGACGCTGCGCCGGCTGTCGTCGTCGATCGTCGCGGTCGACGCGCATCGCGGCTTCTCGCTGCTGAGCTTCGAAACCGGCCTGCCGGTGCTCGTCGAGATGGCGAAGCAGCACGGGATCGCCGCGATGGCGATCAACAATTGCTACCACTTCTCGGCGCTGTGGCCCGAAGTCGAAGCGATCGCCGCCGCAGGACTGGTCGGCATCGCGATGAACCCGAGCCATAGCTGGGTCGCGCCGGAAGGCGGCCGCGAGCCGGTGTTCGGCACGAACCCGATCGCGTTCGCATGGCCGCGCCCGGACGGCGTGCCGTTCGTGTTCGACTTCGCGACGAGCGCAATCGCGCGCGGCGACATCGAGCTGCATGCGAAGCAAGGCAAGGCGATCCCGCCGCACTGGGCGATCGACGCCGACGGCCAGCCGACCACCGATCCGAAGGCCGCGCTGCAGGGTGCGATGCGCACGTTCGGCGGTCACAAGGGTTCGGCGCTCGCGGCAATGGTCGAGCTGCTCGGCGGCGCGCTGATCGGCGACATGACGAGCCGGGAATCGATGGACTTCGACGAAGGCGTCGGCGCGACGCCGTGCCACGGCGAACTCGTGATCGCATTCGACCCGAAGGTGTTCCTCGGCGACGATCTCGACGCGGGCCTCGCGCGCGGCGAGCGGATGTTCGGGGCGATCACCGGGCAAGGCGCGCGTCTGCCGTCGCAACGGCGCTTCGACGCCCGCGCGCGCAGCGTCGCGAACGGCGTGCGGATTCCGCAGGCGCTGTACGACGAAATCCTGACGCTGCTCGACTGACGCGCGAGCGGCGGCGGCCTCCATCGCCAGCGGAACGGCGGTGCGCCCCCCGCCCCCGCTCCGTCTGGCGCCGCCTGCGCCCCGCCTGCGCCCCGCCTGCGCCCCGCCTGCGCCCCGCCTGCGCCCCGCCTGCGCGCAGCGTACCTGGCGCATTGCCCGCCGCGTGGGCGCCACTGCCCCATCGGCTGTGGGATAATCGCCGGGTTTGCCCTGGGCGCAGCTCAAGAGGTTGTTCGCACGGGCGCGCGAGAGGCCTTCATTCCCGTGCCTCCACCCTTTTCCGCGATATTTCTTCAGCCATCACAATGCCCACATACCGTTCCAAAACCTCCACCGCCGGCCGCAACATGGCAGGTGCGCGCTCGCTGTGGCGCGCCACCGGCATGAAAGACGACGATTTCTCGAAGCCGATCATCGCGGTCGTCAACTCGTTCACGCAGTTCGTGCCGGGGCACGTGCACCTGAAGGATCTCGGCCAGCTCGTCGCGCGCGAAATCGAAGCCGCGGGCGGCGTCGCGAAGGAATTCAACACGATCGCCGTCGACGACGGCATCGCGATGGGCCATGACGGCATGCTTTATTCGCTGCCGAGCCGCGACATCATCGCCGACTCGGTCGAATACATGGTGAACGCGCACTGCGCGGACGCGATGGTCTGCATCTCGAACTGCGACAAGATCACCCCGGGGATGCTGATGGCCGCGATGCGCCTGAACATCCCGGTGATCTTCGTGTCGGGCGGCCCGATGGAAGCCGGCAAGACGCGCCTCGCGAACCCGGTGACCAAGACCGTCGAACTGAAGAAGCTCGACCTCGTCGACGCGATGGTGATCGCCGCCGACCAGTCGTATTCGGATGCGGACGTCGCCGAAGTCGAACGTTCGGCCTGCCCGACCTGCGGTTCGTGCTCGGGCATGTTCACCGCGAACTCGATGAACTGCCTGACCGAAGCGCTCGGCCTGTCGCTGCCGGGCAACGGCACGGTCGTCGCGACGCATGCCGATCGCGAGCAGTTGTTCAAGCGCGCCGGCCGCCGCATCGTCGAACTCACGCGCCAGCACTACGAGCAGGACGACATGCGCGTGCTGCCGCGCTCGGTCGGCTTCAAGGCGTTCGAAAACGCGATGACGCTCGACATCGCGATGGGCGGTTCGACCAACACGATCCTGCACCTGCTGGCGATCGCGCGGGAAGCCGGCATCGACTTCACGATGAAGGACATCGATCGCCTGTCGCGCATCGTGCCGCAGCTGTGCAAGGTCGCGCCGAACACGAACAAGTACCACATCGAAGACGTGCACCGCGCCGGCGGCATCATGGCGATCCTCGGCGAGCTCGAGCGCGCCGGCAAGCTGCACACCGACGTGCCGACCGTGCACGCACCGACGCTGAAGGATGCGCTCGACCAGTGGGACATCGTCCGCACGCAGGACGAAGCGGTCCGCACGTTCTATCTCGCCGGCCCGGCCGGGATTCCGACGCAGGTCGCGTTCAGCCAGAACACGCGCTGGCCGAGCCTCGATCTCGATCGCGCCGAAGGCTGCATCCGCTCGTACGAGCATGCGTTCTCGAAGGAAGGCGGCCTCGCCGTGCTGACCGGCAACATCGCGCTCGACGGCTGCGTGGTGAAGACGGCCGGCGTCGACGAAAGCATCCACGTGTTCGAGGGCTCGGCCCACGTGACCGAGTCGCAGGACGAGGCCGTCGAGAACATCCTGAACGACAAGGTCAAGGCCGGCGACATCGTGATCGTGCGCTACGAAGGCCCCAAGGGCGGCCCCGGCATGCAGGAAATGCTGTACCCGACGAGCTACATCAAGTCGAAGGGCCTCGGCAAGGCGTGCGCGCTGCTGACGGACGGCCGCTTCTCGGGCGGCACGTCGGGCCTGTCGATCGGCCACTGCTCGCCGGAAGCCGCAGCGGGCGGCGCGATCGGCCTCGTGCGCGACGGCGACAAGATCCGCATCGACATTCCGAATCGCACGATCGACGTGCTGGTGTCGGACGAGGAACTCGCGCGCCGCCGCGAAGAGCAGAACGCGAAGGGCTGGAAGCCGGCGCAACCGCGCCCGCGCAAGGTGTCCGCGGCGCTGAAGGCCTATGCGAAGCTCGTCATGTCGGCCGACAAGGGCGCCGTGCGCGACCTGTCGCTGCTCGACGACTGATGCAAGACGGCGGGTCGTGCGAACGGCCCGCCTGCCTGATCAGGAAGCCGCTCCCCGGAGCGGCTTTTTTCGTCCGGCGCCAGGCGGGGCCGCGGCGCCGGCGGCGTCAGTCAATGACGGAATTCGTCGCCGCCCCCGCCACCACCGCCGCCTCCACCGCCACCGTGGTTTCCGCCGCCGTTTCCGCCGCCTTGCGGGCGTGCATACCCGCCGCCGCCCTGATGCCCCTGCGGCACCATCATCCGCGGCCCGCCACTCGGCGCAGTCGGCGGCGGGCTCGGCGCACGCGCATTGCCGCCGGCACCCGGCATCGGTGCGGGTGTGCGGTTCGCGCCGTTCCAGCCGCCGCGCGTGGCCGACGGCCGTGCATCATGCTGTACGGGCGGCGCACCGCCCGGTGCGTGCAGGATCGGGCCGCCCGGCTGCGGGTGCCCCGGTGCCGGCGGCATTCCCCCCGGGCCGACCCGCGGCTCGGGGCGATGCTCCCAGCGGTCGCGGTCATGGAACCACGGCCGGTTCCGGTAGTAGCGATCCCAGTACGCGCCGATCGCGAACCCGGTGATCGGCACGCCGATGATCGCGCCGTACTGGAGCAGCGGCACGTAGTTGCCCTGGTACGGATAGTCGAGCTGCTCCGCGTCGATCCAGCCGCGCACGCCCGGCAGCGCGACGTCGCACCACGTGTAGTCGCTCAGGCAGCCGAACACGTCCAGCGCGGTGCCCGGCGGGATCTGCGCGACGACCGGGTAATCGGGCGCTGGCCCGGCATACAGTTCGGCCGCCGAGTTCGTGTAGGCGCTGCTTTGTGCGTCGGCGATGCCCGGTATGGCCGCGATGCCGAAGAGAACGGCGCACAGACTTCGAATGAGGGTATTGCTCATGATGCTCTCCCGCGCGGTTCCGCCGCGCGCCGGTCAGTGTCGATGGCCACCGCCCCAATGTCCGCCACCCCAGTGGCCGCCTCCCCACGGACGGCGCCAGTATCCGCCCCGGTATCCGCCGCCCCAGTGCCCCCAGAAGCCGAGGCCTATCGTGACGGGCGGGCCGTACCAGCCCGGGTAATACGCGGGATAGTAGGCCGGGTACGGCACGTAGGCCGGCGTGACATAAGCCGGGGCTTGCGCGTAGTCGTCCGCCGGCGGCGGCGCGGCAGGCACCGTCGGCACGGCAGACGCCGACGAGACAGACGGCGCCGGGCTCGCCGGTCCAACCGGCAACTCGCGCTGCGTTACCGTGGCAGGCACGGGCGCGTAATACGGTCCATAACCATACGGCCCCGTGTAATAGCAGCCGCTCAGCGTCAGCATGGCCAGCGCCATGGCGATCGGCCTCGCGGCGGTGATAGCGTTCATACAATGCTCCGCAGGAATCCTTGCGGCGTCGCGTGGCGCGCGCCTGCCTCTAGCTTACGTCTCCTGCATATTTCCGCGGGGTATGATCGGTTACTTTTTGTTTCCCGCACCGAATGGCGGTTCCCGGCTGCCGCGAGCATGCGGCGTGCTCGCGCGTCTGCCGCGCCCGAGTTGAAGTTCGCGCAAATGCCCTCAACTTGAACCTAGCCAGGCTGGCCGGCGCGGACGGGCGTCCGCGGACACCGGCAGCCCGAAAAACCCGCGGACTTCGGCCCGCCCAGACAGGAACGCGGCTCGCGCCGCCATCGACATGACCACGCCACGCCCCACACTCCGGGCGGACACGCCCCTCGATCCGATCATCCAGTTGCTGGCCCTTGCCGGCGAGCAGGGTTATCTGACGCACGCCGACATCGTCGACGCGCTGCCGCCCGAAAGCGACAGCCCCGACGCGCTGGACGTCGTGCGCGCTGCGCTGGCGGACATCGGCATTGCCGTGCTCGACGAGCCGGCCGCGCCGGTGCCGTTCGCGGGCACAGCGCAGGCCGACGTCGATCGCGACGCGCTCGACGAGGGCCGCGCGCTGCTAGGCGATCTCGCCCGCGGCGCGAGCGCCTCGACCGATCCGCTCGCGCTCTACATGCGGCGCATCCATGCCGTGCCGCTGCTCAAGCGCGAAGACGAAATCGTACTGGCGCGCGAAATCGAAACGGGCCGCCACCAGATCCTGCATGCGCTCGCCGGTTGTCCTGCGGCGGTCGACGTGCTGCTCGCGCGCCACGGCGCAACGGCTGCAACCGGCGCGGCCGGCGACGAGGGCGATGAAGTCAAGGACGGCGACGCCGACACGCCAGCCCCCGCGCGCTACGACACGCTGCTCGACGCGGTCGCGGCCGTGCGCGGCGCACTGCACGCGCAAGGCTGCCGCTCGACCGAATACCGCGACGCGCGCAACCGGCTCACCGCGTTGCTCGATACGCTCGCATGGGTTGCACCGGCCGTCGACGACGCGAGCCGCGTCGTGCGTACGCTCGCGTCCATGCCGTCCGATGCTCCGGACACGCCCGCCGGCAGCGACGCCGCCTGCTTCGACGCAGTCGCGCGGCGGGCACTCGGCGCCGCGCTGAGCGACGGTCAGCAGAAAGTGCGCGACGGCACCCGCGCGATGCTGGAAGCGAATCTGCGGCTCGTGCTGTCGATCGCGCGCAAGTACATGAACCGCGGCGTCGAACTGCCGGACCTCGTGCAGGACGGCTGCCTGGGCCTGATGCGTGCGATCGAGAAGTTCGAATACCGGCGCGGCTTCAAGTTTTCGACCTATGCGACCTGGTGGATCCGGCAGGCGGTCGCCCGCGCGGTCGCCGACCGCTCGCGCACGATCCGAGTGCCCGTGCACGTCGGCGACCAGTACCAGCGCGTGCAGCGGCACGCATTGCGCTTCCGCCAGCGCACGGGCCGTCGCGCGACGCCGGCCGACCTCGCCGCCGAAACCGGGATGGCCGAGGACAAGCTGCGCGCCGTGCTCGCGCTGCCCGCGGAGCCGCTGTCGCTCGACACGCCGATGCCCGACACGGACACCGGCCTCGTCGACCTGGTCGAGGACCAGACTTCGGCGAGCCCGTTCGAGCGGCTGGCGAACACGCGCATGCGCGAATGCGTGACGTCGCTGCTGCGCTCCGTCACGCCGGCCGAGGCCGACGTGCTGCGCCGGCGGTTCGGTCTCGGCGGCGCCGAGCCCGACACCTACGACGCGATTGCGCAGGACGCGGGGATGTCGCGCGAACGCGTGCGGCAGATCGAGAAGCGCGCACTCGCGACGCTGCGCACGGCCGCCGAGGCCGAAGGCGCGCACGCGTTCCTCGACGCGTAACCGGCCGCGGCGCGCGGCCGCGCGTTGGTGCTGCATCCCGGCACGAACGCCGACAGCGCCGCGCGCGGCCCGGTTCACGCCGGTGCAACGTTTGCCATTGACGCGCATCAAGTTTTGTTCGTCGCTTGCCGCGACAATATGCTGACATGCAAGATAGACCGGCGCGTGATGCGCCGCGCCCATTCCGCTTGCGCTTTCCCGGGCCCCTCTCCATGCAGACGAGCGTCAGCGAGACGAACGAGGAAAACCGGCAGATCGCGGCATGCCTGCGCGAAGCCGCGCAGTTGCTTGCCGACCAGGGCGCCAACCCCTATCGGGTTGCCGCATATCGCGCGTCGGCCGACACGATCGAGTCGCTCGACGACAGCCTGCGCACACGCTTCGACGCGGGCGGTGTCAATGCGCTCGGCGCGCTGCCGGAGACCGGCACGGGCGTCGCGCAGGCGATCGCCGAACTGCTGGTGACCGGACGCTGGCGCCTGCTCGACCGGCTGCGCGGCGAAGCGGAACGCGCGTCCGCCTTCGAAGCCGTGCCGGGCATCGGCCACGCGCTCGCACTGCGGATTCACGACCAGTTGCACATCGATACGCTCGAGGATCTCGAACGCGCGGCCCGCAGCGGCCAGCTCGAAACGATCGCCGGCGTCGGCCCGCGCCGCGCGGCCGGCATCCGCGCCACGCTCGACGACGTGCTGACCCGGCGGCGGCGCTGGCAAGGCCATGCGCGCAACGCCGACCCCGGCACCGAACCGCCCGTCGAACTGTTGCTTTACATCGATCGCCTGTATCGCAACAAGGCCGCCGCCGGCATCCTGCCGACGCTCGTGCCCCGGCGCGTGAACGCGGACGTCAGCGTGTCGCCGCCGGTGATGCACATGACGAAAGGCGGCTGGCATTTCACCGCGCTGTGCCCGTATCCCGCGCGCCCGCAGGACGCCGTTCGCACGGCGGACTGGGTCGCGCTCTACTTCTACGACGCGTTGCAATGCGAGCATCAGCGGACGATCGTCACCGAAACGCTCGGCACGCTCGTCGGCAAGCGCATCGTGCGCGGACGCGAAATGGAATGCCGCGTGTATTACGCGGGATGAGGCGAGCGGCGCACTAGCGAGGTGCGGCAGGCCGTTGCGCAATGATGCCTGGCCAGGCCGCCTACGTACCCTCCGCCTTTGTACGACGCGCCGGATGACGATGCGCGGCGATACGCAGCAGCTTGCGAAACGACGGGCACTCGAGATGGCTCGGCGCCGGGCAAACGGCCGCATGTCGCAACGCATCGCGCACCGCACCGAGACGGCGGATCGTGCGATCGAGCTCGTCGGCCTTGTCGTCGAGCTTCGCGCGATCGATCGCAGGCCGGCCGTCCGCGCCGAACATCGCAAGGATGTCGTCCAGCGAAAAACCGGCCTCCCGGCCGAGCGCGATCAGCGCGAGGCGTTCCAGCACCGACTCGTCGTATTGGCGCCGCAGCCCGTGACGACCCATCGGCACGATCAAGCCCTTTTCCTCGTAGTAACGCAGCGTCGACGCGGGCAATCCCGAGCGGCGCGCGACTTCGGCGATGTCCAGACGACTCATGCTTGACCTCAAGTGAACTTGAAGTTGCAAGATAGTCGCTCGCATCCTTCAACACAAGCCCACCGCCATGACACCGCCGAAACCGTCCCGTCGCCCGTTGCGCCACGCAGCCGCCGCCATTCCCTGCGGAGGCGCTCGATGACCTCGTCCGGCCTCCTGCCGCGCATCCTGCTGATCGGCGCAGGCGCCACGCTCTTGATGGATTTGTGGGCTCTGTTCCGGCGCAGGATGTTCGGAATTCCGTCGCTCGACTACGCGCTGGTCGGCCGCTGGCTAGGCCACATGATGCGCGGCCGGTTCCGGCACGCGTCGATCGTCACCGCGCCGCCCGTGCCGGGCGAACGGGCGTTCGGCTGGATCGCGCATTACGCGATCGGTGCCGCGTTCGCCGTGCTGCCCGTCGCGATCGCCGGCACGGAATGGGTCGGCGCGCCGACGCCCGTGCCGGCGCTCGTCGCGGGCCTTGCCAGCGTCGCGGCACCGTTCTTCGTGATGCAGCCGGCATTCGGCTTGGGCGTCGCCGCATCGCGCACGCCGCAGCCGGCCATCGTGCGCCGGCGCAGCATCGTCGCGCATCTGGCGTTCGGCGCGGGGCTTTATCTGGCGGCGATCGCGCTGTCCGCGCCGGGTCGCTGACAGACCAGGCCGAAAACAGTCGCGCAACCGCTGCCCGGTGGAGAAAGCGTGCTCCACGTCCATCCAAGCGGAGCGGCCATCAAGACCTCACCCGCCGTCGCTGCGTTGCGCCGTTTCCTCGTAATGGTCGAGCGCGTCGAGCAGTTTGCCCGGCCGGCTCATCGCCGCCTTCAGCCGCGCGGCTTTCTCGATATCGGCCGGCGCCGTGAGTTTCGCGCCCTGATCGAGATACGTCTGCGCACGCGTATCGCCCGCTGCAGCGGCCAGACCGAACAGCGCATTCGCGGCGATCGGATCGTATCCGACGCCCTCCCCCGAGTAGTACATCAGGCCGAGACGAAACAGCGACGATGCGATGCCCTGCTCGGCAGCCAGCCGGTACCAGCTCACGGCTTCGGCGTCGTCCTTGCGCACGCCCTGCCCGTTTTCGTACATCAGGCCGAGATTGTTCTGCGCGTTCGCATTGCCCTGTTCCGCGGCACGCCGGTACCAGTTGAATGCGTCGGTATCGCTCTGAGGCACCCCGTGCCCGACGTCGTACAGATAGCCGAGGCTGTTCTGCGCCTTCGGGTTGTCCTGCTCGGCCGCCCGTCGATACCATTTCGCGGCTTCCGCGTAATCCTGCGGCACGCCCTTGCCGTCGTCGTACATCATCCCGAGGAACAATTGCCCTTTGGCCGAGCCGTGTTCGGCCGCAAGCCGGTAGAAGCGCACCGCCTCCGCCAGATCTTGCGGCACGCCTCGACCATCCTCGTATGCGCGGCCAAGATTGCCCCACGCGCTCGCGTTGTCCTGCGCGGCCGAGCGCCGATACCAGCCCACGGCCTCCGACGCGCTTTGCGGGACGCCGGTGCCGTCTTCGTAAAGCGTGCCGAGATTGTTCTGCGCGGACGAATCGCCCTGATCGGCCGCACGCCTGTACCACTTCGCGGCTTCGTCGACATTGCGCTCGATGCCGTTGCCGGTCTCGTACATCACGCCCACGTTGTACTCGCCGACCGGGTCGCCGAGCTTCGCCTTCGCCATCGCCTCGTCGAACGTCATGGGCACATCGTCGTCGTGCGCGAGCCAGACGATGCCGATCCCGAGGATCAGGACCAGCGCGAGCGCGGTGAAAATTGCAATACGGGTCTTCCGGCCGATTCGTCGTGCCTGTGCCATCTCTCGGTGTTCTCTTTATTGTTGTTGCAAACGGCGCGCCCTGACGGACGCCCGCATCATTCGCCGCCGCTGTCGATCAGGTTGTGGCGCACGCGCCCGAGCAGGCGCACCAGCGTGTCGCGCTCGTCGGGGGTGAAGCCGCGCAGCCCGTCGTCGGACACGGTATCGCCCACTTCCAGCATCTGCGGAAAGATCGCGCGCGACTTGTCGGTCAGACGGATCACGAACGCGCGGCGATCTTCGTCGTTCGCGATCCGCTCGATCCAGCCGTAGCCTTCCATCCGGTCGAGCAGCCGTGTCAGCGAGATCGGCGTGATCTCGAGCCATTCCGCAAGCCGCGCCTGATTCATCTCGCCTTTCCACGTGAGATACGCGAGCACGCGGCTTTGCGCGCGCGTCAGCCCGAGGCGCTTCGCGCGCCGGTCGAACAGGCGTCCGTGCAGGCGTGCCACGTCGGAGATCAGGTAGCCGATCCGGTTCTCGTAGGTCTTGTCCATCGGGCGATTATAGGGTCAAGCCGTTCATGACCCGCGCGACACGGCTGCGGCGATGAGCACAAATATAATAAGCGTGCTTATAATTCCGGTCATACCGGATTGCCGCCCACGGCGACCGCTCCACGGAGACACCGCTTGAATCCCCCCGCCGCCGACGCTGCCGCCTCGCCGCCCGCCCTCAATCGGCCGATGCTGACCTTGTCGATCATGCTCGCGACGCTGATCCAGACGCTCGACAGCACGATCGCGAACGTCGCGCTGCCGCACATGCAGGGCACGCTGTCCGCGTCGCAGGACGAAATCACCTGGGTGCTGACCTCCTACATCGTCGCCGCGGCGATCGCGACGCCGCTGACCGGCTGGCTGTCCGACCGGCTCAGCATGAAGCGGCTGCTGACGATCTCGATCGCGGGCTTCACGATCGCGTCCGCGCTGTGCGGGCTGTCCGAGTCGCTCGTGCAGATCGTCGGCGCGCGGTTACTGCAGGGCGTGTTCGGCGCCGCGCTGGTGCCGCTGTCGCAATCGATCCTGCTCGACATCAACCCGCGCGAGAAACAGGGTCAGGCGATGGCGATCTGGGGGATGGGCGTGATGGTCGGCCCGATCCTCGGCCCGACGCTCGGCGGCTGGCTCACCGACAGCTACAACTGGCGCTGGGTGTTCTTCATCAACGTGCCGATCGGCGCATTCGCGCTGGCCGGCGTGCTGACCTTCCTGCCCGCGCGCGCGCCGCGCCCGCACGTGAAATTCGACGCGTTCGGCTTCGCGACGCTCGCGCTCGCGATCGGTGCGTTCCAGGCGATGCTCGACCGCGGCGAACAGCTCGACTGGTTCGGCTCGTACGAGATCCGCATCGAGGCGCTCGTCGCGGCGCTCGGCTTCGCGTTCTTCCTCGTGCATACGGCGACCGTCGGCAAGGCCTCGTTCTTCAAGTCGGAATTGCTGCGCGACCCGAACTTCGCGACCGGCACGCTGTTCATCTTCGTCGTCGGCGCGGTGCTGTATGCGACGCGTGCGCTATTGCCGCCCATGCTGCAGAACCTGATGGGCTATCCGGTCGCGACGACGGGCCTCGTCACCGCGCCGAGCGGCGCAGGCACGATGATCGCGATGCTGTTCGTCGGGCGATTATTGAAATACGTGGACGCGCGCGCGCTGCTGCTCGCCGGGCTGGCGATTTCCGCGCTCGCGCTGTGGCAGATGATGCAGTACACGATCGTGCTGTCCGAGGCGGACATCGTGTGGCCCGGCGTGGTCCAGGGCTTCGGGCTGGGGCTGGTGTTCGTGCCGCTGAGCGCGCTGTCGTTCTCGACGCTGACGCCCGAGTTGCGTGCGGACGGCACGGCGACCTACAGCCTGATGCGCAACATCGGCAGCAGTATCGGCATCTCGATCGTGCAGACGCTGATGACGCGCAACACGCAGGTCGCGCACGCCGACCTCGCGACCCACATCACGCCGTTCAACCCGGCCGTGCAGGCGATGGCCGGCAGCAATCTGGACATCGCGCTGCTCGACCGCACGATCAACCAGCAGGCCGCGATGATCGCGTACCTGAACGACTTCAAGCTGATGTTCGTCGCGACGCTGCTGATGATCCCGCTGTTGCTGCTGATCCGCCCGCCGCAGAAAACGGCGAGCGTCGACGTCTCGCACGCGGCGATGGATTGACGACACGCCGGGCGCATGCATCGCGCGCGCCCGTTGCGTCGTGTCAAACCTCCCGTCAGGCCTTCATCGTGCCGGTACGCACGTAGCGTTCGTGCCACGACAGCGCCTCGGCGAGCAGATGCGGCGTGTGCTTGCCGAAGCTCTCGCGCGACGCGCGCTCGAAGTAGTCCTCGAGCATCGGCCGGTAATCCGGGTGCGCACAGGTCGCGATGACCTTGCGCGCGCGCTGCTTCGGCGACAGGCCGCGCAGATCGGCGAGCCCCTGCTCGGTGACCACCACTGCGACATCGTGCTCGGTATGGTCGACGTGGCTCGCCATCGGCACGATCCGCGAGATCGCGCCGCCCTTCGCGGTACTGGCCGACATGAAACACGACAGGTAGCCGTTGCGAGCGAAGTCGCCCGAGCCGCCGATGCCGTTCTGGATCTTCGTGCCCATCACGTGCGTCGAGTTCACGTTGCCGTAGATGTCGGCCTCGATCATCCCGTTCATCGCGATGCAGCCGAGGCGGCGCACGAGTTCGGGATGGTTGCTGATCTCTTGCGGACGCAGCAGGATCTTTTCGCGGAACGTCGCGATCTCGTCGGCAAAACGCTGCACGGCGGCCGGGCTCAGCGACAGCGCCGTGGCCGACGCGAAGCTCAGCGTGCCGTCGTCGAGCAGGTCGAGCATGCCGTCCTGGATCACTTCGGTGTAAGCGGTCAGGTTCGAGAAGCCGGCCGAGCTCAGTTCCGCGAGCACCGCGTTCGTGATGTTGCCGACACCCGACTGCAGCGGCAGCAGGTTTTCCGGCAGACGGCCGCGCTTCACTTCGTGGCGCAGGAAGTCGATCAGTTGCAACGCGATCTGCTTCGACGTAGCGTCCGGCGCGGAGAATGCGTTGCTGCGGTCCGGCGCATCGGTCTCGACGATCGCGACGATCTTGTCGGCCGGGCAGCGCAGGTACGGCTCGCCGATGCGGTCGTCGCTTTTCGTCAGCGGAATCGGCTTGCGATGCGGCGGCAGCGCGGTACCGTAATAGACGTCGTGCATCCCGTCGAGGCCGAGCGGCTGGCGCGCATTGACTTCGAGAATCACATGCCTGGCGCGCTCGAGCCACGTCTTGTTGTTGCCGATCGACGCGGACGGAATCAGCAGCCCGTCTTCGCGGATGCCCGCGACTTCGACGATCGCGACGTCGAGGTCGCCGTACAGCCCGAACCACGCGTATTGCGCGACATGACTGAGGTGGACGTCCTGATAGTCGACTTCGCCGCCGTTGATCTTGTCGCGCAGCGTCGGGTCGGACTGGTACGGCAGGCGCATCGAGATGCCGTTGGTGCGCGCGAGCGCGCCGTCGAGTTCCGGCGCGGTCGAGGCGCCCGTCAGTACGTTGATCCGGAAGTCCTCGCCGCGCGAGTGCGCCGCGTCGATATGCGCGGCGAGCGCGGCCGGCACGGCCTTCGGATAGCCCGAGCCGGTGAAGCCGCTCATCGCGACGGTCATGCCGGGACGGATCAGCGCGGCGGCTTCGTCGGCGGTGCGGACGAGCGAACGCAGGGCGGGAGCGAGGATGCGTGAAGAAGACATGGCTGTATATCTGACGCTTTTGGTCTGTCGTTGACGTCGCGGGGGGTGTCTCCGGAGCGACGCGAAGCCCTTGGGGCCGCGAGGAGCGGCCGGCACCACAGGCACGGTCGGAGTATCGCAGAGGCCATCGCCGCGAAATGTCCGCTGAATGCAAAAGATACTTACTGAATGTATCGGGTATCGAACGGCCGTTCTGTGACAGGCGCGAACCCTCGGCGCGCTGCGCCGCGCACGCAGCGGATGCACCCGAAAGGTGCGCGAAAGCGAACGACGAATCGGCCGAAACACGCGCACATTGTCCGCGCTCACGGCCGTAATGAATCTGCAAGAACCGACGCGTGATCGGCACGACCATTTGTCGCCCGCCACCGTTTTTCCTGCCTGATCGACATCAAACCGCGCACGCGCGCAGCCACCGGCGGTACGCGCATGAAAACGCCGCCGAGCCCGCGCGACAGGCCCGGGCGCCCTTGACAGTCGCGCCACGCGAACCACACTGGATCAGGTATGGCCCGCCTGTCCGAACGCCGTTTCGCGCATCCGGTTCGCAACCGGCCGATGTCTGGAATACGCGGTAACACTCCCGCATGTCAGGACATTGATCGAATAAAAAGCAACAAATTACAATTCCGTATATATTTCGCCGATGGACCAAAGAAAAACTGCAACACGCTCCGAGCCCCCCCTGCCGCGCACCTGGGATGCGCGGCTGGCGCGCTCGCTTGTCCGACCGCTCGTCGACACCCCCGTCACCCCGAATCACCTCACCACCGTACGTCTGCTGATCGGCCTCGCCGGCGCCTGGTGCCTTGCGCACGGCGGTTTCGGCTGGAGCAACGCAGGCGCATTCCTGATCGTGCTGTCGAACTTCGTCGACCACACCGACGGCGAACTCGCGCGCATCAGCGGCAAAACCAGCAAGATCGGTCACTTTTACGACCTCGCGGCCGATGCGCTCGTGACGGTCGCGCTGTTCGTCAGCATGGGCGTCGGCATCGTCGCCCAGGGCGGCCAGATGGTCACGTCGCCGGTACTGCTCGGCGCGGTGGCCGGCGCGGCCGTCGCGCTGATCTTCTTCCTGCGCATGCGGATCGAATCGATCGCGGGCAAGGCCGGCACCAAGCAGGCATTCGCCGGCGGCTTCGAGACGGAGGACGTCCTTTATCTACTGCCGCTCGTGACCCTCACCAGCGGCGTCCAGCCGTTTCTGCTCGCGGCGTCGATCGGCGCTCCGCTGTTCGCCGCCTGGGTCGTGATCGACTGGTGGCGCGTCGTGCGGCGCGGCAACCGCCCGCAGAACCCGGCCGCGCAGAACCCAACCGAAATCCAGGCTTCCAAATGACTCCTAGCACGCGCGACGACTCCGTGCTGAGCCCGGCACGCCCCGCGCCTGCGCGCGCGGTTGCGGCCGATCCCGATCGCACCGTGGCCGACTGCGTCGGCCGCCTCGATCTCGACCGTCTGCGCGGCGACTACACGCGCCAGGGGTCGTTCCTGTATCTGGACGCGTTCCTGCCGCCCGACGCCTACGCGAAACTCGCGGATGCCGCGCGCGCGATGCAGCCCGGCCTGAACCGCAATTACCTGCCCGGCCACAAGCAGGGCGGCAGCGTGAGCCGTCATACGATCGACGAGCAGGCGCCGTACATCGCGGAACTGTACCGCTCGAAGGCGCTGCTCGGCTTCCTGGAGAAGGTCACCGGCGACAAGCTGATGCTGTCGCCGGACAACGATCCGCACGCTTACGCGCTGTACTACTACACGAAGCCGGGCGACCACATCGGCTGGCACTACGACACGTCGTACTACGACGGCCGCCGCTACACGCTGCTGATCGGCGTGATCGACGAATCGTCGTGCCGGCTCGACTACGAGCTGCACACGCGCAACCCGGACGTGCCCGACGAACCGGGTTCCGTGCAGATCGCCGACGGCGGCATCGTGCTGTTCGACGGCGACAAGCTGCGCCATCGCATCACGCCGCTCGGCCAGAACGAGATGCGCGTGTCGCTCACCTTCGAATACGTCACGAACCCCGGCATGCGGCCGTGGAAGCGCTTCATCTCGAACATGAAGGACGCGATCGCGTATTTCGGTTTCCGCCAGGTGTTCAAGCAACTGGCGTCGCGACGGACGAGCGGGTCATGACACGCGCCGGCCTGATCCTGCTGTCGCTCGGCACGGCACTGTTCGTCGCCCTGCTCGCGTGGCAGGGTGTCGGCGCGGTTGCGTCGACGTTCCTCGCGGCAGGCTGGGGGCTCGCGCTCGTCGCGGCATTCCACGTCGTGCCGCTCGTGATCGACGCGATGGCGATTTCCGTGATGTTCCGCCGCGGCCAGCCGGGCGCCGAGCTCGGCAACGCGCTGCGCGCGCGCTGGGTCGGCGAATCGGTAAACAGCCTGCTGCCCGCCGGACAGATCGGCGGCCCGGTGCTGATGGTGCGCCATCTCGCGCAGCGCGGCACGCGCATGGCCGATGCAGCCGCCGTCGTCACCGTCAGCACGACGATGCAGGCGCTCGCGCAGATGGCGTTCGCGCTGATCGGCATCGCCGCGTTCAGTCTCTATGCGACGCACGATTCGGTCGCGCATCTGCGCACGCCCGCGCTGATCGCCACCGGCGTGCTCGGCGCGCTCGCCATCGCGTTCTACGCGGCGCAGCGGCGCGGGCTGTTCGGCCGCGGGCTGCGCATCGCGTCGAAGCTGCTCGGCCCGCGCGACTGGTCGTCGCTGGCGACCCGCGCGGACGCGATCGACGACGCGGTCGGTGCGCTGTACCGCGATCGCGCGAAGGTCGCGAAGACCTTCGCATTGAGCCTCGTCGGCTGGATCGTCGGCACCGCCGAAGTGTGGCTCGCGCTGCACTTCCTCGGGCACCCGGTCAGCTGGCTCGACGCGCTGCTGCTCGAGAGCGTCGGCCAGGCGATTCGCGGTGCGGCGTTCGCGATTCCCGGCTCGCTCGGCGCACAGGAAGGCGGTTACCTGCTGCTCGCCCCGCTGGTCGGCCTGCCGCCCGACGCGGCGCTCGCGCTGTCGCTCGCGAAGCGCGCGCGCGAACTCGCGCTCGGCCTGCCCGGCCTGCTCTATCTGCATTTCAGTGAAAGAAACTGGCAGCGGCGCCGCGCGCCGCAGCCGCTCGCCGACTGATCGTTCAGATCCGCCGGCTTTTTGGTTGGAGAACCCATGCGAGCCATCATTCTTGCGGCAGGCCTCGGCTTGCGCCTGCAACAACCGCCCGAAGCGCAGTTCCCGAAGTGCCTGCTGCGCTTCGACGACGTGTCCCTGCTCGAGCGCCATCTGCGCGTGCTCGATGCCGCGGGCGTCGACGAAATCGTGCTCGGGCTCGGCTTCCAGTCCGAGAAGGTCGAGCAGGAGCTGAAGCGTCTCGGCCGCACCGCCGAGATCGTGCTGAACGAGCGCTACGACCTTGGCAGCGTGCTGACCGTGCACACCGTCGCCGATGCGATGACGCGCGGCGGCGACGTGCTGCTGATGGACGCCGACGTGCTGTACGACGAGAACATCCTGCACGCGCTGGTGGCCGATCAGGACAAGGCGGTCGATCGCCTGCTGATCGACCGCGACTTCGAGGCCGGCGACGAACCCGTGAAGCTGTGCCTGAAGAACGGCGTGCCGGTCGAGCTGCGCAAGCAGCTCGCGGTCGAGCTCGACTACGACACGATCGGCGAATCGGTCGGCTTCTTCCGCTTCACCGAAGGCACCGCGCGCCGCCTTGCGAAGATCGTCGCGGGCTACGTCGACAGCGGCCGCGCGAACATGCCGCACGAGGAAGCCGTGCGCGACCTGCTGCTCGAAGGCGGCCATTCGTTCGACGTCGCCGACGTCACCGGTTCGCCGTGGATCGAGATCGACTTCCCGAACGACGTCGCTCGCGCGACGCAAGAAATCCTCCCCCTGATTCAACGCACGACCGCAGGAGCCGCACGATGAATGCACGCGAACCCAACTTCTCCGAATCGCGCAGCGCACGCCTGCGCCGCATGCTCGTCAGCAACGAACTCGAATTCCTGATGGAAGCGCACAACGGCCTGTCCGCGCGGATCGTCCGCGAAGCCGGCTTCAAGGGGATCTGGGCGTCGGGCCTCGCGATCTCCGCGCAGTTCGGCGTGCGCGACAACAACGAGGCGAGCTGGACCCAGGTCGTCGACGTGCTCGAGTTCATGGCCGACGCGAGCGACCTGCCGATCCTGCTCGACGGCGACACCGGCTACGGCAACTTCAACAACGTGCGCCGCCTCGTGAAGAAGCTCGAGCAGCGCGGCATCGCCGGCGTGTGCATCGAGGACAAGCAGTTCCCGAAGACCAACAGCTTCATCGGCGGCGAGCGCCAGCCGCTCGCGGAAATCGACGAATTCTGCGGCAAGATCAAGGCCGGCAAGGACTCGCAGAGCGATCCCGACTTCTCGATCGTCGCGCGTGTCGAGGCACTGATCGCGGGCTGGGGGATGGACGAGGCGCTGCGCCGCGCGAATGCGTACGCGGAAGCCGGCGCCGACGCGATCCTGATCCACAGCAAGCTGTCGCGCCCGGACGAGATCCTGCAGTTCGCGCGCGAATGGAGCGGCAAGGCGCCGCTCGTGATCGTGCCGACCAAGTACTACAGCACGCCGACCGACGTGTTCCGCCAGGCCGGCATCAGCACCGTGATCTGGGCGAACCACTTGATCCGCGCGTCGGCATCGGCGATGCAGTCCGTCGCGCGCGAGATCCATGAAAACCAGACGCTGATCAACGTCGAGGACCGCGTCGCATCGGTCAACGAGATCTTCCGCCTGCAGGACGCCGACGAATACTCGGCTGCCGAGCGCATCTACCTGTCGTCGGCGTCGCGCGCATCGAACGCGGCGATCGTGCTCGCCGCGAGCCGCGGCAAGGGCCTCGAAGCCGTCACCGAGGATAAACCCAAGGTCATGCTGCCGGTCGCCGGCAAGCCGCTGCTGCGCTGGCTCGTCGACGGCTTCAAGAAGCATGGCGTCAACGACATCACCGTGGTCGGCGGCTATCGCGCCGACGCGATCGACACGTCGGGCATCAAGCTGGTCGTCAACGAGCGCCATGCGCAGACGGGCGAGCTCGCATCGCTCGCGTGCGCGGCCGAACGGCTGAACGGCGACACCGTGATCTCGTACGGCGACCTGCTGTTCCGCAGCTATATCCTGCGCGACCTCGCGGAGAGCGAGGCCGAGTTCAGCGTCGTCGTCGATTCGTCGCTCACCGAGCCGACCAACCAGAGCGTGCGCGACTTCGCGCTCTGCTCGGCTGCGGACGACCGCGGCCTGTTCGGCCAGAAAACCTACCTGCAACGCGTGTCGAGCGACGTCGCCGCGGGCACGCCGCACGGCCGCTGGATCGGCCTGCTGAACGTGCGCGGCGCCGGCGTCGAACGCCTGAAGGCAATGCTCGCGACGCTGCAGGCGCGCCCCGATTTCGACACGCTCGACATCCCCATGCTGCTCAATGAGCTGATCGCCGCCGGCGAGAAGATCGAGGTGCAGTACGTGCACGGCCACTGGCGCGGCGTCAACGATCTGGAAGACTTCCGCCGCGCGGGCGACTTCGCGCACGGCCAGACGCCGCTCGGCGACGGGAGTGCGCAATGATCGAAGCGGCCCAGTTCGTCGAGGCCGCGCGCGAGCGCGGTTTCGACTGGTACGCGGGCGTGCCCTGCTCGTACCTGACGCCGTTCATCAATTACGTGCTGCAAGACCCGACGCTGCACTATCTGTCGGCCGCGAACGAAGGCGACGCGGTCGCGCTGATCGCGGGCGCCACGCTCGGCGGCAAGCGCGGGATCGCGATGATGCAGAACTCCGGCCTCGGCAACGCGGTGAGCCCGCTCACGTCGCTGACGTGGACGTTCCGGCTGCCGCAGTTGCTGATCGTCACGTGGCGCGGCCAGCCCGGTGTGTCCGACGAGCCGCAGCACGCGCTGATGGGCCCGATCACGCCGGCGATGCTCGACACGATGGAGATCCCATGGGAGACGTTCCCGACCGACCCCGAACAGGTCGGCCCGGCGCTCGACCGCGCGATCGCGCACATGGACGAAACGGGCCGCCCGTACGCGCTCGTGATGCAGAAAGGCAGTGTCTCGCCGTATGAGCTGAAGGCGAACCCGGCGGCCGCGCCGCGTGCGCATGTCGCCGCGCAGTCGGCGGCCCGTGCGAAATCGCCGGCCGCGTGGCCGACCCGCCAGGACGCACTGCAACGCGTGATCGCACACACGCCGGTCGATTCGACCGTCGTGCTCGCGTCGACCGGTTTCTGCGGCCGCGAACTCTATGCGCTCGACGATCGCCCGAACCAGTTGTACATGGTCGGCTCGATGGGCTGCGTGACGCCGCTCGCGCTCGGTCTCGCGCTCGCGCGCCCCGACCTGCGCGTGGTGGCCGTTGACGGCGACGGCGCCGCGCTGATGCGCATGGGCGTGTTCGCGACCCTCGGCACCTACGGGCCGTCCAACCTCACGCACGTGCTGCTCGACAACGGCGCGCACGAATCGACGGGCGGCCAGGCGACGGTGTCGCGACATGTGTCGTTCGCGGGCGTCGCGGCCGCATGCGGCTATGCGTCGGCCGTCGAAGGCGACACGCTCGACGTGCTCGACGCCGCGCTCGACGCATCGAACCCGAACGACGGCACGTGCTTCGTGCGACTCGCGATCCGCACCGGCGTGCCCGACGGCCTGCCCCGCCCGACCGTGACGCCGGTCGACGTGAAGACCCGTCTGATGCGGCATATCGGCGCCGCGCAGGCGCAAGCCCATACCGAAGGAGCGCACTGATGCTGCTGCTGAACCCCGGCCCGGTAACGCTGACCGAACGCGTGCGCCGCAGCCTGCTGCAACCCGACCTGTGTCATCGCGAAAGCGAATTCTTCGATCTGCAGGATGAAGCGCGTGCGCGACTCGTCGCCGCGTACGAACTCGATCCGGCCGAATGGGCCGCCGTGCTGATGACGGGCTCGGGCACCGCCGCCGTCGAAAGCATGGTCGCGGCGCTCGTGCCGCAGGACGGCAAGCTGCTCGTGATCGAGAACGGCGTGTACGGCGAGCGCATCACGCAGATCGCGACGCAGTACGGCATCGCGCACGACGTGCTGAAGCACGAATGGATGCAGGCGCCCGATCTCGCGCAGATCGCCGCGCGGCTCGACGCCGGCAGCTATTCGCACGTCGCGGTGATTCATCACGAAACGACGACCGGCCGGCTGAACGATCTCGGCGCGATCGCGGAAGTCTGCCGTTCGCGTGGCGTGAAAATGCTCGTGGACGGCGTCAGCAGCTTCGGCGCCGAAGCGATCGATTTTGCCGGTGGCGTGATCGACGCGGTTGCCGCGACCGCGAACAAGTGCCTGCATGGCGTGCCGGGCGCGGCATTCGTGATCGTGCGCCGCAGCGCGCTCGCGAAGGCCGCGAGCCGTACTTACTATCTTGACCTCGGTCGTCTCGCCAAGCTGCAGGATCAGCGGAATACGCCGTTTACGCCGTCCGTGCATGCGTATTACGCGCTTGTCGAGGCGCTGCGCGAGTTCGATGAGGCGGGTGGCTGGCGTGCGCGGCATGCGCACTACAAGGCGCTTGCCGATCAGGCACAGGCCGGACTTGCCGCGCGCGGGATGCCGCTCGTGTTGCCGGAAGGTGCTTCGTCGGTCGTGCTGCGTGCGTATCGGCTGCCGCAAGGCGTCACATACGAGACGCTGCACGACGGGTTGAAGGCGCGCGGCTTCGTGATCTATGCGGGGCAAGGCGGGTTGTCGAAGGAACTGTTCCGGATCTCGACGATGGGCGCGATTGCGGCGGCTGATGTCGATCGGTTGCTGGACGGGTTTACGGCGTTGACGCGGTAAGCGCTCGCCCGCACCGTGCAGACAAAAGGCCCGCGAGGGCCTTTTTTTGATTCAACGCGGAATTCCGGGGAACGCGGCACATTTGTCCAGGTTCGGTCAGAAGGAGTCGTACGCCGTCTCGCCGAGCCGGACCTGCGGGCGACCGCTTTGTCTCATGAATCGACAGGAACTTCCGGATTGCCGCTATCGAGACTATGGTTCTCTTGTATTCCTGTCCCGCTTAGGGGCAGTAGGCGATATTTGACGGAAACGCAAACCGAAGTGCCAGGGTAGAGGCGGCTCGCCCGGATGTTCCGTGTTTCGCCCTGTCGCATACATCGGACGAGTCGGCGGATTGCGTACCGCGCTCCTGCCGCCGGGTCGCCAGATCGGGCGCAAGCGCTGCCAGGCTTCACCGACGGCCGGTGCGTGCGATGCGACATCGGCCACCGCAACGAACCATTTGAAAGGATCGATCATGCCTGCATTGGTGGAAGCGACCAAGGACGCCATCGAAAGCCTCTTGCCTGAGCTCGAGGCGATCTACAAGGACCTGCACGAGCATCCCGAACTGTCGATGCAGGAAGTGCGCACCGCACGTATTGCAGCCGATTATCTCGAAAATGTCGGCTATGACGTTACGCGGGGTGTCGGCGTGACCGGCGTCGTGGCGGTGTTACGCAACGGCGACGGTCCGACTGTAATGTTGCGCGCCGACATGGATGCGCTTCCGATGGCAGAAGCGACCGGATTGCCGTATGCCAGCACGGCGAGGGCGAAGGACGAGGATGGCCTCGAAGTGGGCGTCGCGCACTCGTGCGGCCACGACATGCACGTGACCTGGTTGATGGGTGTGACGCACCTGATGGCAGCGCACCGGGACGCCTGGCGCGGAACGCTGATGGCGGTCTTTCAGCCGGGCGAGGAAGTGGCGCGCGGCGCCCGCAGCATGATTGACGACGGCATGGCCGAACGCTTCCCGAAGCCTGACGTGATCCTTGGCCAGCACGTCATGGTTGGCGCGGCGGGCACGGTCGGCTATCGGAGTGGCACGATTCTTTCGGCGGGCGACAGTTTGAAGGTAAGGCTGTTTGGACGCGGTTCGCATGGATCGCAGCCACAAACCTCGATCGATCCGGTCATCATGGCGGCTTCGACGACGCTCCGTCTGCAGACGATCGTATCGCGGGAAATCTCCCCGCGCGATAGTGCGGTGCTGACGATTGGTGCGCTGCAGGCGGGCACGAAAGAGAACATCATCCCCGACGACGCGACGCTCAAGCTCAACATGCGCACCTTCGACGAAGACGTGCGCGAATACATGCTGGGTGCGATCCGTCGCATCTGTTGCGCGGAATGCATGGCTTCCAACGCACCACGCGAGCCCGAATTCACGACGCTCTCGAGCTATCCGCTGACGATCAACGACGCGCAGACAAGCGAGCGTGTGCAGGCGGCTTTCGAAGCACACTTTGGCGAGCGCGCCTACGAAACGCCCCCGGCAGCGGCGAGCGAGGACTTCAGCGTATTCGGGCGCGAATGGGGCGTGCCATATGGGTTCTGGTTCATCGGCGGAACCGATCCGGATACGTTTAGAAAAGCGTTGGCAGAGAAAAAGCTCAACGAGATCCCCAGCAACCATTCGCCGAAGTTCGCGCCGGTACTCGACCCGACGCTGCGTACGGGGCTGGAAGCGATGCTATGTGCGGCCGGCGCGTGGCTCGACAAGCGAGATACATCGGCGTGAATTCGCACGCGGCCTACTTCGCCCTCGATCTGGTCGGGACTTTCGTATTCGCCATGAGCGGCGCTATTGCCGCTCGCCAAAAGCGGCTGGACCTGTTCGGCATCTTGTCCATCGCGTTCATGGTGGCATGCGGCGGCGGAATCGTGCGTGACGTCTGCATTGGCGCGATTCCGCCGGCAGGGCTTTCAAACTGGAGATATCTGGCGGCTTCCGTGCTCGCGACCGCGGTCGCGATTTTCGCGTATGCGCCGGTACGCCGTCTACGGCAGCCCGTCCTCTTCTTCGATGCGATTGGGCTCGGCCTGTTCTCCGTTGCGGGTGCGCAAAAGGCACTGAGCTTCGGACACAATGCGGAGCTCGCCATTTTGCTCGGCATCGTGACTGCGGTCGGCGGCGGTGTCATGCGCGACGTCGTGCTTTCGCGCCTGCCGGCCATTTTGGACCGCGAGGTCTATGCGACGGCTGCGCTCGCCGGTGCGGGCGCACAAGTTCTGTTCTCGTCCGCGCACTGGACGCAATGGTGGACGCCATGGTTCGCGACAATCCTCTGCGTCGCCATTCGGCTTGCTTCGCTTCGGTTTGGCTGGCGCTTGCCCACCTTTCGTGGGCAACGCGCCAGCGAGCTTCCCGACGACGAATAGCCTGCATGGACGTACGAATCCGACAACACCCAGGTCTTCACGATTGCATGTTTACCGCGTGCAGGTCGGCTCAAGGGAGATGCGGATTCGTGCTGCCCTTGCAAGTACAACGCGATGCACTCGATTGATGTTCCTGATCACCCACCGACACTGCATACCGCGCCGTTGTAACCCGATCCAGACAAAAAGGTTCATCGCAGATTCCGGGGAGCGCCGGGGACGAACGTCGGCGGCCGGCCACTTTCGGCCATTCGCGGTTGATGTCTAGATCGCTGACAATCGATGCAACTGATGGGAACCCGCGTCGTGGTGTCAAAGGCGAGCGCCGTCCGGAGCTCACGCCGAGACGCGAAGCCACTTCCGCTTAACGAAGCGATCGAGCGGCGTCGCATAGCCTCGTGCGATCAGTGTACTCACGGCAGCCGACAGCACCAGATAAACGCCGAGCAATAGCAGTTTCTCATTACCGTGCATCGCAGATGGTGGGTACAGCGTGCGAAGGCCCCCCCGAGCACAACGAGATGAAACAGATAAAGCTCGTAGCTGAGTTTGCCGCTCCAGCGTAGCGGCGCCAGCAGGCGAGCGCTTCCGGGAGCACCGCTGGCGTGCGCGTTGATCAGCAGCACGGCCGTGCCGAGCGCGATGCCGGTCACGCCGAAGACGTGGCTTTGCGCGATGGGCCACGCAATCCAGAAAGTCAACGACGCGAAATTGACGAGCCAGAACGACACGGCCACGCCGAGCGGCGCATGATTGCTGAATATTGCCACGCTGACCGCCGCAAGCCCGTTGACGAGGACGAGCAACAGGAGCAGGCATGGCATGATGCGTGCGGTGCGCGACACATAAAAAGTTCGCGCATCGATTGCACCGAGATAGCCCCATCGGCGCCGAGCATTTGACGTGATCAGGTAGCCGGAGATGACGAAGAACATCGTGACGCCATAGTTGCCGTTCCGGACCACGGCATGCATGGCATCCCAGCCGAATGCCTACGCGACGGCCGTATCGCGCAGCACCTACGCTATGTTGAAGTGGTGCAGCAGATCGAGCAGGATCGACACGCCGCGCTGCGTATCGATCCGCAGATTGCGGGGGCCGGGCTCACGGTCTCTGTCCCGGCGTCGCGTCTGCGGACGTGGGTAGCGCCTGCAGAAACGCGTTGCGCAGGCAGATAGTTGCCTCAGCACCAACCGTATCGTGGGTCCAGATTCGACCACACAAGGATGCTCGACGAGACTGTCTACATCGCCGACAATTGATTTTCATTTCGCAGACGATATCGCACCCATGTTGAGAAGAGAAGTATTCGTCATGTTTCTATGCATGGCTTTGTTCACAGGCAACGCATCTTCAGAACAACCACAGAGGCCACCTGGGCCAGTAATGATGGTCCATTTCGATTTCTACCCCAAGGACCGGGCGCGAATTCGGGCCCTGGAACATCGGCTAGCAAGCGCGATAAAGCGTGCGGGCGTCGGCGAACTTGGCGAGACCGAGTTTCATGTTGACGGCAATGACGGATATTTGTATATGTACGGTCCCGATCCCGATCGACTGTATATGGTAGCGGGACCAATACTGAAATCGTCCAAACTGATGGCCGATGCCGAGGTGACGAAGCATTATCGTACCCGAGCCGAAACGTTCGTAATACACCGGGATAGCATCCGGTAAGGCTTCGACTTTCGAGCGGTCAACGGATCACATGTCGAACTTCCTGGCGGGCCTGCCACACACCGATCAATCATGACGGTTCGCCAACGGAACGTTGTCGGCCCATCATGGGGCGAATCGCGCCGGTCGCCCTCGGCCCTGGCTTTGCTGAGGCGAGAGATACTGCCGTGCGCACCAAATAGTGCGTGGTGCGTGATACGGGCATGAAGACAAAGACTGATGCCCGAAAACCGGATGTCGCGACGCAAGCCCACCTGAGAAGACTCGTGGTGGAAGCGGTTCGAGGGGAATGACGCAGACCGGAGCGGCGTCGACGTTTGGCGTAAGCCTGCGAGCGGTCAGCAAATGGATGAAGTTGTCCAGAGAAGGCGGCGTACGAGCGTTGAAGCCCCGCAAAAAGGGCCGCCGCCCTGGCGGCGGACGGTTGGATGCTCGTCAGGGTAGCCGGATTCGTGGGCTGATCGTGAGCAGGATGCCGGACCATCTGGCGATGCCGTTCTACCTGTGGACGCGCGAGTGCGTCGCGAGCCTGATCGAGCGGGAATATGGTGTCACGGTTTCGCCGACGACAGCCGGGCGCTATCTCAAGGCGTGGGGCACGAGTGCCCGGAAGCCGGTGCGCCGCGGGTACGAACGAAACGATGCGGCGATCGCCCGCTGGCTGAATGAGGACTACCCGAAGCTCGTGAAGGAAGCGACGCAAGAAAAGGCCACCATCCATTGGGGCGATGAAATGGGATTGCGCAGTGACCATGTGAACGGAAAGAGCTTTGCGCCAATGGGCCAAACGCCAGTGGTGCGCGCCACCGGCCAGCGCTTTGGTTGCAACATGATCTCGGCGATCACCAATCGCGGTGAGTTGTCCTTCATGATCTTCGAGGGCAAGTTCAAGAAAGCCGTGTTTATCGAGTTCATGAAGCGCATGCTCAGGCAGGCAACACGCAAAATCTATCTGATCGTCGAGGGGCATCCGGTGCATCGGTCGGTCGCTGGACGTCCATGGAAAAACCGGCACCGGGCTCCCCGCCAACGCTGACGGGTCGGACGGCATGACGCACGGCTGGGGATGGTTCGTCGGATGGGCGCGGCGTGACGGCAAGACTCTTGTGTTCGCGAGACTGATACAGGACGATGGTGCGGGACCGCAGAAAACGCCCGTCGGATTGCGGGCTCGCGACGCGTTTCTATCCGAACGTCACAGCCAGATCGCGCCTCTTGCGTCCTCAAGACGCTGAAATCGTCCGTGCAGCGAGCATCCGCTTCATGTGGCAGCGCACGTCGATGTCGTTTGGGGCAGAGACGTTCGAACCTGCCACCTAGATGAACCTCGCTGCCAGTTGCGATGCCTTCGACTGATGGCCGTTACTCGGTCCACGTCGTCTCGGGCGCCTCAATTAATTTAATGTCCGCTTCGCGGAAAGTTGATCGTCCCTTGTGGGTCAGCAAGCGACACCCACGAAAATCGGTGAAACCCTCTCCCAACGCGACCATGAAAATCCTCCGCTTCGCCCCGCTACTGGCGCTCGCCGCCGCCCCCGCCGCTCAAGCCGCCGAGAACCAGACTTGCGACGACGCAACCCTCGTCGCAGTTGCCCGCTGGGCCGGCATCACGAACGCGCGCCTTGCCGCGCGCGACACGGACCGGCTCGTCGTCGCGTCGGCGTGCAAGGTCATGCCGAACGCGCCGGAAACAACGATCGTGGCTGCCGCATTCGACTCGCTTCCGAAGAGCGAGAACCCGGACGACAGCAACAAGCTGCAGGTCGTCGCGCTCGTCGAGGGTGGCAAGGTCGTGGCAGCCGAACGGTCGGTGGTTCAGGAAGATGTCGTGACGGAGATCGGCGAGCACAGCTATCAAATCGACACGGCACCCTACCGCCTGTCGCCCGACGTGCGGGCGTTCGGCGTCGTATTCACGAGCAGCGCACGCGGGCCGAGCTGCCCCGATGCCGATGCCAGCGAGGAGCTGACGCTGTGGGTGCGCGAAGGCAACCGCATCCGTCCGGTGTTCGGCACCAACCGCTACGGATGGGTCGCCGTCGAAGGTGAAGCCTGCGGCCCGGGCGTCGGCGACGCGAACAGCGAAGAGGCGCGCATGACGATTGCCGTCGAGAAGACTTCGAGCCACGGCCTCGCGGACCTGTCGATCACCGCCCACATCACGAAGACGCAACGCAAGGACGGCAATTATTCCGAGACGGGCAAGCGCACCGCGCGAACGATCGTCCACTACGACGGCAAGACGTATGGGATCGATATGTTCCGAAACTTCTGGTATTCGCCCGCCGCGATGAAGCGCTTCAAGTAAAACCGCGGCGGCCCACCCTGCCCGCCTACTCCACCACTTTCGGTCCGCGCGCCTCGGAGGCCGTCGCAACGCGCCACGCATCGTCATTTACCCGTCGTGCCTCGCGCGCGGCGAAGCGACCCCTCAACCGCAGGAATGGCTTCTCGACGACGAAGTAACTGGCGCTCGCGGCCAGCAGCGCCCACACGATCCCGAGGCGAAGCCAGCGCGAAATACCGGCCGGCAAAACGGGGCCGATCGGCGCGCAGCGGCCGCGATGAATGGGCATAATGACAAGCCTTGTCCGGCGGCGGCCGGTCCGATGCCCACACAACGAATCTTGCGGCGCTGCAATATGCGCTTTCCGTCTTGCGCGTATCGCGCCCGCGCACCGGCCGTGCTGCATCCGCCCTTCTACCGACCCTCAA
Organism: Burkholderia sp. Bp9016; assembly: GCF_003857765.1. Taxonomy (NCBI): domain Bacteria; kingdom Pseudomonadati; phylum Pseudomonadota; class Betaproteobacteria; order Burkholderiales; family Burkholderiaceae; genus Burkholderia; species Burkholderia sp. Bp9016. The sequence goes on from NZ_QTPY01000003.1 coordinate 307,001, forward strand.
CCGGAGCCAGCCTGTGTACCCACCGATCGAACCCTACGCCCACGGCCACCTCGATACCGGCGACGGCCATCGCATCTACTGGGAGCGCTGCGGCAACCCGGCCGGCAAGCCTGCCGTGTTCCTGCACGGCGGCCCGGGCGCGGGCTGCAGCCCCGACCATCGCCGCCTGTTCGATCCCGAGCGCTACGACATCCTGCTGTTCGACCAGCGCGGCTGCGGGCGCTCGACGCCACACGCGAGCCTCGAGCACAACACGACATGGGATCTGGTGGCCGACATCGAGCGGCTGCGCGAGATGGTCGGCGCGCAACAGTGGCTCGTGTTCGGCGGCTCGTGGGGCAGCGCGCTCGCCCTTGCCTACGCGCAAACGCATCCGCAACGCGTGAGCGCGCTCATCGTGCGCGGCATCTTCACGATGCGTCGCGCGGAATTGCTGTGGTACTACCAGGAAGGCGCGTCGTGGCTGTTCCCGGACCTGTGGGAAGCATTCCTCGCACCGATTCCGGAAGCCGAGCGCGGCGACCTGATGGCCGCCTACCATCGCCGGCTGACAGGCGATGACGAAGCCGCGAAGCTCGAAGCCGCGCGCGCATGGAGCATCTGGGAAGGCCGCACGATCACGCTGTTGCCCGATCCGGCGCTGGCCGCACACTTCGCGGACGGCCACTACGCGCTCGCGTTCGCACGGATCGAAAACCACTACTTCGTGAATCGCGGGTTCGTCGACGAAGGCCAGTTGCTGCGAGACGCGCATCGCCTCGCCGGCATTCCTGGCGCGATCGTGCAGGGCCGCTACGACGTCGCGACGCCGGCGCGCACCGCGTGGGATCTCGCCAAGGCGTGGCCCGACGCGACGTTCGAAATCGTCGCCGATGCCGGGCACGCGTACAACGAGCCGGGCATCCTGAAGGCGCTGCTCGCGGCGACGGACCGGTTCGCCGCATAAGCCGCATAAGCCGCGGTACGACACCACACGGCGCGCTGCAGCCGGCCCTGCCGGCCTGCCCGCGCCGCCCGATCACAGCGCGGCTTCGACAATCGTCCTGCCGTGGATCGCGCGCTCGACGAGCTGTTCGTCCCCGACCTTGCGGATCGCATCGTCGAGCAATCCTTCCGGCTCTTCGGTCGCCACCTTCAGCAGACCCGACAGGCCACGCGCATCGAGCACCACCAGCGTCTCCATCGAATCCGCGCGGCTCACGAGCACACGGCGGAACGCCGGGCCCGCGCCGAAGCTCGCGCAAAGCTCAATCGTCTCGTTGCCGAGCGTGTAATCGAAGTGCTTGATCATGTCCGCCGCCGTTGCAAGGGTATGGCGCCGCGCGACGGCGCGGCGCCATAACGTCGACGCACCCGCGCGTGCCGCCGGCGCCGGATCGGGGTCCGATCCATTCGCCGGCATGACCATGCTAGGCGTGCAGTATTAACGAGGACTTAAACGCCGCAACAGCGCCACCGCGGGCCGATCACGCCGTGTTACGGCGCCTCCTCGTCGAGCGGCTCGACCGTCACGCCGACCTTCAGTTCCTGATCCGCGCCGCCGCCGCGGATCACGCCGCGCAGCGGCGTCACGTCCGCATAGTCGCGGCCGATCGACAGCATCACGTAGTCGTCGCCCGGTGCGCGGTCGTTGGTCGGATCGAGCTGCAGCCAGCCGCCATCCTCCGGCCACGCTGGGTCGTACACGTCGACCCACGCGTGCGACGCATCCGCGCCGATCAATCGTGGCTGCCCTGGCGGCGGCTGCGTGAGCAGATAGCCGCTCACATAGCGAGCGGCAAGCCCGAGCGAGCGCAGCGCGCCGATCATCACGTGCGCGAAATCCTGGCACACGCCCTTGCGCAACCGCAGCGCATCGAGCGCGGTCGTCGTGATGTCGGTACTGTTCGGCGTGTATGCGAAATCGGCGTGAATCCGCCGCATCAGATCCCATGCCGCCTGCACGAGCGGCCGCTGCGGCGTGAAGCTCTCGGCCGCATATGCGGCCAGTTCGGGATCGCACGCCACATGCGGCGACGCGAACACGAATTCGCTCGCGGCATCGTACGGTTGCCCCGCACGAAACCGCAGGCGCTCGCGCACGGCCTCCCAGGCCGTCGCACGTTCGGCATCGGGGTTCGCGATCGCGGGCGGCGGCGCACCGCGTGCCCCTTGCGACCACACTGGGGTCGTCACGCGTACGGTGCTGCGACTGCGCACGAACAGCGTGTCGTGCGGCTGATTCAGCGCGAACGACGCGCGTGCGTTGCCGAATGCGTCGATCTCGGTGCCGACCGCTTCCGGCCTCGGTTCGATCTCCAGCGCGAACGACAGCACCTGCTGGCGCAGCGTCGCGAGCGGCTGCAGCCGCGCCTGATGCTGCGCGGATTCGACGCGCGCGGCGTAACGGTACTCGGTATCGTGCGTCACGCGCAGCAAACGGCCGGGCGCGACGGCAGCCGGCGTGGCCGGCACGGTCGACGCTGCCGGTGTTTTCGACTCGGTGCGTGTCGCCGCCGTCGCAGCCGTGGCGTTGCCGGAACCGGATGCAGGCGGCGTCTTCGCCGTGTGTTTCGGCGTCACCATAGCGTTCTGCCCGCCTCGCGCACGTGACTGAAATAGCGTTCGCCGATCCGGTTCGACAGATCCCACACGGCCTTCACCGTCGTATCGAGCGCTTCGAGCAGCTTGTCGTGCCGGCCGTCATTGCCGGTTTCGCACAGTTCGTGCAGCGACCAGGCAGGCACGTCGGGAATCGTCTCGGCCAGCTCGGACAGCGCATAGCCTTCGCCGCGCTCGACCTTCGTCAGCCGGCCGCGCAGCGCCTGCACGACCCAGCCGAGCGAGCGCGGGTTGTCGGTGTCGAGCACCGCGAGCGACAGCAGTGGCGCGACGTCGAAGCCGCGCTGGAAACGCGAGCGGAACGTGATCGTGCTGTCGAACAGCTCCAGCACGAGTTCGAAGCCGTCCTGCCGGTGCACGGCGCCCTCTTCGAACGCGAACTTCAGCACGCTGCACAGGAAGTCCAGCCGGTCGATCTGCCGGCCGATCGACAGCAGCCGCCAGCCGTCGTCGCGCGTCATGTTGTCGGTCTGCGCGCCGGTGATCGCGCCGAGCAGCAGCCCGAGGCGTTCCAGCAGTTGCAGCGCCTCGTTGCCGATCTGCTCCTCGGCTTCCGGATGATCGGCACTGTCGGCAAAGAGTTGCGTCGCGTCGTCGATCAACCGCCACTGATCGCTCGACAACCGCTCGCGAATCGCGGCGGCCGCGCCGCGCATCCCGAACAGGCAGGATGCGATGCCGGACGTGCGGTCCGCGCCGCGCGTGAGCGACGTCGCGAGCGCATGCTGGAACGCGCGCGGCGCATCGACGGCGTTCGGCGCGTCAGCGGCAATCAAGCCGGTATCGCGGCACAGCGTGTCGATCAGCTCCAGATGGGCGGGGCTGTCGACGTCGTCCTCGCCGCGCAGCCGCTCGAGCGCGGCACGTGCAAGACGCATCAGGTTGGTCGCGCGCTCGGTGTAGCGGCCGAGCCAGAACAGGTTCTCGGCCGCGCGGCTCGCGATCGCGCGCGGGCGCCCGACGAGATCGTCGGGGCCGAGATGCGTCTGCAGCAGCGTCGTCGAATCGACGATGCCTTCGGTCATCACCCACGTATCGACGGTGCTGCCGCCGCTCGGCATCGGCGCATTGAACAGCGTGTCGCGCGTGCCGACCCGCGACAGTCCGCCCGGCAGGAGACGCCAGCGCTGCGCGCCGTCGGCGAACGCGAACACGCGCAGCAGCAGCGGCTTCGGCACGATGCGCGCGCCGCCGTTGCCGTCGTGCGCGTCGTGTCCCGGCCAGGTGGGCGCCTGCGACAGCGGCAGGTCGGCCTGCACCGTGTAATGCTCGGGCCGCGCCAGAATCCGCGCACGCCACTCGGCAAGTTGCGCCTGCGTGAGCCGCGCGCCGATCACCGGATCGAACGCGCCGCCCGCCTGCGCATCGGGCGGATACGAAGGCTTCACGATGCTGCGCGCGAGTTGCGGCAGCGCATCGTCGCACGCGGCTGCCTCGCCGCACCACCACGAATGCACGGCAGGCAGCGTCAGCGTTTCGCCGAGCAGCCCTTCCGCGAGACGCGGCATAAAACCGAGCACGCCCGGCGATTCGAGAAAGCCCGAGCCCGGCGCGTTCGCGAGCAGCACGTTGCCGGCGCGCACGGCCTGCAGCAGCCCCGGCACGCCGAGCAGCGAATCGGGCCGCAACTCGAGCGGATCGAGCCACGCGTCGTCGACGCGGCGCAGGATCCCGTGCACGGGTTCGAGCCCGCGCAGCGTCTTCAGGAATACGCGGTTGTCGCGCGCGGTCAGGTCGCCGCCCTCGACCAGCGTAAGGCCGAGATAACGCGCGAGATATGCATGCTCGAAATAGGTCGCGCTGTGCGGCCCCGGCGTCAGCAGCACGATCCGCGATTTCCTGGCGGCCGGGCTCAGCGCCTGCATGCTCTGCAGCAGCGAACGGTACGCGGACGCGAGCCGCTGCACGCGCAGCCCGCGGAATCCGCGCGGAAAGAGCCGCGACACGATCAGCCGGTTTTCGAGCAGATAGCCGAGGCCCGCCGCGCCCTGCGTGTGCTGTGCGACGATCCGCCATTGCCCGTCGGGCCCGCGCGCGAGATCGAACGCGACGACGTGCAGCCACGTATCGCCCGGCACGCGTGCGCCGCGCATCGCGCGCAGGTAGCCGGGATGCCCGGTCACGAGCGCGGGCGGCAGCAGCCCGCGCTGCAGGATCGTCTGCGGCCCGTACAGGTCGGCCATCGTCGCGTTCAGCAGCCGTACGCGCTGCAGTACGCCGCGCTCGATGGCAACCCAGTCCTCGGGCGTGACGATCAGCGGTAACAGGTCGAGCGACCATGGCCCGACCGCGCCGTCGCCCGCGCGTTGTTCGTGCAGTTGATAGAACAGGCCGTTCTCGCGCATGCGCCGCTGCAACGCATCGGCGCGGCGATCGAGGTCGGCCACGCCGTCGCTGCCGAGCGATGTGAAAAAGCTGCGCCACGCCGGTGCGAGCAGCGGCGCGTTGAGGCCGGCGGCGCTGCCGCGCAGTTCGTCGTAGCGGCCTGCAGCGGCAGGCGCGGCGAGCGCGGCGGCCAGTTCGGCGGCGTCCGGCTGCGCGCCGGTATCGAAGAGCGTGGACATCGCGTCGTCGGCGGCGAGATCGTCGGGGTGAATGGGCGGCACGGGGGTCGTTCCGTCGTCAGGATGCGGCAGCGCCCGCGCGCCGCCGCATCGGCAATCGAACTCGGCAGGCGCGGCGAGCGGGCGCAATCTGCCCGCATCCTAGCACTCCGTCGGGCTCGCCATCGGCCAGCGGGCCGGGAACGCGCGAATGGCGCATCGACATCCGTCCTTTCATCCGGAGATCAGGGCCGTCGCAAGTCGAGCGTGAACGGGAATTCGCGGCTCGGCGCGGCGGCCTCGGCCGTCATCCGTCCCGGCGTGTGTCCCATCGCGACGAAGCGCGCGAGCCGGCGGCTTTCGGCCTCGTAGGCGTTGACGGGAAACGTCGCGTAATTGCGCCCGCCCGGATGCGCGACGTGATACCGGCAGCCGCCGAGCGAGCGCTGCAGCCACGTATCGACGATGTCGAACGTGAGCGGCGCATGCACGCCGATGGTCGGATGCAGCGCCGACGGCGGCGCCCACGCCTTGTAGCGCACGCCCGCGACGTACTCGCCGACGGTGCCGGTCGGCTGCAGCGGCAGCGCGCGGCCATTGACGGTCGCGACGTACCGGTTGTCGTTCAGCCCCGTCATGCGCACCTCGAGCCGTTCGACCGACGAATCGACATAGCGCACGGTACCGCCGCTCGCCCCCTCCTCGCCCATCACGTGCCACGGCTCCAGCGCGCCGCGCAGCGACAGTTGCATCCCGTTCACCGCGATCTGGCCGAACAGCGGGAAGCGGAATTCGAAGTGCGGCGCGAACCACGCGGAATCGAACGCGAAACCGGCGTCGCGCAGTTCCGCCAGCACATCGTCGAAATCCATCCGCAGGAACGCCGGCAGCATGAAGCGATCGTGCAGCGCGGTGCCCCAGCGCGTGAGCGGCGTCGTATACGGCGCGGCCCAGAAGCGCGCGACCAGCGCACGCAGCAGCAGTTGCTGCACGATGCTCATCCGCGCGTGCGGCGGCATCTCGAATGCGCGCAGTTCGAGCAGGCCGAGCCGCCCGGTCGGCGAATCGGGCGAATACAGCTTGTCGATGCAGAATTCGCTGCGGTGCGTGTTGCCGGTCACGTCGATCAACAGGTTGCGCAGCACGCGGTCGACGAGCCACGGCGGCATGTCCTGCCCGTACAGCAGCTTGTTGCGCTGGATCTCGGCAAACGCGATGTCGAGTTCGTAGAGCTGGTCGTTGCGCGCCTCGTCGACGCGCGGCGCCTGGCTCGTCGGGCCGATGAAGAGCCCGGAGAACAGGTACGACAGCGACGGATGGTTGTGCCAGTACGCGATCAGGCTCGCAAGCAGGTCCGGGCGGCGCAGGAACGGGCTGTCGGCCGGCGTCGCACCGCCAAGCACGAAGTGGTTGCCGCCGCCGGTGCCGACGTGCCGGCCATCGACCATGAACTTCTCGCTGGAAAGCCGCGACTGCCACGCGGCGTCATACAGGAATTCGGTCTGATCGACGAGTTCGCCGAAGCTCCTGGCCGGATGAATGTTTACCTCGATCACGCCGGGGTCGGGCGTGACCTGCAGCAGCTTGAGCCGCGCATCGCGCGGCGGCGGATAGCCTTCGAGCACGAGCTTCACGTCGAGCGCGTGCGCGGTCAGCTCGATCGCCGCGAGCAGGTCGAGATAATCCTCGAGCGCGGCCAGCGGCGGCATGAAGATATACAGGATGCCGTTGCGCACTTCGGCGCACAGCGCGGAGCGCGTGATCCACGCGGCCGATTCGAAGCGCTCGGGGCGACGGTGTGCGTCCTGCGCGCCTTGTGCGGTGACCCCGGCACTTGCTCCCGTGCCGTCGTTGCGCCACTGCATGACGGTCTGGGCAGACGCTTCACGATGCACGCCTGCCAGATAGCGCGGCGCATCGGCGGCGCCCGCGTGTCGCGCGCGCAACGCCGCCGCGTCCGGCAGCGCGTCGCGCGGCGCGAACGGATCGCGTTCGACCAGGTACGGATAGTCCGCGCTGCCGACCCACGGCAGCGAATCGAGCGGCAGCCGATAGCCCATCGGCGAATCGCCGGGCACGAGATACATGCGCTCGTCGCGGAAGAACCACGGCCCCGTCTGCCAGTGCGGGCCGTCGAGGTCCGGCCGATCGAGGCCCGGCACCTTCTCCGTGCGCTTGATCGGCAGCACGTAACCGACCACGCTGTCGAGCTGCTGCTCGAACACCTTGCGCAGCCGCGCGCGTTCGAGTTCGTCGTCGAGACGCGAATCGAACGGGTCGACGTTGACGGGCAGCCGGCGTTCGCGCCACAGGTAGTACCAGACGTCCTCGTAACCGGGCCGCACGAATTCGTCGGTCAGCCCGAGCCGCGCGGCCAGCGCGTCGATGAAGCGCTTCGCGTCGCCGGTCGTGCAGGCGGACGGCTCGCGCTCGTCGGCGAACAGCGACGGATCGTGCCACACGGGCTGCCCGTCGGCGCGCCAGAAGATCGACAGCGCCCAGCGCGGCAACTGCTCGCCCGGATACCACTTGCCCTGCCCGAAATGCAGGAAACCGCCCTCGCCGTATTCGGCGCGCAGCCGCTGCACGAGTTCGGTCGCATAACCGCGCTTGGTCGGGCCGAGCGCATCGGTGTTCCATTCGGCGCCGTCGCGATCCTCGATCGACACGAAGGTCGGCTCGCCGCCTTGCGTCAGCCGCACGTCGCCAGCCGTCAGCGCGCCGTCGACCTGCGCGCCGAGCGTGCGCACCGCGTCCCATTGCTGCTCCGTATACGGCTTCGTCACGCGCGGCGATTCGTACACGCGCGTCACCGTCATCGCGTGCTCGAACGAGACTTCGCATTCGTCGATCAGCCCTTCGACCGGCGCCGCGCTGGTCGGCTGCGGCGTGCACGCGAGCGGGATATGGCCTTCCCCGGCGAGCAGGCCCGACGTCGGGTCGAAGCCGATCCAGCCCGCGCCCGGCAGGTAGACCTCGCACCACGCGTGCAGGTCGGTGAAGTCGACCGACGTGCCGCTCGGGCCGTCGAGCGCCTTCACGTCGGGCGTGAGCTGGATCAGGTAGCCGGATACGAAGCGCGCGGCGATGCCTAGATGGCGGCATAGCTGCACGAGGAGCCATGCGCTGTCGCGGCACGATCCGGATGCGAGTTCAAGCGTTTCTTCGGGCGTCTGCACGCCCGGTTCCATCCGCACGAGATAACCGATGTCGCGCTGCAACTGCTGGTTCAGCGCGACGAGGAAGTTCACGGTGCCGGCCGGCGTGCGGTCGACGCCGTCGACGTATGCACGGAACAGCGGTGCGGCACTCGTTTGCGGATCGCATGCGAGATACGGCGCGAGTTCGGTCTTCAGCGCGTCGTCATAGCTGAACGGGTATTGCTCCGCACTCGCTTCGAGAAAGAAGTCGAACGGGTTGTACACCGACATCTCGGCGACCAGATCGATCGTGATCTCGAAGTGCTCGGTGCGCTCCGGAAACACGAGCCGCGCGAGATAGTTCGAGAACGGATCCTGCTGCCAGTTGATGAAGTGCTGCGCCGGGTCGACCGTCATCGAATACGCGACGATCGGCGTCCGGCAGTGCGGCGCGGGCCGCAGCCGCACGATCTGCGGGCCGAGGTTCACGGGCCGGTCGTAGCGGTAGCGGGTGGTGTGATGCAGCGCGACGTGGATGGGCATGGGGAAGCCGCTCGGTTCGGGTTGGGCCGCCCGCGCGCGCCGCGTCGCCGCTGCTGCGGCGGCACGGCACGACGGGTTCGGCGAAAGTACGTGTCAGACCAGTTCCGGCGACTGCACGACGCTGATCTCGACGCCGACGGCGCACGCGCCGAGCCCCGTGACCGGCTGCGCATCGCGATAGTCGAGGCCGACGGCGATGCGCACATAGCGCTCGTCCGGACAGCGGTTCATGAACGGATCGAAGCCGACCCAGCCGAGCCCTTCGACATAGGCCTCGGCCCATGCATGGCCGGCCGGCTGCTGCCTCAGCGCAACGCCCTGCTGCTGCGCGGCGAGCGCCGCGTGCGGCGCACCCTGCGACTGCGCGGCATGCGACGCGCCGAGCGCCTGCTGCATGCCATCGCCGCTCTGCAGCGCGAGTGCTTCCTCCGCGTCTTCGCCGCCGGCACTCTGCTTCGCGTCGGCGATGCGCTGCATCGCGCTGTCGGCGAGCACGTAGCCGGAGATATAGCGCGCGGGCACCTTCAACGCACGCGCGGCCGCGATGAACGCGTGCGCATGGTCGCGGCTCGTGCCCTCGCCGTTTTGCAACGCGGTTTCGGCATCGACGGGCGCGTCCGCCGCCAGGTTCGGCGCGTAGGCGATGCGACCGTGCACTTCCGTCATCAGCCAGTGCAGCGCATCGAGGCTGTGCGGCTCGATCGGCAGCGCCTGCGCCAGCTCGCGCACGAGTTCGCCCGCTTTCGTGAGCGCGGTCTCGCGCTCGAAGATCCAGGGCGGCGCATAACCCTCCGGATTGCCGACGATGCCCGCACGATCCTGTGTTTCGACGACGCCGGCGGCGACCACGACGATCTCGTGCTTCGCACCGCGCTCGTGACGCACGAGATCGATCCGGTTGCCGAGCCCGTCCGCATACGACAGCGTCGGCTCGACGCCGTCGATCGTGACCTGCCACGCGCGCACCGTCTGCCCGGGCCCCGATTGCGGGCGCAGCCGCAGCCGTTGCAGCGCATGGGTGGCTTGATCGTCGAACTGATAACGCGAAATGTGTCGAATGGCGAGTCGCATGGCTAAGTCTCAGTCGAAGTTGTAGGCCTGGGCGATGTCGATCCCGAGGCTGTTGTTGCGGCCGATGAAGTCGGTCAGGAACTCGTGCAGGCCGCTCTTGAAGATCCGCTCGACCGTGGTATCGGACAGCATCTGCAGGATCTTCGTGGCCGTGTCGTGACACGGGTGTGTCACGCCGTAATCCTTCGCGAGCAGGTTCAGGCTCGACACGACGCGCCCGTAGCAATAGCGCAGCGAACGCGGCATGCGGCCGTTCAGGATCAGGTAGTCGGCGATGTTCATCGGCTTGTACTGCACGTCGTACACCCAGCGATATGACCGGTGTGCGGCCACGCAGCGCAGGATCGTCTCCCACTGGTAGTTGTCGAGGATCGTGCCGACGTGCGACACCGACGGCAGCAGCAGGTGGTATTTCACGTCGAGGATGCGCGCGGTGTTGTCCGCGCGCTCGACAAATGCGCCGATCTGCGCGAAGTCGAAAATCTCGTTGCGCAGCATCGTGCTGTAGAAACTGCCGAGGATCAGCGCGGTTTCGCGCTTCACCTCGTCGAGCACGGCCGGCAGCGCGCTCTCCGGCACCGGCTGCGCGAGCGCGCCGCGCAGCGCGAGCCACGCACCGTTCACGCTCTCCCACGCTTCGCGGGTGAGCGCCGTGCGCACCATCCGCGCGTTCGAGCGCGCGGCCTCGATGCACGACAGCACGCTCGACGGGTTGTCGCGGTCGCGCAGCAGGTAGTCGGTCACGGTATCGGCGGCATATGCGTCGTACTTCTGACGATAGCCGTCGTCCGCGCCCGAGCTGACCAGCACCGACGACCATTCGGCCGGTGCATCGGACGTGCGCGTGAGCGCCATCCGCAGCCCGGCATCGACGATGCGCGCGATGTTTTCCGCGCGCTCGATATAGCGGTACATCCAGTAGAGACCGCTCGCAGTTCGTCCCAGAAGCATCTCGTGTCCACTCCGTCTTCGTTCGGTTCGCGCGCCGGCTGCGGCGCGCGCGGTCGTGCCCGGCTCAGTCGGCCAGCACCCAGGTGTCCTTGGTGCCGCCGCCCTGGCTCGAGTTGACGACGAGCGATCCCTCCTTCAGCGCGACGCGCGTGAGCCCGCCCGGCGTGATGCGGATCCGGTCCGACACCAGCACGAACGGCCGCAGGTCGACGTGGCGCGGCGCAAGGCCCGCTTCGGTCAGGATCGGCGTCGTGGACAACGCCAGCGTGGGTTGCGCGATGTAGTTCGCGGGCCGCGCGCGCAGCTTCGCGGCGAATGCCTCGAGTTCGGCCTTCGATGCGCACGGTCCGACCAGCATGCCGTAGCCGCCCGAGCCGTGCACTTCCTTCACGACCAGTTCGTCGAGATGGTCGAGCACGTATTTGAGGCTGTCGGCCTCGCCGCAGCGCCAGGTCGGCACGTTCTCCAGCAGCGCCTTGCGGCCCGTGTAGAACTCGACGATCTCCGGCATGTACGAATAGATCGCCTTGTCGTCGGCGATGCCGGTACCGGGCGCGTTCGCGATCGTGATGTTGCCGGCGCGATAGACGTCCATGATCCCGGCCACGCCGAGCACCGAATCGGGGCGGAACGTGAGCGGATCGAGGAATGCGTCGTCGACGCGGCGATACAGCACGTCGATCGGGCGGAAGCCCTCGGTGGTGCGCATCGCGACGCGGCCGTCGACCACCTGCAGGTCGCTGCCCTCGACGAGGTGCACGCCCATCTGGTCGGCGAGGAACGAATGTTCGTAGTACGCGGAATTGTGGATGCCGGGCGTGAGCACGGCGATGGTCGGGTTGTCGGCGTTGCCGCCCGGCGGGCACACGGCCGCGAGCGACTGGCGCAGCATCTGCGGATAGGTCTCGACCGGGCGCACCTTGACCTGCTGGAACAGCTCCGGGAAGAGCTGCATCATCGTCTCGCGGTTTTCCAGCATGTACGACACGCCCGACGGCGTGCGCGCGTTGTCCTCGAGCACGTAGAACTCGTTCTCGCCGGTGCGCACGATGTCGACGCCGATGATGTGCGTATAAACGTTGCCAGGCGGCCGGAAATCGATCATTTCCGGGATGAAGGCTTCGTTGTGCGCGATCAGGTGCTTGGGCACGATGCCCGCGCGCACGATTTCCTGGCGGTGGTAGATATCGTCGAGGAACGCGTTGAGCGCCATCACGCGCTGCTCGATGCCGAGCGACAGCCGGCTCCATTCGGCACCCGAAATGATGCGCGGGACGATATCGAACGGAATCAGCCGCTCGGCGGCCTGTGCATCGCCGTATACGGCGAACGTAATGCCCGTCCTGCGGAACACGCCTTCCGCATCGTGGGCTTTCTGGGCGAGGCTCGCGGGGTTCTGCGTGTCGAGCCACTGCTTCAGGCGCGCATAAGGCGCTCTGACCATTTCGCCGGATTGCAGCATTTCATCGAACGGTTTCATCGAATTGTTCTCCATCGTTCTCCCCGGCATTGCGCATGCCGGACCGGCGTAATCACTGCTTTGCAAGGAACGTGCCTTGCTTGACCCCCGTCGATTCCCCCTTTTCGCGTCATTCGCGCACGCCTGCGCGCCACGCCGCACCACGACGGTGCAAGACAGCTCGAACCGGCGCATCGAGGCGTCGCGATCGCGCGGCTGGCGCCGCGCCTGCCGAACATAGTTTCCCCGCATGTCACGCGTATGTAATCTGCACCGCACCCATGCATGCGTCGCGCGCCCCTTGTGCGACGCGGCGGCCCGCGCCGGCCACCGTCCCGGCTTCCGTGGCCGCCCGTCGCGACGGGTTTCGCGATGGGCGGGCCAGCCACGCAACCGGCGCGGCCGGCCCTGGGGAAGTACCGTCTGCGGCTGCACCGTCGTTCGACGCGATGAACCAACCGGTTAGCCGGGTCCGGCGCCTCAAACGTATGCAGCCGTAATGCCGCCGACAACGCTCATGCATATTTCGACTGACACCAATCGAAAAAAAACATCGGCTGCTCACGCGCGAGGCGCGGTAGGCTAGAAGGTTCGTGCAGCGAAACGGCGCCGCCACCCGCGTGGGCGCCCGACTATAAAAAGCGAAGATCGAAATGGAAGCAAAGTGGCTGGAAGATTTCCTGAGCCTCGCGGATACCAAGAGCTTTTCCCGGGCCGCGCGTCATCGGCATCTCACGCAGTCGGCATTCAGCAGACGAATTGCCGCGCTCGAAACGTGGATGGATGCGAAGCTCGTCGACCGCAGCATCAATCCAATCACGCTGACGCCGGCCGGACAGATGTTCCGCGGGCTGGCTGCGGACATCCTGCGCAGCATGTATGCGGCACGCAATCTCGTGAACGGCTACGACCAGTTCGCGGCGAGCGACCAGGTCGTGCGTTTTGCGGTCGCGCATACGCTCGTGTTCACGCTGTTTCCAGAATGGCTCAAGCAACTGAACGGCGAAGTCGGCCACGTGACCGCGCGCGTCAATGCAGTGAACGTGCCCGAGGGCGTGCAGCAGTTGGTCGAAGGTGAATGCGACTTGCTGCTCGGCTATCACCATCCGCAACTGCCGATCGTGCTCGATCCGAACCACTTCCCGTTCGTCACGCTCGGCGTCGAACGGATCCTGCCGGTGTCGACACCCGACGCGCGCGGCAAGCCGGTCTTCGAATTGCCGGGCACGCCGGACGCGCCATTGCCGCTGCTCGCGTATTCGTCGGGCGCATTCCTCGGCAACGTCGTGGAGATGCTGTTGCTGAACGCGTCCGAATCGTATGCGCTGCACCGGTGCTTCGAGACGCACATGTCGGAGGCGCTGAAGGGCATGGTCGTGGCCGGGCACGGCATCGGCTGGCTGCCGGAGAGTTGCGTCGCGAAGGAACTCACGGAGGGCTCGCTCGTGCGCGCAGGCTCGGAACACTGGATCACCGAACTCGAGATCCGCCTGTACCGGTCGGCGCGCAAGCGCGGGCTCGCCGCCGAACAGCTGTGGGCCTACATCATGAACCGGCCGCGCGCCGCGGCCGACGGCACCATCGCAGCCGAACAGCCGGTCGGGCCGGCCGTTCGCATCGCGCGTCGCAGCGCAGGCGGCAGCCGGTAACGCTGCGCTCGCGCGATGCGTCCTCGTCCGGCGCGGCGTATTTTCGATCCTGCTCGATGATCGGGCCGTGTTCGCCACGCTCGATCGACGTCATCGCATCGCCAGACGTTTGCGAGTCCGACGTGTATTTCTTTCCTCAACGGGCGGCAAAAACTCGTGCCGACGTTCGGTCTCGAAGCGCAGACCCGCATCGCGCCGCGCGTAGCGCGATTGCCCGCGCCATCCGCCGGTCGGCTCCATCCGGGACACCACGCCGCCCCCGCGCCGAAGTCGCCAGCGCCGCCCGCACCGGATAGACTGTCGCCCGATTCCATCCATCGGCCGCGGCGCTCGCCTTCCCGCCGCCGCCGGAATACCCTTCCACGGAGAACGAATGCTGAAGCGCCAGTGGTTTTCGCTGTTGCTGCTGACGATGTGCCTGATCGCCGCGCGCGCGTGCGCGCAAGGCTCGCTCGAACTCGATACCGACGGCACGCCGCGCGTCCTGACTCGGCAGGCGCTGCTTGCCCGCCCCGACGCGACCGACATCCACGTGCCGCGCGACATCGCGTACGGCCGGCCGATGACGTTCCGCGCGGTGCCGTTTGCCGCGCTGCTCGGCGACACACCGCTGCCGACGGCCGGCGTGCTCGAAACGCGTGCGGCCGACGGCTTCGCCGCGCAACTGCCGCTGGATCTCGTGCGCCGCGGCGCGCCGGCCGGCGCCGTCGCGTGGCTCGCGATCGAGGACCCGGCTCATCCATGGCCGAAGCTCCCGGGCAAGCCGGTCAGCGCGGGGCCGTTCTATCTCGTGTGGCTGGGGCCGGACGCGTCGTCGGTGCGCGGCGAGCAGTGGCCTTATCAGATCGTGCGGATCACGATCGAGTCGTCGCCGCTCGCGCGCTGGCCGTCGCTCGCCGTGGATCCCGCGCTGCCCGCGAACGATCCGGCCCGCGCGGGCCAGCGGCTGTTCGTCACGCAGTGCCTCGCGTGCCACCGGCTCGACGGCGCGGGCAGCAGCCATGCCGGCCCGGACCTGAACACGCCGATGAACCCGGTGGACTACTTCCAGCCCGCCGCGCTGCGCCGCTACATCCGCAACCCGGCGTCGGTGCGCGACTGGCCGGGCCGCGTGATGCCAGCCTTCCCGCCCGAGCAACTGAGCGACCGGGAACTCGACGACATCGTCGCCTACCTCGCGTACATGGCGCGGCGCAAGACGGGGAAGTAATGTGCGCGCCGTAGCGCAGCGATCACGCCGGACGGCAGGATCCGGCAACGAGAGGAATCGGCCGCCCCCGGCCCGCGATTGCCCTACCGCGGGCTACTCCGCCCTTTGCAAGCGCGTCGCGACCTCGGACTCGAGGATCCACAATCCGCCGCAAGCGACAGCGTCTTCGACCGGATTCGTCAAGTCGCCATAGGCGAGCGCATTCCCGCGATTCAGGTTGAGTCTCGTCAGCCGCACCGATGCCAGCGTCTGCCTTTCCACGTAAGTCACCATCGAGACGACGCCGATCCAGTTCAGCCACCTGACGAGCAAGTCGGCAGGCAATATCGCCGACTGTCTTTCCGGTAGCAGAAGATCGACGAATCGCGCACCGTCCACAATCTCATCGTCTGTGTGCGGCGGCTGCCGCTCGACGGCTTCGATGGTGTCCAGCATGGCGCGAAACGCCGACGTTCCGCCCACGGCCGCCACCGCCTCTTCCAAGTAGCGAAGCACGCCTGCTCGATCGAGCGCATCCCGTTCACGCGCCGACGACAGCCGCAACCATGCCGCGCCGATCTTCGCTAGATCGAAATAGACCGCAACGAGGGCTTCCGCGATCGTCCGCACACCACGTGGCGTGTCGATCTCTTCCGCCATGAAATGCGGCAATCCGAGGCAGACGTCGGCATCGATAGGAAAGAAATCGTATCCCGAGTCGGACATCATCGATTGCGTTTCGCGCGGCGCCAGCGCGTCCCGCGTGACGACAGCCCCGACGATACTCGACAGACGCAACAGTACGTCCGACACGAACAAACGCGGCACATCGCGAGCGGGCTGGTCCGGCAGCGGATCGGCGGGCGGATCGATCAGCGACAGCCTGACCCTGGACAGCGGCCCCTTCCTCGACATCCCGGCGTAAGTCACGACCGGCTCCGGAAAGTGCACCTCTACGGGCACACCCGCGACGACCAGTACCGGAACCGACGTAGCCTGCGCCATCGCCCCGGCGACATCCTCGTCGCCCCATTCGAGCCCCTTGTTCAGGCGCGCCTTCGCTTCGACCCAGAACCAGTGCGTGTGACCATCGCCGTATGCGCGACACAGATAATCCGGCCGTTGCTCGGCCGCGCCGAACGGCATCAATCCCAGATTCGACAGCGCCGGATCCGTGTAAATGCCGTAGTGATAGAAATCCGCGACGCCCTGCGGCACCTGCCATGACTTCAGCCAGGTCGTGACGCCGTAGAACGCGCACGCGCCGCCGAGCAGGAACGAGGCCACCGTCCGTTCCGACTGCTCGATGTATTTCCACGCGACGCTCGTCGTCAGGACCGGCTGCCCGGCCGCCAGCGTGAACGCGCTGGCCAGCATCGTGTAGCGGCTGCGCATCAGCCCGTAGAGATGCGCGATTTCCGCCGGGTTGGCCGTCAGGTCGTTGATCATCGTGCCGATCAGCCCGTAGCCGCCGACAAGCGCGCCCTTGATGAACCGAATCCGGGAAACAGGATGCGTGGGGCTGGACGCGTAAAACGCGAAGTTGTCTTTCCAGGTTCCCGCGAACACGTTGGTCTTGTCGACGCCGTTGTCCAGTTTCCACGCGTAATAGTCGAGCACGATCTGCATGCCGGGCGCCGCCTTTTCCTGTCGTTCCAACGGGTTGCTATAGTGCCACGGCCGCCGGGCAAACGGGTCGATGCCGTGAGCCAGCAGCCGCCGCGCCGGACGATCGCACGGAATCGAACCGTGCCGGCGCGCGTCGATGCCGCGCGGCATGACGACGTCGCGCCATCGGGCAGGCGGCCCGGAGACCGCCCGCGCGAGGCTCAGACTTCCTGCGCGCTGCGCAACACCGCGCGCAGCAGCACGTCGGCACCGGCCGCCGCCCATTCCGGCGTGATCGCCTCGGCCTCGTTGTGGCTCAAGCCGTCGACGCACGGCACGAAGATCATGCCGGTCGGCGCGACGCGCGCGATATAGCACGCGTCGTGGCCCGCGCCGGACACGATGTCCATGTGCGACAGCCCAAGCGCCTGCGCTGCATCGCGCACCGCACCGACGCAGGCCGGCGCGAACGGCACCGGCGGATATTTGAAGATCTGCTCGATCTGCGCGCCGAGCCCGGCGGCGTCGGCCACGCGCGCCAGCTCTGCCCGCAACGCGGCATCGAGTTCATCGAGCACCGCATCGTCGGGATGGCGGAATTCCACCGTGAAGAAGCAGCCGCCCGGCACCGTGTTGCGCGAATTCGGCCGCGCTTCGATCATCCCGACCGTCGCACGTGCGTGCGGCGCATGGCGACGGCCGAGCGCATCGACGAATTCGATCATCCGCGCGGCACCCACGAGCGTGTCGCGACGGAATTCCATCGGCGTCGTGCCCGCGTGCGCATCGACGCCCGTGAGCGTCACCTCGTACCAGCGCTGCCCCTGCCCGGCCGTCACGACGCCGATCGTCTTGCCGGCGCGCTCCAGAATCGCGCCCTGCTCGATGTGCAGTTCGTACGCGGCATGCAGCGGATAGCCGCCGACCGGCTCCGTGCCCGCGTAGCCGATCCGCTCGAGTTCCTCGCCGATCGTCTTGCCCGCGCCATCGGTGCGCGACAGTCCGTATTCGAGCGTATAGACGCCCGAGAACACGCCGGCCGAAATCATCGCCGGCGCGAAACGCGAGCCTTCCTCGTTGGTCCAGATCACGACGTCGACCGGGCGCTCGGTCTCGATGCCCGCGTCGTTGAGCGCGCGCACGACTTCGAGGCCGCCGAGCACGCCGTAGATGCCGTCGTAGCGGCCGCCCGTCGGCTGCGAATCCGCGTGCGAACCGGTCAGCACCGGCGCGGCATCGGGATTGCGGCCCGCGCGGCGCGCAAACACGTTGCCCATCCGGTCCACGCGCACCGTGCAACCGGCGTCGCGCGCCCACTGCACGAACAGGTCGCGCGACTCGCGATCGAGATCGGTCAGCGCGAGCCGGCAGACGCCGCCCTTCGGCGTCGCGCCGATCTGCGCCATCCGTTCGAGCGACGCCCACAGGCGCTCGCCGTCGACGCGCGGCGCAAGCGCGAGGTCGTCACGCATTGCCGCTCTCCGCTGCGTCGTCGCCCGGCGCGGTCTGCAGCGCGTAGCGGAAATCGCAGCGCCTGCCGCCCTGCATGATCGTGCTCGTGCGCGTCAGCGCGATGCGCGGGTCGTAGCCGTCGATGAAGTAACTGTCGCGCGCGCAGCTCAGCAGGTGGCCGATCTCGCCAAGCCCCATCGCGTGATACATCTCCGCGTAGCTGCAACGATGCACGTCGTAGTCGTAGTGCGCGTCGTCCGCGCGCCGCACTTCCACGTCGAGCGCATCGTCCTTCTCCCACAGCACCTGCAGCGCGATGAACGACTGCACGCTCGTGCCGCCGGGCTCCTGCGCGGCGAACGCGCGGCCCGCGTCGACAGCCGCGCCGCGCACCGCTTCCGCGATCACGGCCTGCGCGCGTTCGGTGCCGAAGTCGCGCTTCATGATCTCGTAGATCGGCTTGATGATTTCCGCTTCGATGCGGCGCCGCGCGAGGATGCCGAGGCGCGTGTCCTCGGGCGCTGCGGCGGCGGATGCCTGGGTGGTATCGGTCATGGGGTCGTCTCCGTCGTTATTTCGCTGCGGTGCGCGCGCCGCCGAGCACGTCGACGACAGTCCACTTGCCGCCGCGCACCTGGTAGATCGTGAATGCCGGGTCCTTCAGATTGCCTTCGTCATCGAACGCGATCCGGCCGGTCACGCCGGCACGGTCGATCGTACGCACCGCCGCAACGAGCTTCGCCGGCTGCGTCGTGCCGGCCTTTTGCGCGGCGGCGATCAGCGTGGCGGCGGCGTCGTACGCGAACGGCGCGTGCAGCTCGATCGGCGCGCGAAAGCGTGCGCGATATTGCGCGTCGAACGCCTTGCCGCCCGGCATCCGGTCGAGCGGCAGGCCCGGTTCGAGCGCCGTCACGCCGTCGCCGTCCTTGCCCGCGAGCGACAGGAAGGTCTGGCTCACGAAGCCGCCGGCGCCCAGCAGCGGCGCGCTTACGCCGAGCTGGCGCATCCGGCGCGCGATCGGTGCCGCCTGCGCGTCGAGCCCGCCGAAAAACACGAGATCCGCGCGCTTGCCCTTGATCGCGGTCAGCACGCCGCTGAAGTCGGTGGTCTTGTCGTTCACGTACTGGCGATCGACGATCGTGCCGCCGTTCGCCTGCACGCCCTTGATGAACTGGTCGGCCAGTCCGGCGCCGAACGACGTGCGATCGTCGATCACCGCGATGCGCTTCGCCTTCAGCGTCTTCACCGCATAGGCGCCGGTGAAGTTGCCGCCCGCATCGTCGTGCCCCATGATCCGGAACGCCGTCGCGTAGCCCTGCTGCGTGTACTGGTGGCCGGTGGACGCCGGCGCGATCTGCGGAATGCCCGCATCGCGATAGACGCGCGACGCCGGCACGCTGCAGCCCGTGTTCCAGTGGCCGACGACACCGATCACGTGCTGGTCGACGAGTTGCTGCGCGACCGCGACGGCCGTGCGCGGGTCGGACTGATCGTCGGCCGCGACGAGCTTGTAGACGACCGGCTTGCCGCCAATGCTCGGATGCTTCGCGTTGGCGTCGTCGATCGCGAGCTGCGCGCCGTTCTGCAGGTCCTTGCCGATCCGTGCGGACGGCCCGGTGAGCGGCGCGGCGAGGCCGATCAGGATCGTCTGCGGCGCGGATTGCGCAAAGGCGGGAACGGACGCGATCAGCGCGAGCGCGGAGAATGCGAGGCTGGCGGGAAGGAAAGCGATTTTCATGTGCGGGGATCACCGATTCGGATCAAAACATGAAAAATATTAAATATTAAGCACCCACACCCCAAATATTCAATTGTTGGATGCTTATGCCAATCCCGACAAGATAGCGTAATTACCTGTAAATACAGGATATTTTATTGTTGTCGCTTACCCTGACTTTTCTATAAAATTCGATACATGAAAAATATCGAACAATTGCCGCACGATCCGCCGCTGCGCGCCGTTCGCGCGTTCGAGGCGTTCGCACGTCTCGGCTCGGTGACCGGGGCCGCGCACGAGCTCGACATCACGCCATCCGCGGTCAGTCATCAACTGCAGCTGCTCGAGGCATTCATCCAGACGCCGTTGACCGTGCGCGAAGGGCGGCTGCTCGCGCTCACCGACGAAGGGCGCGACTATTACCGCTCGATCAGCGCCGCGTTCTCGGTGCTGCGCAGCGCGACGCGCTTCGTGCGCGATCGTTCGTCGCTGCGGCAAATCACGATCAGCCTGATCCCGCTGCTCGGTATCGGCTGGTTCATTCCTCGGCTGCATGGGTTCCTCGCCGACAACACCGACGTGGACGTGACGGTGCTGTATGCGCACCACCGCAACTACCGAAGCGACGCGTCGGACCTGTCGATCCGCTTCGGCACCGGCGACTGGCCCGGCTACCGCTGCGAGCGGCTGCTGCCGGGCGCGATGGTGCCGATGTGCAGCCCGTCGTTCCTGAAGCGCCACGGGCCGTTCCGCACGCCGGCCGACCTCGCGCATGTCCCGCTCGTGCACGACGAGGATCGCAGCACGTGGGTCAACTGGCTGCAGGGCGCCGGCGTGCGCCATGTGTCGCACGCGGTCGGGCCGATGTTCGAGGACGGGCAGCTCACGCTGAGCGCGGCGCGCGCGGATCTCGGCGCCGCGCTGCTGCGCGCGCCGCTGGTCGAGCGCGAACTGGCCAGCGGCGCGCTCGTGAAGCTGTTCGATCACGCGCTCGACGACGGGCGCGATTACTACCTGTGCACGCGCGAGGATGCGGATATGCCGGACGGCGCACGACGGCTGGCCGAATGGCTGAGGAAGATGGCGGCGTGAACGCGCGGGCGGCCGGCTGCCTGCGCCCCCGTCGGGCCGCTCTGCCACGCCGGCGCCTTGCGGGTGCCGACAGGCATATATATGATATGCATATCGTATATCGGAGGTTACGATGAGCCGTATCCTGGTTGATCTGTCGAATGGCCAGCTCGACGCGCTGGCCGCCATCGTCGAGACTGAGCAACGCCCTCGCGCCGCGATCATTCGCGATGCGATCGACGCGTATATCGCGCAGCACAAGCGTTCGCATGCCGACAACGTGTTCGGTCTCTGGAAGGATCGCGCGGTCGACGGGCTCACCTATCAGGAGGCACTGCGCTCAGAATGGTAAAAGCACTCATCGACACCCACGGTGCGGCCCGGCATTCCGGCCGCCCGAATCCGGCCGACGCCTGCCGCGCGCAGCACCGGCAGCAATCTGCCGACACCGTGTTCGGCCTCTGGAGAAACCGCGCGCTCGACGGGCTCGCCTATCAGGAGGCACTGCGCCCAGAATGGTAAAAGCCCTCTTCGACACCAACATCCTGATCGACTACCTGGGTGGCGTGGAGGCCGCACGAGCGGAACTCGCCCGCTACGACTACCGGGCGATCAGCATGGTTTCCTGGATGGAAGTCCTGGTCGGCGCGACGGCCGGCGACGACGCGGCGATCCGCACGTGGCTTTCGTCGTTCGAGATCATCCCGCTCGATGGCACGGTCGCGAATCGGGCCGTAACGATTCGCAAGGAACATCGCATGCGCCTGCCCGACGCGATCATCTGGGCGTCCGCGCAAGTGAACGGCCTGCTGTTCGTGTCGCGCAACACGAAGGACTTTCCCGTCACCGAGCCCGGCGTCCGCGCGCCTTATCAGATCTAGCGCGAGCGGTGTCCGTCGGGCCCGACGGACACCCGCCCGGCCGCATCACGCTGCGCGCTCCAGCCGTGCCCGATGGCATATGCGAACTGCGCATCAGGCAGCGCGCATGCGGCGATCGGCATTTCCATGCAGTTCATCACCGCAACGCCGACGGCCCCGCGCATGAGCGTCGCGTGCGTGTCAATCGAATCACGCGGCGCATGAGGTCGCCCGTGGCCAGCGGCCTCATTTCCCCCATCCCGCCCAATACGCCCAATACGCCCAATACGCAGGTGAGCGTCACGATGTTCGCCGTTGCCCTTCACGCGCGGCGGCGGCGACGGCACGCAGAGCGCCGACACGACGGCCGGGTTGTCGATCACCGGCAACAGCATGCGCACTATCTCGCGGAACGGATCGACCGCCGCGAACGGGGGCCGGAAGCAGATAGAAATTCCCGATGCCGCGGATTGAAACAAGCAATTTCCCAAACCTGGGGTGAACCCCGATACTGGGAACACTTCATCAACACCCAAGCAAAAGGAACTCGCAAGATGCCGATCATCAACACCCAAATCAAACCGTTCAAGGCAACCGCATACCACAACGGCGATTTCGTGCCCGTGACTGAAGAGAACTTCAAGGGCAAGTGGTCCGTCGTCGTGTTCTACCCGGCCGACTTCACGTTCGTCTGCCCGACCGAGCTGGGCGATCTCGCCGACCGCTACGCGGAATTCCAGAAGCTGGGTGTCGAAATCTACGGCGTGTCGACCGACACGCACTTCACGCACAAGGCATGGCACGACACGTCGGACACGATCGGCAAGATCAAGTATCCGATGATCGGCGACCCGACGCTCACGCTGTCGCGCAACTTCGACGTGCTGATCGAGGAAGAAGGGATGGCCCTGCGCGGCACGTTCGTGATCAACCCGGAAGGCGAGATCAAGCTGTGCGAAATCCACGACAACGGCATCGGCCGCGACGCGGGCGAACTGCTGCGCAAGGTACAGGCTGCGCAATACATCGCAGCGCACCCGGGCGAAGTGTGCCCGGCCAAGTGGACGCCGGGCGCGGAAACGCTGACTCCGTCGCTCGACCTGATCGGCAAGATCTAAGGGTCGTTGCGCGCCTTGCACGAGGCGCGCAACAAGCATCACCTCGGGCCGCCTCGCGCGGCCCGCGCCCTCCTCCGGCACGACGTGCCCGACCAGAATCATCAATACGGAATCCGAAACGCCATGCTCGACGCCAATCTCAAGAACCAACTGAAAGCGTACCTCGAAAAGATCACGCGCCCGATCGAACTCGTCGCGTCGCTCGACGACAGCGCGAAGTCGCAGGAACTGCTTGCGCTGCTGAACGAGATTGCGTCGCTGACGTCGAGCGTGACCGTGGTCGAACGCCGCGACGACGCCGAGCGCAAGCCGTCGTTTTCGATCGGCGAGCCCGGCAAGCCGGCCGGCATCCGCTTCGCCGGCATCCCGATGGGCCATGAATTCACGTCGCTCGTGCTCGCGCTGCTGCAGACGGGCGGCCACCCGATCAAGCTGGACGACGATGTGATCGAACAGATCCGCGCGCTCGACGGCAACTACGCATTCGAAACGTATTTCTCGCTGTCGTGCCAGAACTGCCCGGAAGTCGTGCAGGCGCTGAACGTGATGTCGCTCGTCAACCCGCGCATCCGCCACGTCGCGATCGACGGCGCGCTGTTCCAGAACGAAGTCGAAGCCCGCCAGATCATGGCCGTGCCGACGATGTTCCTGAACGGCGAATCGTTCGGCCAGGGCCGCAGCAGCGTGAAGGAAATCCTCGCGAAGCTCGATACGGGCGCAAGCGCCCGCGCCGCGAAGTCGCTCGAGAACAAGCCGGTGTTCGACACGCTGATCGTCGGCGGCGGCCCCGCCGGTGCGGCAGCCGCGATCTACTCGGCACGCAAGGGCATCGCGACAGGTGTCGTGGCCGAGCGTTTCGGCGGCCAGGTGCTCGACACGATGGCGATCGAGAATTTCGTGTCGGTTCAGGAAACCGAAGGGCCGAAGTTCGCAACCGCGCTCGAGCAACACGTGAAGCAGTATGACGTCGACATCATGGACGTGCAGCGCGCCGATGCACTGATTCCCGGCGACATGCACCAGATCCGCCTCGCAAACGGCGCGGTGCTGAAGGCGAAGACGATCGTTCTCGCAACGGGCGCGCGCTGGCGCGAAATCAACGTGCCGGGCGAGCGCGAATACCGCAACCGCGGTGTCGCGTACTGCCCGCACTGCGACGGCCCGCTGTTCAAGGGTAAGCGCGTTGCGGTGGTGGGCGGCGGCAACTCGGGAGTCGAAGCCGCGATCGATCTGGCCGGCATCGTCAAGGCAGTCACGCTGATCGAATTCGGCACGCAACTGCGCGCGGACGAAGTGCTGCAGCGCAAGCTGCGCAGCCTGCCGAACGTGACGATCGTCACGCAGGCGCAGACGATCGAGCTGACCGGCGACGGCAGCAAGCTGAACGGGCTCGTCTACAAGGATCTGCGTTCGGGCGACACGAAGCGCATCGATCTCGAAGGCGTGTTCGTGCAGATCGGCCTCGTACCGAACACCGAATGGCTGAAAGGCACGATCGAGCTGTCGAAGCACGGCGAGATCGTCGTCGATGCACGCGGCGCAACATCGGTGCCGGGCGTGTTCGCGGCCGGCGACGTGACGACGGTGCCGTTCAAGCAGATCGTGATCGCAGTCGGTGAAGGCGCGAAGGCATCGCTCGGTGCGTTCGACTACCTGATCCGGCAAGACGCGACGCCGGCTGCGGCCGCCGCGCCGCAGGCCGAAGAAGCGATCGCCGCGTAACGCGCGACACGCCACACCGAATAGTCTCTCTTGGCCCCGCATGCCCTGGTCGGCGTGCGGGGTCCTTTTTCATCCGGCGTCGGTTTGCGATGTGCGAGTGCACTGGCCGGCCGCGCTTGTCTTACCGAGCCCCGCTTACTGAGCCACGGCGGGGCCCGCGTTCGCCGGGGCCGGTGCCGTGAAACTGCTCGACTGGCGCACCAGTTGGTCCGTCAGCGCGGCAGCCACTGCGTTCGAGCCCGCCGACGCGTGCTGCCGGTCGGGGTTCGACGGCGGCACGTATTGCGGTGGCGGCAACGACGGATCGAGCTTCGCCGATTCGCGCACGAGCTCTGCCGTTTCCGGCGTTTCGGCATTTCTGGCCGCGGTCGCCGCTGCATGCCGCTCGAGTCCATCGCGCTTGCTCGCCGCGTGTTGCGACGGCTGATACGCCTGCTGATACGCCTGCTGGCTCGGCTGACCCGCCTGTGCCGCCTGGACCGGCGGCGTGGATTGCACCGGTTGCGCCGGTTTGGCCTTCGGCGGGGTCGCGCCCTCCGGCTCCACCGTCACGACATGGACGGTCGGCGGCGGCACGCTCGGCTGCGCCGATGGCGCGTGCGCGGCGATCCCCGGCACGGCGGCAGCGGATACCGGCGCCGCACTCGTGCGCGCGGCGGGCGGTTGTTGCGGCACTGTGTCGTCCACATGCGCGGACGGGACCGCGACCGCCGCAGGCGGTGCAATCGAACCTTCCGCGGTGTGGCCGTCGTTCACGGCCGCCACGGCGACCGGTGTGGCGAAATCGCCGATGCCGGCTTCCGCGATCGCGCGGTGGTCCGCACGCAGGAGAATCACGTAGCCGGTGCCTGCCGCGGCTACCAGCAATCCGCCGGCGATCATCAAGGTTTTTCGGGTACGAGTCATGCTTGCTCACCGAGCTTATCGACGTGAGCAAGCCATCATACGCGTGCGTTCGCGCTTGATCCCGCGCGAATACATTTGGTTGCATTGATGTCGACGCCACGTCGCCGGGGCCGCGCAACAGCGCGCCGTCCTATCGCCAGATGGTTCGACTGCGCCTGCCTTCCGCCTTCAGATGCAGAAGATCGCTACCGCTATCCCGCCGAACAGAACCCACTTGACGATGTAGTACACCGTGCGATTCCACGCTTTCAGCCGCTTGCCGGCACGGCGAATCGCATACAGGTACCTGAACGCATGATTGAGCCCGCCGGTGCGGTCGCCCGTTTCGTTCGGCGACGCGGCCGCGCGCATCAGCAGTTGTCCGAACGTATCGTTGATGCGCTGTGCCCAGCGATATTTCATCGGCCGGTCGATATCGCAGAACAGGATCACGCGATCGTGCCCGGTGCGATTCTCGGCCCAATGCAGATAGGTTTCGTCGAACATCACGGCCTCGCCGTCGCGCCATGCATACGACTCGCCGTCGACGACGATCCGGCACGCAGCGTCGTTCGGCGTGTCGAGCCCGAGGTGATAGCGCAACGAGCCCGCATACGGATCGCGATGCAGCCCGAGCTTGCCGCCCGGCGGCAGCTGCGCGAACATCGCGGCCTTGATCGAAGGAATCCGCGACAGAATCTCGACCGTCCGCGGACACAACGCCTGCGCGGACGGATGCGGCGCGTCGTACCACTTCAGATAGAAGCGCTTCCAGCCGTTGCGAAAGAATGAATTGAAGCCGATGTCGTTGTACTCGACCGACGCCTTGATCCGGCTTGCGTCGCGCAATGCAAGCGCTTCGCCGCGCAAGGTCTGCCATTCGCGCTGCAGCACCGCGAGTTCCGGAAAGTGCTGCAGGTCGAGAAACGGCGTGGTGGGCACCGACGAGAATGCGTAGGAAAAGCAGTTCAGCGGTGCAGTGAAGGTCGAGTGATCGGATAGTTGCCTGAACAACCTGTGCCGAACCTTGCCGCGCCGATGCGTGTACACCACACACGCAATGAACACGATCAACAGGACCCAGCGCATCGTCATTTCCCCCGTCAGCTGTTTGCCGGAATTCTATGGACGAGGAGAATTTCCTGCGCTGAAGCGCAGGCGGTGCGATATGCGTCGGCACGACGCAGCGAGCCTGTCGATCGAGCCAGGCCCAACATGCGAAAAGCCCGTGCAGACGGGCTTTTCGACGCAATCGGAACGTACGCTCGGCCTGTGCGGATGCGCGTGCGCGCGGCGATTATTCCGGAAACGGCAAAACAGTTTGCCCGTCCGCGCGCATACCGAACGTGTTGAGCGTCATCGCGACGAGCGCGTAATAGCCGAGCAGCGCGACGAGATTCACGACGGTCTCGTGGCCGAAACGCGCCTGCGCACGCGCGAAGGTTGCATCGCTCACGCGCTTCGTGTCGTACAGCTCGGTTGCGAACGCATGAATCAGCGCATCGTCGTCCGATTCGAACACCGGCTCGACGCCACGCTGGATCGCGTCGGCCGTCGCGGCCGGCACGCCGGCATCGAGCGCGATCGGATGATGGATGTGCCACTCGGCCTGCGAGCGCCAGCGCGCGGCGGTCACGAGAATCGCGAGCTCCGACAGGCGCAGCGACAAACCCGTGCGATAGCGGCAGAACGCGCCGAGGCGTTGCGCGTGCTGCGCGAGCTCGGGGCTCGCGATCCAGCCGAGGAACGGCCCGTTCAGGTTGCCGCGCGGGCCGCTGAGGATCTCCGCGAGCACGGCCTTCTGCTCGCCGGTGGCCGATGCGGGATCGAAGGGAGGCAGTCTGTCTGTCATGGCGAGGATTCCGTGAGGTCGTTGTTTACGCGCCGGCCGATGCGAGCGCCGCATCGATCGCGCCGGACAGCCGCTCGACGATCGTGTCGATCTGCCGCGCGGTGCAGATGAACGGCGGCGCGATCAGGATGTGATCGCCATGCACGCCGTCAATCGTGCCGCCCATCGGATATACCATCAGGCCGCGCTGCATCGCCTCGCGCTTGACTGCCGCATGCAGCTTCAACGCGGGATCGAACGGCGCCTTGCTGTCGCGGTCATGCACGAGTTCGACGCCGACGAACAGCCCGCGGCCGCGCACGTCGCCGACATGCGGATGCGCGCCGTAATGCTCGCGCAACGACGCACGCAGTTGCTCGCCGCGCGCCTTCACATTGTCGAGCAGTTTCTCTTCGGCGATCACGCGCTGCACTTCGAGCGCGGCCGCGCATGCCGTTGCGTGGCCGAGATATGTATGGCCGTGCTGGAAGAAACCCGAGCCGTCGACGATGGTCCGGTAGATGCGGTCGCTGACGAGCGTCGCGCCGATCGGCTGGTAGCCCGCGCCGAGTCCTTTCGCGATCGTCAGCAGGTCGGGCGCAACGCCGTCTTCCTCGCATGCGAACAGGTAACCCGTGCGCCCCATCCCCGACATGATTTCATCGAGAATCAGCAGCACGCCGTGCTTGTCGCACACCGCGCGAATCTTCTTCAGATAGGTACGCACCGGCGGCACCGCGCCAGCCGTCGCGCCAACCACCGTTTCCGCGACGAACGCGGCGACGTTTTCCGCACCGAGCTCGACGATCTTCTGCTCGAGCTCATCGGCCAGACGCTGCGCATACGCTTCGTCGGTTTCGCCGGCCAGCTGATCGCGGTACGCGTAGCACGGGCTCACGTGATGCGCTTCGATCAGCAGCGGCAGGAACGGTTCGCGTCGCCAGGCATTGCCGCCGATCGCGAGCGCACCGAGCGTATTGCCGTGATAGCTCTGGCGCCGCGCGATGAAATGGCGGCGCGACGGCTCGCCCCTCTCGACGAAATACTGGCGCGCGAGCTTCAGCGCAGCTTCGATTGCCTCGGACCCGCCCGACACGAAATACACGTGCTCGAGGCCGGCCGGCGCCGCATCGACAAGCCGGTCGGCCAGTTCCTCGGCCACCTCGGTCGTGAAGAACGACGTATGCGCGTATGGCAATTGCTGCGCCTGACGCTTGATCGCATCGATCACGCGCTGGTTGCTGTGCCCGAGACACGAGACCGCCGCCCCGCCACACGCATCGATATAGCGTTTGCCGGTCGAATCGACGATCTCGATGCCGTCGCCTGCAACGGCAACGGGCAAGGTGGCGCGCGGAGCGCGATGAAAAACGGTCGTCATGCGTTGCCTCATGGCTCAGGACGCGCTCGGCGCGTGCGCGACCGGCACGATGCGCGTCGCGAAACGCTGCGTGCCGTGTTGATGAATGGTGAAGTCGATCGCGGCGTCGCGAATCGCGAACACCGCGGTGGCCAGCGTGTTTTCGTCGTCGGGGTCGGCCGGGTCGTCGCGATAGATCGGCAACCCTTCCGGCGCGCGATCGCCCAGCACGCGCAGCAACGCGGCTGCGTCGATTGCGTCGATATCCGGTGTCAGCGCATCGACGCGCCGCTGCCGATCGCCGGACGACTGCGTGACGATCTGCGCTTCCGCGTCGCAACCCGGATGCACGAGATGGTTCGCGTGGCCGGTGAGACGTGCGACATCGACGACCGAGCAACGCGCGACACTCGCCTCGATGCTGAGCACCCGCATGTCGCCGGTCGCGCCGAGCGTGTGATGGAAACCGCTTGCGCGGGCATGCGTGCGCAGCACGTCGGTGGCCGCATCGAGCGACGGCGCATCGAGCACCGCGCGCGCGAGGATCATCCGCGGCACGCCGGCCGCGGGCGTGCGGATGCGCAGGTTGTTGATCGCCTGCGCGATGCCGGCACGGTTCGCGGCGAACGTATGGCCGGGCAGCGAGCCGGGGTAATAGAAACTGATGAAGCCGGGTTTGCCATGCGGTTGCACGTCGACGAGCAGGCACCGCTCGCGCAGGTACGGGTCGCCGTCCTCGTTGTGCGCGATCCAGCGCGCGCCGTCCGCGCCGGGCGCGGCGAGCGTCGTGCAGCCGTCCGGCGCGTCGTGGATCAGTTCGCCTCGGCAGTTCCACAGGAAAATGTCCTCGGCCGGCCAGCCGACTCCCGCTGCGATCCCGTCCAGCTCCGCGACGAGATCCGGGTACGCGGCCAGCGCGGCCTGTCGCAGCGCGTCGACGAACGGATGGCCGCGCCAGCGGCGCACGGCCAGCCATGCGCTGCTCTGTTGCATGTACGTATCGAATACGGGGCGCGCGAGTTCGCCGAGGCGCACGCCGATGTCGAACGGCGTGCCGGCGATGACGGGAGAAAGGGAAAGCGGCATGTCGGGCGTTAGGGTCTGATTCCGATGGCGTACCGCGCGCCCGGACGGCGCCGCCCGTCAAACGATGCCGGGCGCCCGCCACGCCTGGCGCGACGAGGAATTAGACAACCACACAACATATGTTGTCAACAAATTATCATAAACAACAATAAGTGCGGAAATCGCCGCCCTTCGCCAACGGTGGTCAGGCCGCTACCCCGCTCGCCTGATGCGAGACCAGCCGCGCATACACGCCCTGCCGCGCGATCAGTTGCGCATGCGTTCCCGCCTCGATGATCCTGCCGTGCTCCATCACGAGGATCGCGTCGGCATTGCGAACGGTCGACAGCCGGTGCGCGATGATCACCGACGTGCGCTGCGCCATCAGGTCCTCCAGCGCCGCGCGAATCTGCTGCTCGCTGATCGTGTCGAGATGGGACGTCGCTTCGTCGAGGATCAGCACCGGCGCATCCTTCAGGAACGCGCGCGCGATCGCGATCCGCTGGCGCTGCCCGCCCGACAGTTGCACGCCGCGCTCGCCGACGCGCGTCGCGAGTCCGTCGGGCAGCCGCGCGACGAAATCGCCGAGCGCCGCCTGGTCGATCGCGCGCTGCACGTCGGCGGCCGACGCATCGCTCGCCGCGAGCCGGATGTTCGCTTCGAGCGTGTCGTTGAACAGGTAGGTATCCTGCGCAACGAGTGCGATGTGCTGGCGCAGATCGTCGAGCCGCATGTCGCGCAGATCGACGCCGCCGAGCGTCACGCGCCCGTGCTGCGGATCCCAGAAGCGCAGCAGCAGGCTCGCGACGGTCGACTTGCCCGCGCCCGATGCGCCCACCAGCGCGACCGTGCTGCCAGGCGGCACCTCGAAGCTCACGCGATCGATCGCCGGCACGCCGCGGCCCGGGTACGTGAAACCCGCTTCCTCGAACCGCACGGTCGCACTGCCGGACAGTGCATGCAAGCCGTCGACGACCGTCACCGGTTCCTTCTCGAGCGCCCGCAAGCGGCGGGTCGACGCGATCGTGTCGGCCAGTTGCCGCGCGACCTGACCGATCTCCGCAACCGGCATGAACGCGGCCACCGCGACGAGCACCAGCAGCGGCAGCGACTCGTGGGCGAACCAGCCGCGCGCGCAGAGCAGCGCACCCAGCGCCGCGACGGCCAGCCCGCCGAGCCCGCTCGCGACTTCGAGCGCGGCGCTTTGCGTCGACAGATCGTCGAGCAGCTTCGCGCGCTGCCGCCGGTACGCATCGGCTTGCGCGACGAACGCGGCGCGCCGCCGCGCGATCGCCTGAAACGCGGTGAGCTCCGCAAGGCCCTGGATCGTTTCGGTCAGATGTGCACCGAGCTGGCCGAGCGCTTCGCGGGCGCCGGTGCCGAGCCGGTCGACATCGCGCCGCGCCAGCACCGGGGCCAGCCCGGCCCACAGCAGGAACGGCAGCAGCACCAGCGCGAGCGGCCATGCGATCGACGCGAGCAGCACCAGCACGCCGGCCGGCACCAGCACCGCGACGAACGCCGGTGCGAGCGTATGCGCATAGAAGTACTCGACGGTCTCGACGTCCTGCGTCGCGAGCGCGACCAGGTCGCCGGAACGACGGCGCAGCAACCCGGCCGGCGCGAGCCGTTCGAGCGTCGCGAACAACGCGATACGCATTTCCGCGAGCATCCGGTACGCCATGTCGTGCGCGAGCCACGATTCGAGCCAGTGCAGCACGGCCGCGACCGGCGCGACGACGAGCAGCGCCGTGACGAGCGCGCCGTTCGCATGCCCGGTCGAGACGCCGCCGACCACCAGCGCGCCGATCACACCGACGCCGATGAACGCGAGCACGCGGCCGATCCCGAACAGCACGGTCAGCACGACCTTGCCCGTCCACGGTCGCACGAATCGCAACAGCGCGCGCAGGGTTTCCGGCCAGCCGATGGTCGCCGCGTCGTCGTTCAGGGGCCGGACCTGCGGGCCCGATGCGGCACGCGCGCCCGCGCCGCTGCCGGCCGCGGCCATGCCGACGGCTTCGGTCGCCGCTTCGAGCTGCGGCCCCATCAGCCGGCGATACGGACCGTCGCGCGCGATCAGTTCGGCATGCGCGCCTTCGTCGACGACGCGCCCCTGGTCGAGCACCAGGATCCGGTCCGCGCCGATCACGCTGGACAGCCGGTGCGCGAGCACCAGCGTCGTGCGGCCGCGCGTGAGCCGGTCGAGCGCCTGCTGGATCAGCGCCTCGTTCTCCGCGTCGACCGACGACAGCGCCTCGTCGAGCAGCAGGATCGGCGCATCGCGCAACAGCGCCCGCGCAATGGCGATCCGCTGGCGCTGGCCGCCCGACAGCATGAGCCCGCGCTCGCCGATGCGCGTCGCATAGCCTTCGGGCAGCGCCGAGATGAAATCGTGCGCGTTGGCCGCGTGCGCGGCGGCGATCATGTCGGCGTCGCTCGCGTCGGGACGGCCAAGCCGCAGGTTGTCGGCGACGCTGCCGTCGAACAGCGTCGCGTCCTGCGCGACCACTGCAATCATTTCACGCACCTGGCCGGCGTCGAGCGCGCGCACGTCGTGACCGCCGATGCGGATCGCGCCGCCCTGCGCATCGTGCTGGCGCAGCAGCAGACGCACGATGGTCGACTTACCCGCACCGCTCGGGCCGACGATCGCGACCGTCTCGCCTTCGCGGACCGTGAAGCTCAGCGCCGCATGCGCATCCGCGCGACGTCCCGGATACGCGAAGCTGACGCCGTCGAACGCGATCTCCGGCCGCACGTGCGGCACGCGCGGTGCCGCGGTGGCCGGCGTCTCGCTGCGGGCGTCGAGCAGCGCGTGAATCGCGTTCGCCGCCGACTGGCCGATCATCCCCTGATGCAGTACCGCGCGCAGGTCGCGCAGCGGCCGGAAAATCTCGCTGCCGGCCATCAGCACGATCAGCAGCGCTTCGAGACTCATGTCGCCGTGGCGCACGCGCCATGCGCCGACCGCAATGGCCGCCGCCGCGCCGAGCCCGGTGCCGAGATCGGTGAAGAGCCGCGTCAGCAGCCCGAGCGCGAGTACCCAGAACGTGCTGTCGGACAACGCGCGCGCCTTCTCTGCCAGCTTCGCGCCGAACGCGCGGCTCTGACCGAACGCCTTCAGCGTCGGCAGGCCCTGCACCGCGTCGAGAAACTCCTCGCCGAACGCCTTGAACGCCGACGAACGCGCGAGCGCCGCGCGACGATCCGCGCGATGCACGAGCTGCGGCAGTGCGAGCGTGACGAGCGCCGCGACCAGCAGGACCGCGGCCGTCGGCACGTCCCACCATGCGAGCACCGCGAAGATCATCACCGGCGCGCACGCGGCGATCACGAGCTGCGGCAGGTAGACGCCGAAAAAGGTCTGCAACTGCTCGACCCCGTCGACGACAGCCAGCATCACCCCCCCGGTGCGCTCGCCGCTGAACCACGCGGGTCCGAGCGCGGCGATCCGGTCGAACAGCCGCGCGCGCAGCGCGGACTGCACGCGCCCGGCCGTATGTTGCGCGAGCAGCGTGCGGCGATGGTCGAGCCATGCGCGCAACAGCACGCAGGCCGCCGTCGCAGCGACGGTTTCGGCGACATCGCGCGCCGCTGCGCCGGAAAACACGAGCGCCAGCACGCGGCCGAGAAACACGAAACGCAGGATGCCGACGCCCATCGCGAGCAGCCCGAGCGCGACCGCCGCGGCGACCCGCCCACGCAATCCCGCCATCATTGCCCATAGTCGTCGGTCGAAATACATGAAGCCCTCCGGTCGGATTTTCGTTGCGGTTTTATTGACCGAACCAAGGCTACCCGCGCACCCGACGCGCGGCAAAAGATGATTTTTCAACGGGTGTTGAGTCAACTACAATACCCCGCATGTCGCACCTTCCTCCCCTCAGCGCGTTGCGTGCTTTCGAGGCGGCCGTCCGCCTCGGCGGTTTCGCGCGCGCGGCGGCCGAGCTGAACGTATCGACCAGCGCGATCAGTCACCAGATCCGCGCGCTCGAGGAATCGCTGGGGGCACGGCTGCTCGAACGCAGCACGGGGCTCGGCGGCATCAGCCTCACACCGGCCGGCACCCGCCTGCTGCCGGCCGTCAGCGACGCGCTGTCGAAGCTGACCGACGCGTGCGCCGAGATTCGCGGCACCGCCACGCAACGGCTCACGGTGTCCGCCAACGCACCGTTTTCGTCGATGTGGCTCGCGCGCCGTCTCGCCGAATTCTCGTCGCTCCACCCTGAAACGCCGCTGCACGCCGTCGTGGTCGACGACGAACCGGACTTCGCGCGCAGCGGTGTCGATCTTGCGATCGTGCACGTGCCCGCGCATCGGCTGCGCGCCGACGACGACATCCTGATACGGGAAACCGTGTTCCCCGTCTGCAGCCCCGAGCTGTTCCCGTACGCATCGGGGTACGTGTGCCGCTCGCGGCTGCTGCAGGAGATGCACGAGGACAGCCCCGAGATCGACTGGCGCAACTGGGCGTCCGCGTTCGGGCTGCCGGGAGATTTCGAAACGAAGATCGTCCGCTACAGCAGTTTCAGCCAGGTGATCGGCGCGGCGGTCGGCGGCGCGGGCATCGCGCTCGGCCGCGTGCCGCTGATCGAGCCGGAACTGCGCAGCGGCCGTCTCGTTCCGCTGGTGCCGGGCCTCGCGCGCGATGCGTCATGGCGCTTCGTGCTGCGCCGCAATCCGGCGACGCGGCACCGGCTGCTCGATCCGTTGATCGCGTTCCTGCACCGCGAAGCGGATGCCCCGCCGTTCGATGTCGCGAAGATCGTTGCGCCCGCATCCAACGACAGTCATGCGCGCGGTGCGGGCGGCGCATGACGCGCCGGCACGCGAAGCCGCTGCCGGCCGCCCGTCATCGCGTCACGGCGTAGCGAAGAACAGCGCGACGACGCAGGCCATGCCGGCGAACCACACGAGCGAGCGCAGCGACGCCCAGTTCAGCAGATACATCAACGCATAGACGACGCGGGTCGCGACGAACGCCATCGCGAGCTGGTCGACGTGGTGCGCGTTCGCGCCGTTGTGCCATGCCACGACCAATGCAGCGGTAAACAGCGCCAGCGCTTCCCATGCATTCTGATGCGCGGCCTGTGCCCGCGCACGCCAGCCGGCGAGCTTCGCCAGGTACTCGCGCGGCGCATGGTTGTCGTAACCCTTGCGGGCCTTGGCCAGGAACGTCATCGGGAACGGCAACAGCGCCACGATGAACAGGCACAGCTGGGACGTCGTCATCAAAGTCTCCTCCTTTATGATTACATTGTTCAATGACATGATTGCCGGAAGCTTAGCATTGCGCCGCGCCGATCGCGCACCGGTTTTCTAGACGGGAGACTCGGCATCGGCGGCTATCGGACGCCGCGACGGCAGTGGTCCGACACCAAAAATTCCACCAAATCGTCGACAAATACGTTAATTAAAACTGGTCGAACACCAATAATATAGCGATCAACACTGGCTTGACGCGTTGCCGCGCGAGCCTGCCGACCCGAATGGCGCCGCCGCGCGCACCGAACGACTTTCGACCCGAGCCCGCCCATGCCCCGTCCCATCGTCGCCCATATCCGTCCTGACGCCGTCCGCCACAACCTCGACTTCATCCGCCGCACCGCCGCGCAGTCGCGCGTGTGGGCCGTGGTCAAGGCCAACGCATACGGTCACGGAATCGAGCGCATTTATCCGGGCCTCGCGGCCGCCGACGGCATCGCGCTGCTCGATCTCGACGAAGCCGTGCGCGTGCGCGAGCTCGGCTGGGACAAGCCGGTGCTGCTGCTCGAAGGGATCTTCGAGCCGGCCGACGTCGAACTCGCCGATCGCCACCGGCTGACGGTGGCCGTGCACTGCGACCAGCAGCTCGACCTGCTGATCGCCGCGAAGCCGCAGCAACCGATCGACATCCAGCTCAAGATGAATTCCGGGATGAACCGGCTCGGCTACCGGCCGCACGCGTTTCGCGCCGCATGGGAACGCGTGGCGGCCGCGCCGTCGATCGGCAAGATCACGCTGATGATGCATTTCGCGAACGCCGACGAAGGCGAGGTCGACTGGCAGCTCGAGCAGTTCGATGCGGCCACCGCCGGGATTCCGGGCGAGCGCTCGGCATCGAATTCGGCGGCCGTGCTGTGGCATCCGCGCGCGCATCGTGACTGGGTGCGGCCCGGCACGATCCTGTACGGCGCATCGCCGACCGGTGCGGCGCGGCACATCGCCGACACGCCGCTGATGGCCGCGATGACGCTCACCAGCAGGATCATCGGCGTGCAGACGCTCGCGCCCGGAGAAACCGTCGGCTACGGCCGCCACTTCACGGCGGACCAGCCGATGCGGATCGGGGTCGTGGCGTGCGGCTACGCGGACGGCTATCCGCGCCACGCGCCGACCGGCACGCCGATCGCGGTGGACGGCGTGATGACGCGCGTCGTCGGCCGCGTGTCGATGGACATGCTGACCGTCGACCTGACGCCGTGCCCGCAGGCGGGCATCGGATCGAGCGTCGAGCTATGGGGCGATCAGGTGAAGGTCGACGACGTCGCGCAAGCCAGCGGCACGATCGGCTACGAGCTGATGTGCGCACTCGCGCGCCGCGTGCCGGTCGTGATCGTGCCGCCGGGCGCGTCGACGGTCGAGCCGGCTTTGCGCACGGGCAGCTACGGGCGCTAACGCACGCAGGTCGCGGATGCGGCGGCACGCTCGCGTGCCGCCGCATCCGGCTCTTCCGGGTTCATTTGCGGGCCGCCGCCACGAGCGGCCCGTTTGTCTTGACGACTCTCGATGCGATGAAGCGTGCGGGACGCAAACCCTGCTGACGAGAACGCGCGTCCGCCCTGCCGCTGCGCTACGCGTTACGAACGCCATGTCGGCTTGCGCTTCTCCAGAAACGCGTCGATCCCCTCGCCGGCGTCCTCTTCCATCATGTTGCGCGCCATCACGTCGCCCGCGAACGCATACGCGTCATCGAGCGGCAACTCGCGCTGCCGGTAGAACATCTGCTTGCCGTAACGCACCGCCGCCGGGCTCTTCGCAACGATCTCCGCGACCTTGCGCGCGACGGCCGCGTCGAGCGCATCCTCGGGCACCGCTTCGTTGACGAGCCCCCACGCGGCGGCCGTCGCCGCATCGACGAAACGCCCGGTGACGAGCATGTCGAACGCGCGCTTCGCCGACACGTTGCGGCTCAACGCGACGGAAGGCGTCGAACAGAACAGCCCGACGTTGATGCCCGATACCGCGAAGCGCGCGGTGTCGGCCGCGATCGCGAGATCACACGCGGCGACGAGCTGGCAACCGGCCGCCGTCGCGATGCCGTGCACGCGTGCGATCACCGGCACCGGCAATGCGCGCATCGCGAGCATCACGCGGCTGCATTGCGCGAACAGCGCGCGGTAGTAATCGAGCTCGGGCTTGCTGCGCATCTGCCGCAGATCGTGGCCCGCGCAGAACGCCTTGCCTTGCGCGGCCAGCACGACGCAGCGCACGTGCGGATCGGCGGCCAGCGAATCGAATGCGTCCTGCAGGCTTGCCAGCATCGCCTCCGACAGCGCGTTGAACTGCTGCGGCCGATTGAGTCGCAGCGTGACGACGCCGTCGCGGTCTTCACGCAACAGGATCGGCTCGGATGTCTCGTGACGGGTTTCCATGATGCTCCGCTCGCAGGGTTCGATCGGCGCAAACGGGCGACGCCCGCCCGATTCGCGACTCACACGATCACGAATCGTCCTCCACATTGCGCGCGACGTCCAGCCCGGGATCCCCGGGCGGCCCCGGCTCGTGCGTATCGGCAGCCCGCGCCGTCAGCCCGCGAGCTTCTTCAGCGCGTCGAGCACCGCGTCGCCCTTGAACGGCTTCACGATCCAGCCCTTCACGCCGGCGGCCTTGCCGCGCTCCTTCATCGCCGGGCTGCTTTCGGTCGTCAGCATCACGACGTTGACCGACGCATTCGCCAGTTCGCCACGGATCTTCTCGACCATCGTCAGGCCGTCCATGTTCGGCATGTTCACGTCGCTGATCACGAGGCGCACGCCGGGCGTCGCCTTGAGCTTCGCGAGCCCGTCCTTGCCGTCCACCGCCGTTGCGACGTCGAGCCCGTGATTGCGTAGGAAACCCGCGACTTCGTCGCGCACCGTGCCCGAATCGTCGACCACCAGAATCTTTGCCATGTCTTCTTCCCCTTTCGTCGTTTCCGACTTCAATATTCAAAACAGTTCGAGTTCGCCCGATTCGACCATCGGCCCCACGTCCTGCACCGTTTCTCGGAAATCCTCCGGCGACCAGCTCAGGCTGAACACGAAGCGCTGGTCGAGCTGCACCGACCGCCCCGATGCCGGGTCGGTCATGCGGTACTTGAAACAGAGCTGAGGACAGTCGCCGCCGAATGAAATGAACTTCTGCTTGTGATTGACGACGAGCGGCACCTGCACCGGATGGCGGGCAAGCGCCTCCGCGTCGCCGAGATAGCGGTTCTTGAACGTGCCCCACACGAGGTTGGTCAACTCGCCGAGCACGCTGTTCACGTCGCGGAAATCGGGCGCGCGGCCGTCGTCGCGCGTGCCGCCGATCATGTCGAGCAGCGGCTGCTCGCTCGTCTGCAGCAGCATGTAGCCACGGCACCACGCGCTTTCCAGCGCGATCAGGCTGAACACTTCGCCGAAGATGATCTGGTCGCGCACGATGCACGGCGTGTCGCGCTCGATAGCGAGGCCCGGGAACAGGCTGTCGAGCCGCGCCTCGGTGATCTCCGCGATGCCGCGCACGAGCGCATTCGGGTAGTCGCGGCCGAACAGGTATTCGTCGATCGCGTGCTTGAGCGGCGTCAGGTCGTCGCCGACGTAGGCTGCGCATGCGACGCGCGCGAGTGCATCGGGCAGTCCGTCGTGCAGCGCATCGCGCGATGCGGGCGACGTGCGGCGCAGGATGATCGGCAGCTCCGGGCGCAGCGCGTCGATCTGCGTCGCGATGATCGCGCTCTCGGCCGGCGAGCCGCCGTAATCCTCGGCGAGCAGGATCGCGCCGAGATCGATGTTCGAGCGCAGCACCTTCAGCAGCCGGTTGCGCCGCACGGTCAGGCCGACCAGGTTGTGCTCGTCGCAGAAGCGCTTGATCGTCGCGGCATGCTCGCGGCTTTCGTCGAGCACGAGCACCTTGCTCACGGGTTGGTCTTCGGTCATCTCGCTCAATCCTCGGAATCGGTCAAAACAGTTCGAGCTCGCCGCCCGTGTCCACCGCGGCCGCTTCCGGCACGTGGAAATCGACCGGCGCGTTCGCGCATATGCACAACGTCGCGCCGATCCGCACGTCGCCGCCGAGTGTCAAGTCGTACGCCGCCACGTGACCGGGGTTCAGCGCCGGCAGGTAATCGACGCTCGCGCCGCTCAGCAGGTAAGGCGTCGACATCCCGAGATCGGGAAATGGCGCGGTCAGCGCCTGGTTGATCGCGCCGCAGCACAGGTTCGCGATTTCCATGAAGGCTTCGGGCAGCGGCCGTTGCGAACTCGCGCCCGGCGTCGCGGCGGCGAAATGACGGCGCGTCGCATCGTCGTCGCGAAAGCGCAGCGCGAGCAGCAGACGAAAATGCAGAGCCGAAATCGTCAGCACGGCGACATGCTCGGCGACCTTCGGCGTCAAGCGCGACTTCGCGTTGCGCGGCGAATCGTGCGATGCACCGTGTGCGTCGTCGGCCGCCGGCCGGATCTCGCACGTGCCGCCGGATGCGAGCCGCGTACGCGCCGCATCGAAGAAGATCCGCTCGAAGCCGGCCCGGGCCTGCGCACTGATCACGCCGCCGCTCCTTCGAGACACGCATGCAGTTGCCCCGCGAGCGTCTCGACCGTCGCGAGCGCGGCCGTGATCATCTTGCCGCCGGCCTGGATGTCCTGGAACGTCGCGGCCGTCACGAGATCGTTGCGGTTCAGGCTGTCTCGATAGCTGTTCGACAGTTGCTGCGAGCGCGCGGCAAGCCCGCGCACCTCGCTCGCAACGATCGAGAAACCGCGTCCGGCAGCACCCGCGCGCGCGGCTTCGATCGATGCGTTCAGCGACACGATCGACACGTGCGCGACAATCGCCGACAGCTCCTGGTTCTTCGTGCGCATGTCCTGGTTCTGCGTGGTCAGCGAGATCATCTGCTCGTGCCAGCGCTCGAAGGTGCCGGCCAGCCCGCGCAACCGCGCGGCTTCCTCGGCGAGCTTCGTCGCATGCTGCGACAGCGCGGCGCGCTCGGCCGCGAGTGCCTGCAACGCGTCGTGCCGCTCGCCCGCGCCGGCCGTTGCGTGCGCAAGCGCTGCCTCGAGCGCCGCTTCCCGTTGCGCCCATGCATCGGCCGCGTCGGCATGCGCTGCCGCCGCCGCATCGGCGCGCGTCTCGGCCGCGCCAAGGGCGTCGCGCAACACGTCTGCTTCGCGCATCATCGCAACAACGAGCCGAG
This sequence comes from Burkholderia sp. Bp9016, assembly GCF_003857765.1. Taxonomy (NCBI): domain Bacteria; kingdom Pseudomonadati; phylum Pseudomonadota; class Betaproteobacteria; order Burkholderiales; family Burkholderiaceae; genus Burkholderia; species Burkholderia sp. Bp9016. Next base: position 347,256 of record NZ_QTPY01000003.1, read on the forward strand.
CGCGCGCCATCCGCCACACGATCGCGGCGAGCGCCGCGACCACCAGGCCGCCGGCCAGCGCGGCACCGATCGGGATCATCCACGCTTGCACGGTCACTCCGTTGCGTCGGCGTTCGCGACGCCTGCGGATACGTGTGCGGCTTCGTGGGCGCTTCCGTTCGCCGCAAAGCGCTCGGGCAGCGACACGACCGTCTGGAATGCGCGATACGGCGCGCCGACGCAATCGTCGGTGAAGCGCAGCGCGATATCGCCGCCGTCGCGCTTCAGGAAGTTGCGCACCGCATCCATCCCGACGCCGCGCCCCGACACTTCGGTCACCGCGCTCGCGGTCGAGAAGCCGGGCCGGAAAATCAGCTCCGCGACAGCCTCGTCGGACAGCGCCGTTTCGTTGTCGTCGTCGATCCAGCCGCGCTCGCGCGCGATTGCGCGAATCCGGTCGAGCGCGAGACCGCGACCGTCGTCGCCTAGCACGAAGCGCAGTGCGCCGTTCCCGACGGCGACCGCGATGTCGATCGTGCCGGCCGGCGCCTTCCCCGCCGCACGACGCTCATCGGAGGTTTCGATACCGTGGTCGACCGAATTGCGCAGCAGGTGCATGAATACGTTCTTCAGCGTCGCGGCGATCTCGCCGCGCACACGATGGCCGTGGCTGTCGATATGCACGACGGGCGCCGGCTTGCCGAGCTCCGCCGCGAGCGACGGCAGCGACTCGATCACGCCGCCCAGCGTTTCACCGATGCCCAGCGTGCCGAACTGGCTCAGCAAACGGCGCACCGAATCGCGCGCTGCGTGCCAGTCGCCCGCGTTCGCCGGATCGGCGCCGTCGAGCATGCGCAGGCTCTCGCTGATATGCGCGCGCTCGACCATCAGGTAGTCGGCGCCGCCGTGCCGGGCCGGGTCGCCATTGCGGCCGAGCGTGACCGCGTTGATCGTCGCGTAGTGATCGACGGCCTCGCGCACGCGGGACAGATCGTCCATCAGCGCGTCGCGGTTCCACTCGGGTCCGCCGTCCGCGTGGCGTAGCGATTCGTACGCCTGCTCCGCTTCATGGACGATGTTCGTCAGGTGCTGGAGGCTGTACGTGCGCGCATTGCCCTTGATCGTGTGCATGTTGCGGAACAGCGCCGCGACGATCGAATGATCCGCGCGTTCGTGCTGGCGGATCATCCGCTCGTTCTCGCTGAGGAAGCCCTTCGCGCTGTGCACGAAGTCGTGAAACTTGTCCTGGCTGATCGACAGGATCTCGCCGATCATCTCGAGACGGCGCTGCTGCTCGCCGGCCTGCGCGGTCAGCTCGCGGATCTCGGTCACGTCGCGCACGCACAGCATCAGGCGCGCAACCGTATCGGTCTCGTCGGTAATCGCCGACCAGCTCAGGTCGAGCCACTTCTCGCGGCCGTCCGGCATCCGCTTCGCGACTTCGTTGACGAGCAAGTGCTCGTTGAACGCGAAGTTCATGCTGTCCTCGCCGAGACACGCATGCACGGCCGCATCGACCTGCGAGCGCGCGTCCGGGCCGATGCCCGAATCGTCGAACACGAGCGCCATCAGGTCGCGGCCCGCGATGTCGTTCGTCTCGAAGATGGTTTCGAGGTAAGCCGAATATTCCCCATGCACGACGCCGCCTTCGACAACGGTCAGGATCCCTTGCTGCATGTTCTGCAGCATCGCCTGGATGTCGGCCGTCTTCTGCTTCAGTTGCGCGGCGTTCTCCTGAATCTTCTCGATCATCCCGTTGAACGCGACGATCGAATGGCCGATCTCGTCCATCCGGCCCACCGGCACGCGGCGCGTGAAATCCTGGCTCGTCGCGATCTCGCTCATCATCGTCTGCATCCGGCTCAGCGGACGCGTGATCTGGCGATACAGCACGAAACCAAGTGCGGTCAGCAGCACGACGACGGTGCCGGCCACACCCGCGATTGCGGTCGCCGTGGTCGACAGCATCCCGTTCAGCGCATGGATCGCGTCGTCCTTCTGGCGATTCTTCTCGACACGCAGCGTGCCGACGATGCTTTCCAGTTCGTCGCGATACTGCGCGACGTTCGCGAACAGGTAAGCCTGCGCCATCTCCGGCTTGCCATCCGTCTTCATTTTCACGGTATCGTCGATCGCCGAGAAATAGTTCGCGGCGCTGTCCTTCGCCTGCGTGACGAGGCCTTCCTGCGCTTGCCCGACGGCGGACTTCGCCTGCGCATCGAGCGCTGCGCGCAGCGCGCCCTGCTTTGCCTTCAGTTCGTCGCGCGCCTGCGCGGCGGTGTTTGCATCCGGCGCGTAGATCAGCGTCATCGTGGCGATCTGGATGTTCTTCACGTCGGCGACGAGATCCGCCGATGCGAGCGCGCTCGGCACGATTCCCTGGGTAACCTGACGCACTTCGGACGCACTCTTGCGTGTCTGGTACACGGCGTATACGCCGATCGCGGACAGCGCGAGAAACGTCAGGACGACTAGCAACGTGATGCGATGACGGATGGTCATGAGTACAGCTCCCCGCAGCGATCCGGCTTCGATCGCCCCTTGGCCTGTTGAAAGAATGTGAGCGGCGAATTATCGGGGATGGTGTATGACTGTCCGATGACCGAAAATCAATTGGTCATTTAGAAAATCACAATAATGAATTGCGGCGAGAAAAATCTAAAGTCTTGCGCGAATTTGCCGTTAACCTCCGGCCCGCCGGCTCCGTCTGGCCTCCCGGCCGACCAGGCACATCGAATTGCGGATATTCATTCTTTTATTCGTGATCCACCCGCTCATTCCGGTCGAATATCGGCAAAACGTTCGCGCGTTATCCGAGAGCCGGATTCTTTCCGAATGCATTTGAGCGTGACGACGGATCGAATGCACGGGCTGTCGCCGACCCGCGCATTCGTCGCTCAGGGATCGAGCGCACCACCCGACCACCCGGCCGACGGTCGCGAACCCGTCAGCTTCAACGCGACGTCGCCCTGGGCGACCAGCCGCTCGCGATTGCGCGTGACGATGCGCCCGGCCTGCGGCGCGACCAGCACATGCTCGCTGCCGGGCACGCCGGGATGCGCAACGATCCGTGCAATCCGTTCGCCGGCATCGACCGTCACACCGAGTTCGCGTTCGTACACGAGCACGCCCGACACAGGCGCCAACACCGTCTCCATATGCGCGATCGGCACGGCCTCGCCGCGCCATTCGTGTACGCCGGCCGGCTCCGCGATCACGCCGCGGCCGCGCAGGAATGCAAGCAAGCCGTCCGCGTCGCGCTCGGCGAGCGCATCGGAAACGTCGGATTGCCCGCGCAGTTCGACGGTCGCGACGAGCCGCTCGCGCGACGCGCCGCCGCGCGCCCAGTGCGAGGCGATCGCGCCTTCGAATGCGCCGTCGTCGTCCTCGTCCCACAGAATCGCAACGTCGGCATCGAGCGCCGCCGCGAGATCGCGGCCAGCGGGCCACAGGTCGCTGTGGAGGTACACATAAGGCAACGCGTCGGAATCGGTATGCAGATCGAGCACGATGTCGGCATCGCACGCGGCGTCGAACAACGTGCGCTGCCACGCGGCGAACGTCGTCGCGGGCCGGCGCGAGGCGGCCGATTCGTGGAAATGCCGGTTGAAATTGCGGTGCGTCGCATCGTGGAAGCGGCCGAGCAGCCGCCCTTGCCGGAACTGCGCGAGCCCGAGAGGGTTCGCCTGCGGCACGACCGTCACCGTGCCGCGCAGCACACCGCGATCGTGCGCCGCGCAAAGTTGCGGCAGCAACCGGTGCAGCACGAGCATGCCGGCTATCTCGTCCGCGTGCACGCCGGCCTGCAGGTGCACGCGCGGCCCGTCGCCGCCCGACAGCCGCCACGCGCGGATCGCGAGCGGCTGCCCGCCATCGCCCGGCACCTGCCATGTCAGCGTTTCGATCATCGTCCGTCCTCCATTCGAAGCCCTCCGGGCATCACGACGACGCGCGCGAATCCGCGCTCAGGCTCGCAACGAATGCCGCAATGCGCTCGCACGCGTCGGCCAGCGTCGCATCGTCGACGACGAAGCCGAAGCGCACGAAGCCGGCTGCAGTATCGCCGAACGCGCTCGCGTCGAGCAATGCGACCTGCTTCGCACGGAACAGCCCCCACGTGAACGCGTGCGCATCCAGCCCCGTGCCGCGCACGTCGACCATCATGAACATCCCTGCCTCCGGCAGCAGGCAGCGCAGCCCCGGCACGTCGCGCAGGCGCGCGTAGGCCAGGTCGCGGCGGCGGCGGTACAGCTCCCGCATGTCGGCGACGATAGCCGCCTTGTTGTCGAGCGCGGCGACGGCCGCCTGCTGGATGAAGCCCGGCAGCCCGTACAGCATGCACAGCGCGAGCCGCTCCGCGTGCTCGATCAGCTCGGTCGGGCCGATCGCCCAGCCGACCCGCCAGCCCGGCATCGCATGCGACTTCGACAGGCTGCCGATCGTCACCGTGCGCTCCGCCATCCCGGGAAGCGCCGCGATGCTGACCATGTCGCGCTCGAACGTCAGTTCCGCATAGACCTCGTCGGACACGACCCACAGATCGCGCTCGCAGGCGAGCCGTGCGATCCGTTCGAGATCGGCGCGCGGCATCACGACGCCGGTCGGGTTGCACGGCGTCGCCAGGAAGATCGCCTTCGTGCGCGGCGTCACGGCCGCTTCGAGCGCATCGAAGTCGAGATGAAAACCGCGCGACGCGTCGACGGGCACCGGTACGAGCGTCGCGCCCGATGCGCGCACGCTCGCTTCGTACGTGAGATACATCGGCTCGGGCACGATTACCTCGTCGCCTGCCTCGCACAGGCACATCGCCATCGCGAACAGCGCGTTCTGCGCGCCTGCCGTCACGATCACGTGCTCGGCGCCGACCGGCTGCCCGGACGCTTTCGCATGCTCGCGCGCGATCGCCGCGCGCAGTTCGGCACGCCCGCGCACTTCGCTGTAGTGCGTATCGCCGCCGCGCAGCGCGGCGACCGCGCGCTCGACGATCACGTCGGGCGTCGAGAAATCCGGATCGCCGACACTCAGGATGATGGCCGGCTCCCCTGCCGCGACAGCGCGCTGCGCCGCATAATGAATGTCCCATGCGGTCGTGCGCTTGCCCTTCAGACGATCGACCAGCTTCGAATAGTTCATGCGTTCTCCATCGCGCAGCGCCAGAGCGGCCGCCGCGCTGTCAGTGGTTCTTCAACGCGGCATGCGCACCGGCACACGCCGCTCGAGCCGGCCGAATGCGCGTTCGATCACGAACGCCAGCACGACGTAGATCACGGCGATCGCCAGCAGCGGCTCGTAGGTCCGCAACGTCTGCGCACGAATGTAGTTCGCGGCGCCGAGCACGTCCATCACCGCGACCGTCGATGCGAGCGCGGTCGACTTCAGCAGCATCACCGTTTCGCCGGCCAACGTCGGCAGCAGGATCTGGATCGCACGCGGCAGCCACACGCGCCGCGCGATCATCGACGGGCGCATCCCCATCGCGCGCGCGGCCTCGATCTCGCCCTTCGGCACGCCGCGCAGGCCCGCGCGCAGCACTTCGCCGACATATGCGCCGACGCTGATCACCAGCGCGAACGCGACATACCAGAAGCCGTCGCGCAGGAACGGCCACAGCACGCTGTCGCGCAAGGCGGGCCAGCCGGCGAACAGCGAGCCGACGCCGTAGTAGATCAGGTAGATCTGCACGAGCAGCGGCGTGCCGCGAATCACCTCGGTGAAAGCCTTGCTGGCGCGCGCGATGACCGGATTGGCCGACAGCCGTGCAAACGCGACGGCGATCGCGAGCGCGAAGCCGAACACGGCCGAGATGACGAGCAGCTTGACGGTGGTCAGCACGCCGAGCAGCAGCAGCGACCCGTAGGAGGACAGTACGCTCAGATCCATGACGTTGATCCGGTTCGGTCGAAAAATCCGTGGGAAGGCGCGACGCGGTTCACGACGCCGGCATCCAGCGGCCGAAACGCCGCTCGATCTCGCGGAACAGCATGCCGGACAGCGACGTGATCGCGAAGTACACGGCCGCGACCATCAGGTAGTAATGCATGTACTCGCGCGTCGAGCCGGCCGCCTGCTTCGCTGTGTAGAGCAACTCGCTGTAGCCGACCACGCTGATCAGCGCGCTGTCCTTCACCAGGATCAGCCACAGGTTCGTGAAGCCGGCCAGCGCATACGGCGCCATCGCCGGCAGCGTCACGCGCCGGAACACGAGCGCGGGCGACGCGCCGAATGCACGCGCGGCCTCGATCTGCCCGTACGGGATCGCGAGGATCGCGCCACGGATGATCTCGGCCGCGTACGCGCCCTGCACGATGCCAAGCACGATCACCGCCGCGGCAAAGCCGTTGACCGCCACCGGCCCGACGCCGATCGCCGTCATCAGCAGGTTGATCGCGTCGGTGCCCGCGTAATAGAGCAGCAGGATCAGCAGCAGTTCGGGCACCGCGCGGCACAGCGTCGTGTAACCCTGCGCGAGCCGTTGCAGCACGCCCACGCCGGACAGTTTCGCGGCCGCGCCCAGCAACCCGAGTACGATCCCGACGACGAACGCGCCGAGCGAAATCTCGAGCGTGACGCCCGCGCCCTGCAGCAGCGCGACGCCCCAGCCGTCCGGGTCCATGCCCAGGTAACTCACCCATCCCCAACCGTCCATGCCTCCTCCTGTTCCGTGCGTGGCGCGCGTCGGCGCGTATCCGTGCGATCAGTGCGGCCAGAGGTCGATCGGGAAGTACTTCTTGGCGATCTGCGCGTACTTGCCCGATGCGTGCAGCTGTTCGAGCGCCTGGTCCATCTGCTGCTTGAGCGGCGCATCGGCCTTGCGCATGCCCGCACCGACGCCGTAGCCGAAGATCGCCGGATCCATCTTCACGCTGCCGGGGCCCTTCAGCTCGAACGCGGCACCGTCCTTCGACTTGAGGAAATCGAGGATGCCGAGCTGGTCGAGGTACATCGTGTCGATGCGGCCGGCGACGAGGTCCGAGTTGCAGTCGTCCTGCGTGTTGTACAGGCGCACCGTCGCGCTCTTGCCGTACGCCATCTTGATGAATTCGGCGTTCGCGGTGGAGCCCTGCACGCCGATCACCTTGCCCTTGAGGCCGTCCGGCGTCAGCGTGAGCTTCTGGTTCTTCGCACCGACGAACGTGCCCGGCGTCTCGTAGTACGGCCGCGAGAACGCGATCACCTTCTGGCGCTCCGGCGTGATCGACATCGAGTTGAAGATGACGTCGATCTTGTCGCTGAGCAGCGCCGGGATGATGCCGTCCCACGCGACTTCCCTGATCTCGCACTTCGCCTTCATCTGCTCGCACAGTGCGCGGATCAGATCGGCCTCGAAGCCGCTCCACTGTCCGGTCGGACTCTTCATCAGGAACGGCGGATACGGCTCGGCAGCGACGCCGAAGCGCAGCACGCCCGACGACGCGTGCGCGGAACCGAGCGGCGCGAGCGCCGCGAGAACGAGACTCAACAGGCACAGCAGACTGCGTACGACGCGTTTCATGGTCGGACTCCTTGCGGGAAAGATAGGGATCGGTGCGACCGGCATGGGTACGGCCGGTACCGTCCCGGCCGGCCGCGCAGGCCATGCCTGCGGTTCAGCGGCGTTGCCGGTGTGCGTTGACGAACTGACGGCAGCGTTCGCTCTGCGGCGCGTCGAAGATTTCACGCGGCGTGCCGCTCTCCTCGACGCGCCCTTGGTGCAGGAACAGCACCTTGTTCGATACGTCGCGTGCGAACGCCATCTCGTGCGTAACGAGAATCATCGTGCGGCCTTCGCACGCGAGATCGCGGATCACCTGCAGCACTTCGCCGACGCGTTCGGGATCGAGCGCGGAAGTCGGCTCGTCGAACAGCATGACTTTCGGCCGCATAGCCAGCGCGCGCGCAATCGCGACACGCTGCTGCTGGCCGCCGGACAGGAATGCGGGATAGACGTTGCGCTTGTCGGCGAGGCCGACGCGCTCGAGCAGCTGTTCGGCACGCGCGATCGCTTCGGCTCGCGGTTCGCGCAGCACGTGCACCGGCATCTCGATCACGTTTTCGAGCACCGTGCGGTGCGCCCACAGGTTGAAGCTCTGGAACACCATGCCGAGACGCGTGCGGATGCGCTCGACCTGGCGCGGATCGGTCGCCACCGTGCGGCCCTTGCGGTCGACTTTCAGCCCGATCTCCTCGCCGTCGACGACGATACGTCCACGGGTCGGCGTCTCCAGCAGATTGATGCAGCGGAGCAGCGTGCTCTTGCCCGAGCCGCTCGCGCCGATCAACGAGATCACTTCGCCTTCGTGCGCGCTCAGCGACACACCCTTCAACACCTCCAGCTCGCCGAACCGCTTGTGCAGGTCCGTCACCTGCACGCGCTCCTCGACGGCTGTCTTCACGCTCTCCACCCGCGCCAACATGCTGTCTCCCGTGTCGAATTCTCACGCCCGCCCCGTGGGGGATCGCGGCGTCTTGTTGAATGGCCGACCAACCTCATGCGGAGTCGAGTATAGGCTCTGTTGAACGGAGGTTCAACAGATTTCAATAATCCGGAAGCAAGGGTTTTCGCGGGTTCCGCCGCTGTAATTGAACAAGCGTCCGACACTCCCCTATAATCGGTGCCATGACGATTCCGTAAGGTCACTCCGTGAAAAAGACTCCTGGCAGCGCACCGGTTCAGACCCGCAGCCGCGGCATTCGCGAAACGCCCGCCGTGCGGCAGCAATCGATCATCGACGCGACGATGCGCTGCATCGCGCGCTACAGCTATTCGGAAACCACGATCGACCGCATCTGCGCGGAAGCGAAGGTGTCGCGCGGGCTGATCAACCATCACTTCCAGTCGAAAGACGAGCTGATGGCGCAGACCTACAAGCGGCTCGCCGCCGACCTGCTCGACGTGTCGCGCGCGGCCGCCGCGAACGCGACGGGCCCCGAGGACAAGCTCGACGCGATCATCAAGGTGTGTTTCGCCGCGCCGGTGTTCGCGCCGAAGAACGTGAAGGTCTGGCTCGGCTTCTGGAGCGTCGCGCACAGCGATCCGGTGATCCGCAAGGCGCACAAGGAGCTGTACGCCGGCTACCGGCAGGCGTTGAAGAAACTGTTCGACCAGATCGCCGAAGTGCGCGGCGGCACCGTCGACAGCGATCTCGCCGCGCTGACGCTGACGGCCGTGATCGACGGGTTCTGGCTCGAACTCGCACGCGACCCGACGTCGTTTACCGCGGAAGACGCGCTGACGAGCTGCCTGCGCGTCGTCGATTCGTTTCTCCCGCCGCCGAAAACGGCCCGCAAGCGCGCGTAACGCGGCGCGCCGGCGACATGACGCAGCAGCGCCGCCGGAAACCCGGCGGCGCACACGACGGCCTCGCATCGCGAGGCCGTTCGCGTTTTCAGCGCACGCGAATCTCGATCAGATACGGCGCGTCATGCGCCGCCGCTTCGCTGAGCGCCCCGGCCAGCGACGCGCCCTCTTCGACGCGCTGCGCGCCCCATCCATACGCCCGCGCGATCGCGACGAAGTCCGGCGTGTGCAGATCCACGCCGACTGGCTCGACGCCGCCGTCGACCATGGCCTGCTTGATCTCTCCGTAACCGCCGTTGTTCAGCAGCACGACGATCACGCGCGCACGATGCTGCACCGCGGTGCCGAGCTCGGCGAGCGTGTACTGGAACCCGCCGTCGCCAGCGACGCAGACGACCGGCCGCGACGCATCGCCAAGGCTCGCACCGACGGCGGCCGGCAACCCGTAGCCGAGCGAGCCGAAGCCGACCGACGCGTTGAACCAGCTGCGCGGGCGCGGCGCCGCGAAACCGACGTTGCCCGCATAGACGATGCGCGTCGAGTCGCCGACGATGGCCGCATCGGGCAGCGCGTCGCGCACGCTGTCGAGCAGCGCGAGGTCGCGCCGCATCTCGTCGTTCAGTTCCTGCCGCGCCGCCGCACGGCACACCGCCGCGCGTTCGGGGCCGTCGCCAGCCGCACGGGCATGCGCGTCGGGCCATGCACGCCGCAGCGCACGCAGGGTTTCGCCGACGTCGCCGAGCAGCGGCAGCGCCGGCACCGCATTGCGGCACAGCTGCTGCGGATCGATGTCGATCCGCACGAGCGGCGCGGGCATCGAAAAGCTGCGCGTCGCATACAGGTCGTAATCGGTCGGCCCGAGCTCGGTGCCGAGCGCGACGATCAGGTCGCTGTCGCGCATCAGCGCGCGCACCGCGTCGCTCGACGCCGACCACGCGATGCCGAGCGGATGCGCGGGCGGCAGCACGCCGCGTCCGTTGATCGTCATCACGACCGGCGCATCGAGCGCTTCCGCGAGCCAACGCACGTCGCCGGCCGCGCCGAGCGCGCCGCCGCCCGCGAGGATCAGCGGCGCGCGTGCGGCAGCCACCTTCGCACGCAGCGCGTCGATGCCGTCGGCCGATGCCGGGCCCGGCGCGATGCGCGGCGGCGCGGCCGGCACCGGCGGCAACGTGTCCGCCGGCGCCGCGAGCACGTCGAGCGGAATCTGGATGTGCACCGGGCGCGGCCGGCCGCCCGAAAACACCGCGAACGCGCGCGCGATCGCCTGCGGCAGCGCGTCGGCGCGCGGCACCGTGTAGCTGAACGCGGCGATGTTCTCCGCGAACGCATCCTGGTCCGGCAATTCGTGCAGATGGCCGTTGCCGGAACCGATATCGCCGGACGCGTTGACGCTGGAAATCACCAGCATCGGAATCGAATCCGCATAGGCCTGCGCCATAGACGTCGCGATGTTCGTCATCCCGGGGCCGGTGATCACGAAACACACGCCGGGCTTGCCGGTCGCGCGCGCATAGCCGTCCGCCATGAAGCCGAGGCCCTGCTCGTGGCGCGCGCTCACGTGGCGCAACGCGCTGCCGGCCAGCCCGCGGTACAGCTCGATCGTATGCACGCCGGGAATGCCGAACACCGTGTCGACGCCGTATGCGGCGAGCAGGTCGACGAGGTACATGCCTACTGTTTTCATTTCGCTTCCATCGTTGAGGATAGGTTTCTGAATCACGCGCCGGCCGGCGCAGCCGTCAATGCGCGAGCCCCGGCAGCAATTCGCGCACGCCCCGCGCGAGCATCTGGAACGCGATCGCGGTCAGCACGATGCCCGACAGCCGCTCGACCAGCGTCCTGCCGATCTCGCCGAGCCGGCGGCACCACGACGCCGAGCACGCATACGTGAGCCCGATCACGCCGGCATGCAGCACGCACACCGCGCTCAGCGCCAGCAGGTCGGCCGGCGTATGAAAGCGCGTCGCCGTCGTGATCACGAGCGACATCACCGCGCTGCCGATCGACAGCGGGAAAATCAACGGCACCGCGATGTAGTTGCGCCACTGCGCATACTCCAGCCGCGTGTCGCCGCCGCTGCGTTCGTCGTTCGCCGTGCCGCGCATCATCGGGATCGACCACAGGCACAGCACGAGCCCGCCGGTCAGCGTCAATGCGCCGAGCGTGAGGCCGAGCATGCGCAGCAGAAACTGCCCGCCCCACACCGCGCCGACCATCAGCACGGCGATCCACGCGAACAGCCTGAGCGCGATCTGCCGCTGTGTCACGTCGGGAAAATGCCCGGTGACGGCCGCGTACATCGGGATCGCGACCGGCGGGCAGAACAGCGTCAACAGGCCGGTCAGGAACAGCAGCACGTCGCTCGACGTCAGGGTCATTGCTCGAACTCACATGCGGTCGGGTGGTTGAAAAACGCGGCGGCAGCGCGGCCAGTCTCGCGCTCAGTCCTGCGCGGCTTCCTGCGCCGCACGTTCGCGCGACCGCATGTCGCCGTCGAAATCGTCGAGCGTCGGAAACGCCATCGGTTCGAGCCGGTCGAGCTGCGCGAGGTACGCGTCGTACCGTTCGAGCACGGCCGCGCGCTCCGCGTCGCCGATATACGGCACGTGATAGCCGACGAACGACGGCAGCACGTCGAAGCCCGCGTAGCCGAGCGTGCCGCGCAGCACATGACGCAGCATCAGGTCCATCTCACCATGCACGCCGTCCGCGCCGAACATGTAGTCGCGGCCGCCGCAGGTATAGGCGAGCAGCGCGCGCTTGCCGCGCATCCCGCCGCGATCGTAGAAACGCACACCGCCGTACACCTTGCCCGACACGAGCACACGGTCGATCCAGCCTTTCATGATCGCCGGCACCGAGCACCAGAACAGCGGGAAGCTCAGGATCAGCAGGTCGCATGCGACGAGCTTGTCGAGTTCCGCGGCAATGTCGGGCGCGATCGCGTGCGCGGCGACGTTCTCGCGCTGCTCCAGTGCGTAGACGAGATAGTCGGGGTTCTTGCGCACGCCGAAATCGGCCGCGCTCGCGACCGGATTCCACTGCATCGCGTACAGGTCGGACACCGTCACGGTATGCCCCTGCGCTTCGAGCGTGCTCACCGCGCGGTGCAGCATCGACGTCGTGAACGACTGCGGTTCGGGATGGGCGTGAACGATCAGGACTTTCATGGTGCGATTTTTCTCCGCAACGTAACGTTGAAGGGTGGAATTCAGACGGACCCGGCCGCGCGCCTGCGCAGCAGCGACAGGCCGATCGCCACGCAGGTCGCGACGAGTAGCAGCGTGGACACCGACGCGATCGCCGGATCGACGTTCTCGCGCATCCCGTCCCACATGCGGCGCGGCAGCGTGTACACGTGGCGGCTCGAGATGAACAGCGTGACGACGAGTTCGTCCCACGACAGGATGAACGCGAACACCGCGGCCGACAGCACGCCCGGCTTGATCGACGGCAGGATCACGTAACGCAGCGTCTGCGCGACGTTCGCGCCGAGGCTGCGCGACGCCTGCTCGATCCGCAGCCCGACCGTCGCGAGCGATGCGGAAACAGCCACCACCACGTACGGCACCGACAGCACGACATGCGACAGGATCGCGGCCGGAAAACTGTCGAGCATGCCCAGCTCGCCCCACAACCGGTAGAACGCGAGTGCCGACACGATCGGCGGCACGATCAGCGGAAACAGGATCACACCGCGCACGAACTCGCCGCGCCGCGACGCGACCTTCCACAGCCCGATCGCGCACAGCGTGCCGAGCGTGACGGAGATCACCGACGACACCAGCGCGATCAGCCCGCTCTGCAGGAAGCTCGACAGCCAGCCGTCGTCGTCGAGCAGGGCACCGTAGTGCCGCAGCGACAGCGTGCCGTCCGGCATCGACAGGTAATCGTTCGGCGTCAGCGACACCGGCACCGACACGAGCAGCGGCAACATCAGGAACAGGATCGCGGCCCATGCGATGCCGACCACCAGCGCGCGTCCTGCGGTCATTCGGTTTTTCATCGGTTCGTTCTCCGGTCGGGTCAGCGCGCGCCGAACAGCTCGCGCAGGTCGACGAAACGCGCGAGCAGCGCGAGCGCGGCCAGGATCGACGCCAGCAGCAGCGACGCGAGCGCCGCCCCGCTGCCCCAGTTCACCAGCTGCAGGATCTGCGTGCTGATGTATTCGGCGATCATCACCGTGCGGCCGCCGCCGAGGATCACCGGCGTCACGTAGAAGCCGAGCGAGAAGATGAACACGAGGATCGCCGCGCCGACGATGCCCGGCCGCGTCTGCGGGAAATACACCTTGCGGAACGTGACGAGCGCGCCCGCGCCGAGCCCCTGCGACGCGCGCGCGAGCTGCGGGTCGATGCCCTTCATGTTCGCGTACAGCGGCAGCACCGCATACGGAATCATGAAATGAATCATCCCGATCACGACGCCGATCTCGTTGCGCATCAGCGGAAGCGGCGCGTCGATCAGCCCGATGCGCATCAGCAGCGTGTTGACGAGCCCCTGCTCGCCGAGCAGGAACAGCCACGAGAACGCGCGCACCAGCACCGACGCCCAGAACGGCACGAGCAGCCCGAACATCAGCGCCATCCGCTGGCGCGGGCCGACATGCGCCATCGCATACGCAATCGCGTAGCCGAGCGCGACCGAGCAGACGGTCGTGACGGCGCACACGCGCAGCGTCGTCCACAGCACGCGATGCACGCCGTGGTTGTCGAGCAGCCGCGCGTAGTTCTGCAAACCGGGCTCCGGCACGGTGAAGCCGAGCCATAGCACGCGCACGAGCGGATACACGTACAGCACGATCAGCACCGCGAGCAGCGGCACGACGAGCAGCCAGTAGCGATCGGCCTTCGCACGGCCGAGCGGGACAGCGCCCGCGACGGGAGTAGAGAGGGTATTCATGGCGTGACGCTCACGAGGCGGCGGCTCAGGACGACATCAGGTCGGTGTACTGTGCGAGCGTCGCTTCATAGTGCTGCGCCCACCACTCGGGATTCACCTTGCACTGCTTCGCCCAGTTCTCCGGCGTGCCGGGATTGTCGGCGCGCAGCGCCTGCGGCACCGCGGCGGTCGCGGCCGGCGTCACCGGCCCGTTGCCGAGCAGCGACAGCAGGCGCACCTGCGGCTCGATGCCCTGCACGAACTTGATGAACTGCCAGACGGCATCGCCCGACGGATTGTTCTTCGGCACGCCCCACACATCGCACGACGCGAGTCCCTGCTCCCACGTATAGCGGAACCGGCCGTTGCTCTCGCGCTGGATCACGTTCGCACGCGTGTGCCAGATGCACGCCATGCTGACTTCGCCATTGCGCAGCAGCTGCAGGCTATCCGCGCCCGAATCCCACAGCAGCACGTTCGAGCGCAACGCCTTCAGTTTCTTCAGCGCGCGCGGCACGTCGATCGGATAGACCTTGTCCTTGTCGACGCCGTCGGCCATCAGCGCGGCTTCGAGCGCGCCGCCCATCCACTTCCACAACCCGCGCTTGCCCGGAAACTTGCCGACATCCCAGAAATCGGCCCAGTTCTTCGGCGGATTCGCGCCGAACTTGCGCGCGTCGTACGCGAGCACGTAGCTCAGCAGATACGACGGCGCGCCGAAGTCCGATGCGAGCCCCGGCAACGCGTTGCGGCCAACCACCGAATAATCGATCGGCCGCAGGAAGCCCTGCTTGCCGAGCTTGATCGCCGCGAAGCCGTCGAGGTCCATCACGTCCCAGATCACGTTCCTGTTCTCGACCATCGCCTTGATCTTGCCGTCCTCCGGCGACGAGTCGTAGCCCATCCGGATCCCGCTCGCCTTCGTGAACGGATCCATGTACGCGGAGCGGAACGCCGAGCGCGCTTCGCCGCCCCATGCGCTGAGCACGATTTCCTTCGGGTTCGACGCCCGCGCGTCCTTCGTGCCGAGCGACAGCAGCGTCGGCGCGATGCCGGCGGCCGCGCACAGCCGCAGGAAATCGCGGCGGCGCTGCGACGTCGCAGGTCGAAGGTCGCGTGCTTGATCGATCAGGTCCTGCAGATATCGGTTCGTCATGGTGTCTCCTCCAGGCTGGACAGCGCCCGCACGCGTCTCGTCGTTTCCGGGCACCAGTGAATCGGCCGCCGACGGCGGCGGACGCCGCGTCGCGCGGGATGCAACCTTCGCCGCGTCAGTCGGCTGCGATCCGGCAGGTCGCGTCGCGCTCCCACTGCACGAACACGTCCATGCCGGTGCGTGGCGACGCGAGCCCGCGCCAGGCAGGCACGTCCGCCGTCATGCAGCCGAGCGCCGGCGTCTCGATCTCGAAGCGGTACGACGAACCGAAGTAACTCCAGTGACGGATACGCCCCGCCACTTCGTTGTGCGCGCCACCGCATGATGTCGCCGACACGGCAACCTTCTCCGGGCGCAGCGCGAACAGCAGCGTGTCGCCGGCGCGCGCGCCGCATGCTGGCGCGACGAAACGCGCATCGCCGACGCGGTAATGCGTCGCCGTCGCATCGCCGCCGAGCGCGACGCCTTCGATGAAGTTGCTCTTGCCGAGGAAGTCCGCGACGAAGCGGTTGGCCGGCTGCTCGTACAGTCCGTCCGGCGAGCCGATCTGTTCGAGCCGGCCGTCGCGCATGATCGCGATCCGGTCCGACATCGACAGCGCCTCTTCCTGGTCGTGCGTGACGAACAGGAAGGTCGCACCGAGCCGTTCGTGCAGGGCCTTCAGTTCGACCTGCACCTCGCCGCGCAGCTTGCGGTCGAGCGCGCCGAGCGGTTCGTCGAGCAGCACGAGATCGGGATCGAACACGAGTGCGCGCGCGATCGCGACCCGCTGCTGCTGGCCGCCCGACAACTGGCGCGGCAGGCGATCCGCGAGATGGCCGAGCCGCACCAGATCGAGCGCGGCCTTCACGCGCTTCACCGCGTCGGGCCCCTTCTGCTTGCGCACCATCAGCGGATACGCGACGTTCTGTTCGACCGTCATGTGCGGAAACAGCGCGTAGCCCTGGAACACCATCCCGAAGTTGCGCTTCTCCGGCGGCAACGCGACGATGCTGCGGCCGCCGACGCGCAGGTCGCCGGTGCTCGGACGCTCGAACCCGGCGACGATCGTCAGCAGCGTCGTCTTGCCGGAACCCGACGGCCCGAGGATCGTCAGGAACTCGCCGCGCGGAATGTCGATCGTCGTTTCGCGCAGCGCATGCACGCTGCCGTAGCGCTTCGACACGCGATCGATCTGCAGCCCCGCACCGCTCGCGCCGCGCGCCGTCGCTTCCGTGCGCGCCGCTTCCGCGGCGGTCCGCCCCACCTCCACACCTGCCGCCGTCTCCATCACTACGCTCATCGTGTGTCTCCTGGTCGACTCACAATTGGGTTGAACGTTCATTTAACAGAACTTATACTATGCCGAAATGCGGTCCGCAAGTAGCGGCGACCCTTGCAGGCTCTGACACAACCCCGACACACGACAACCAGGAGACAGTGATCAGCATGAGCATCGAGGACATCCGAATCGAACGGCACGACGGCGTCGTGACCCTTCGCCTGAACCGCCCGGCGAAACGCAATTCGCTCGCGCGGCCGCATCTGGACTTTCTGCGCGAGACACTCGACGCGCTCGCGAACGATCCGGCCGTGCGCTGCCTCGTGCTGACCGGCACCGGCAGTGCGTTCTGTGCGGGCGCGGACGTCGACGAATGGGCCGAGGCCGAGCGCAACGGCGAACTCGACACGTACGGCTGGAGCGAGCGCGCACACCGCTTCGTGCAGGTGCTGGCCGCGTTTCCGCGCCCCACCGTCGCGGCGCTGAACGGCTCGACGGTCGGTGCGGGCACCGACATCGGCTTCGCATGCGATTTCCGCATTGCGAGCACGGCCGCGTCGCTGCGCTGCGGGTATACCGGCATGGGCTACAGCCCCGACATGGGCGGAAGCTGGTTCCTGCCGCGCATCGCGCGCCCGGACGTCGTACGCCGCTTCATCTTCCTGAACGAACGCTGGAATGCGCAGGACGCGCTCGCGGCCGGACTCGTGTCCGAAGTCGTCGATGCCGACGCATTCGCGGAGCACGTCGCTGCATTCGCCGCGCGTCTCGCGCAAGGCCCGAGCGTCGCGTTCGGCCATACCAAGGCGCTGCTCGCGCAGTCGCTCACCCATACCCTCGCCGAGCAGTTGCGCGGCGAGCTGGCAGCCTGCGTCGCGTGCGGTCACAGCGAGGACGGTCAGGAAGCGCTTCGTGCGTCGGTCGAAGGTCGCGCACCTCACTTTGTCGGGAGATGATTGATGGATTTTTCGCTGACCCAAGAGCAGGACATGCTGGTGACGTCGCTGCGGCAGTTCGTCGAGAAGGAACTGCAGCCTCATGAATTCGCGGTCGATCGTGCGGACGACGTGCCGCCCGAGCTCGCCGACTCGATCCGCCGCAAGTCGCTCGAGCTCGGCTTCTACGCGTTCAACATGCCGGAAAGCGCGGGCGGCCCCGGGCTCGACTACGTGACGCAGGCGCTCGTCGAACGCGAACTCGGCCGCACGAGCTGGGCGCTGCACGTGTTCGTCGCGCGGCCGAGCAAGATCCTGATGGCGTGCAAGGGCGACCAGATCGAGCGCTACCTGAAACCAGCCGTGCGCGGCGAGCGCGTCGACTGCTTCGCGCTGACCGAGCCGGGCGCCGGCTCGGACGCGATGGGCATCCGCACGCGTGCGGTGCGCGACGGCGACGACTACGTGATCAACGGCAGCAAACATTTCATCAGCCACGCGGATACGGCCGACTTCGTGATCCTGTTCGCCGTCACCGGCGAGGAAGAAGTGCGCGGCCAGAAGCGCAAGCGCGTGACCTGCTTCCTGATCGACAAGGACACGCCGGGGATGACCGTGCGCCGCGGCCCGCACTGCACGAGCCTGCGCGGCTATCACCAGTCGGAGATCTTCCTGAGCGACTGCCGCGTAAGCGCCGCGCAGATCCTCGGCGAAGTGCATCGCGGCTTCGAGCTCGCGAACGACTGGCTAACGGCCGGCCGCGTAATGGTCGCCGCGAACAACATCGGCCGCGCGCAGCGTGCGTTCGAGATGGCCGCCGAATGGGCCGCGACGCGCCATCAGTTCGGCAAGCGCATCGGCGACTTCCAGGGCACGTCGTTCAAGCTCGCGGACATGCAGACCGAGATTCGCGCGGCGGAACTCGTCACGCTCTACACCGCGCAGAAGCTCGACCGGGGCACGATGACCGACGGCGACGCCGCACTCGCGAAACTGCTGGCGACCGAGACGCTCGGCCGCGTGACCGATCACGCGGTGCAGATCTACGGCGGCATGGGGCTGATGGACGAATTGCCGATCGAGCGCTTCTGGCGCGATGCGCGCATCGAGCGCATCTGGGAAGGCACGTCCGAGATCCAGCGCCATATCCTGTCCAAGGAAATCCTCCGACGCTACAGCTGACGCGAACCGTCGCGCCGGCGCGTCCGGCGCGACTTCCGAAAGGAATTTTCATGACATCTTCTCCCGCAGTCAGGGACCGCCGCGCAGCCGCCGCGGCCAATCTGCGCCGGCTGCTCGAACCGGCCAGCATCGCGTTCGTCGGCGGACGCGGCATCGCGGGCGCCGTGCAGCGCTGTCGCGACTACGGCTATGCCGGCGACATCTGGCTCGTCAATCCGAACCATGCGGAGATCGACGGCGTGCGCTGCCATGCAAGCGTCGCCGACCTGCCCGCCGCGCCTGATGCCGTGTTCGTCGCGGTGCCGGCGCGGCAGTCGATCGACGTCGTGCGCGCGCTCGCCGAACGCGGCGCGGGCGGTGCGATCGTGTACGCGTCGGGTTTCTCCGAAACGGGCGCCGACGGCGCCGCGCTGCAACAGACGCTCGTCGACGCGGCCGGCGACATGGCCGTGCTCGGCCCGAACTGCTACGGGCTGATCAACGGGCTGAACGGCAGCGCGCTGTGGCCGGTCGCACACGGTGCGCCGCGCGTCGAATCGGGCGTCGCGGTGATCACGCAGAGCGGCAACCTCGCGTACAACCTGTCGATGAGCGCGCGTTCGGTGCCGTTCGCATACCTGGCCAGCGTCGGCAACCAGGCTTCGGTCGACGTCGCGCGCCTCGTCGATGCGTTCGTCGACGATCCGCGCATCCGCGCGATCGGCGTGCATCTCGAAGGACTGAAGGACGTGCGCGCGTTCAGCGAGGCCGCCGCCCGCGCGCTCGCGCGCGGCGTGCCGATCGTCGCGCTCAAGAGCGGCACATCGACGCTCGGCGCGCAGCTCGCGATGAGCCACACGAGTTCGCTCGCGGGCTCCGACGCGCTGTACGACGCGCTGTTCCGGCGGCTCGGCGTGATCCGCGTGAAGGACCCGGTCGGCCTCGTCGAGACGCTGAAGCTGCTCGCGATCGCCGGCGTGCCCGAGCGCCGCACGCTCGCCGCGCTGGCGACGTCCGGCGGCGATGCGGGGCTCGTCGCGGATCTCGGCGAAGCGCGCGGCATCGCGTTTCCGCCGGTCGGCGACGCAGGCCGCGATGCGCTCGGCACCGTGCTGCCCGCATACGCGACGATCGCGAATCCGCTCGACTTCACGACGACGCCGTGGGGCGACCCCGACAAGATGCGCGCATGCTGCGACGCGCTGCTCGCGGATCGTCCGGGCGCGGCCGCGATGATCCTCGACTATCCGCAGGAAGCGACGGGCGAGCGGCCGCTGTGCGACATCGCTGCGAATGCGTTCGCAGCGTCGGCGCGCCAGCACGGCGTGGTCGGCGCGGTGATCTCGGTGTTCCCCGACCTCACGCCGCCCGATCACGCGGCACGCATGGCCGAGGCCGGCATCGCGCCGCTGCAGGGGCTCGCCGACGGGATCGACGCGATCGGCGCCGCGATGACGTACGGCGACATGCGCCGCCGCGTGCTCGACGCCGATGCGCTGAACGCGCTGCCGGTGCTGAGAGCGGGCAACGGCGGAGACGGCACCGCGATGCTGCACGACGAATGGGCGAGCAAGCGGATGCTGGCCGCGCACGGGCTCGACGTGCCGGCGGCCGAATGCGTCGTGCCCGCCGATGCGACGGCCGCCGCGCAGCGGCTCGGCTTTCCCGTCTGCGTGAAAGTGGTCAGCGATCGCCTGCCGCACAAGACCGAGGCCGGCGCGGTCGCGCTGAAGCTCGGCTCGCCGGAAGCCGTGACTGCGGCCGTCGAACGGATGACGGAACAGGTCGCGCGATACGCGCCCGACGTGCGCGTCGAGCGCATCCTCGTCGAGAAGATGGCCGACGCGCCGTTGCTCGAACTGATCGTCGGTGTGAAGCGCGAGCCGAATTTCGGTCTCGCGCTCGTGCTCGGCACCGGCGGCGTGCTGGTCGAACTGATCCGCGACACCGCGACGCTGCTGCTGCCGGTGCGCGAAAGCGACGTGCGCGACGCGCTGCTCGGGTTGAAGCTCGGCCCGCTGCTGACCGGCTATCGCGGGCGGCCTAAGGCCGATCTCGATGCGGTGGTCGCGAACGTGATGGCGATCGCCCGCTTCGCGCAGGCGCACGCCGACACGCTCGTCGAGCTCGACGTCAATCCGCTGCTGGCGATGGAGTGCGGCGCGGTGGCCGTCGATGCGCTGGTGCGGCTCGACGCATGACGCCGGCCTGAAGCGCAGCGGCCCGCTCGCGCGATACGCGAGCGGGCCGCTGCCAGTTGACGACACGGCACGCGATGCCGCTCAGATCACCTTGCCGGGATTGAGCAGCCCGAGCGGATCGAACGCGTGCTTCAGGCGTCGCATCGCGGCGATCTCGGCGTCGCTGCGCGAGCAGCCGAGCCAGTCGCGCTTGTATCGGCCGATGCCATGCTCGGCCGATACCGAGCCGCCCGCATCGCGCACGAGCGGATACAGCACCGCGTCGACGTCGTGCGCGCGCTCGCCCGCCGCATACGGCGCCGACACGCATACGTGCAGGTTGCTGTCGCCGAGATGGCCGAAGAAGAAGACGTGCGCACCGGGCCAGCGCGCCTTCAGCGCACGATCGCACGCTTCGATGAAGGCGGCCGTCTCGCGCGGCGGAATGCCGACGTCGAAATTGACGAGGCCGGGCAGATCGTCGATCGCGAGCCCTTCGCGAACGGTCCAGAACGCCTGTGCGTCGGCCGCATTCTGCGCGAGCGCCGCATCGTCGATCAGCCCGCGTTCGAGCCAGTCGGCCAGCACGGCTTCGAACCGCTCGGCCGTCCGCGCGGCATCGCCGCTCGCGCATTCGATCAGCACCTTGACGCCGTCGTCCGCCGGCAGCGGCGCGCGCATGCCGGGCGTGTGCCCGCACACGTAGCCGTAGAACGCCGGCCACATCGCCTCGAAGCTGAGCAAGTCGGAACATGCGGTGCGCGCGGCGCGCAACAGCGCGAGCGCCGCGGCCGTGTCGCGAACCGCGCACAACGCCGTCGACGGCGCGGCGAGCCGCGGATGCAGCCGCAACACGACCCGCGTGACGACGCCGAGCGTGCCTTCGCTGCCGACGAAGATCTGCCGCAGGTCGTAACCCGCGTTGTTCTTCAGCATCTTGTTCAGCGAGCTCAGCACGGTGCCGTCGGCCAGCACGACTTCGAGGCCCAGCACCTGCTCGCGCGTCGTGCCGTAGCGGATCACGCGATTGCCGCCCGCATTGGTCGCGACGTTGCCGCCGATCTGGCACGATCCGCGCGCGCCGAGATCGATGCCGAGCGCGAACCCAGCGTCGTCCACCGCCTGCTGCAACGCCTCCAGCGGCGTGCCGGCCCACGCGGTAACCGTGGCCGCGTCCGCGTCGATCTCGAGCACGCCCTGCATCCGTTCGAGCGACAGCACGACGTCGTGCGCGCTCGGCTCCGCGCCGGCCGCAAGGCCCGTCATCCCGCCCTGCGGCACGACCGTCTGCCGGTGCGCGGTGCAGATCGCGAGCGCGCGGCTCACGTCGTCGACGCTGCGCGGGCGCAGCAATGCGCGCGGCCGTACGCCGGCCGCCTCGCCGTAGTTGGTGAAATGACGCGCGCCGATCGCGTCGCCTGCGCTCACGCAATCGGCACCGAGCGCATCGCGCAGCGCGGCGACGACGTCGCCGCTCGAGGAAGAATCGGACATGATCGACGGGGCCGGCCGTATCCGGCCCGGGGGCGTGGAAGGATCAGAAATTATGCCGCATGCCGATGCGCGCGGCAGCCTGCGTGCGGCTCGTCGACGGCGTGAAGCTGTAGCCGATCACCGCGTCCACGCCGTTCGACGCACGCATCCAGTCAACGGCAGCATACACGTCGGTGCGCTTGGACAGCGCGTAGTGCGTGCCGAGCGCGACTTCGTGCCAGTGATGGCCTTCGAACGTCGTGTACTGATAGCCTGCGACGAGCGACAGCGGTGCGCTCGCCTGGTACACGCCGCCCGCCTCGTACACGCGCATCGTCGACGATTGCCCGTAGCCCTTGAACGTCGTGTTGCTGAAGTCCGCATTCAGCGTCAGCTTGCCGAGCGTGTACGACGCGCCGATCCCGAAGATCGATTGCGAGTCGATCGAGAACGGCGTCGAGTCGTGCAGGTCGGTCACGGCGCCCGTCGCCGGATCGATGCTCGCGACCGTCTGCCCGAGCATCGTCGTCACGCCCATCTGCGCATACGGATCGAGCGCCGCGAGCCCGCGCGGCGAGTTGAGCCGCGTGTAGTTGCCGCCCGCCGAGAAATCGCCGTGCGTATAGGTCGCGCCGACGCTCCACGCGCTGCCGTCGTGGAAGCTGCCCGCGTCGTTGCTGAACGAATACATGCCGCCGACCACGAGCCCGTGGAAGCTGTTGCTGACAAACTTCACCGCGTTCTGCAGCCGGTCGCCGCTCTGCCGGTCGAAGTCGCCGAGGTGCACGCCGTAGCCGCTGCCGAACGCGCTGACGTTGTACGCGGCCGTGAAGTCGAATGCGAAGTCATACTGATTGCCGAACGTCAGCGTGCCCCAGTCGTTGCCGAGCCCGACGTACGCCTGCCGCCCGAACATCGCGCCGCCCTGGTTCAGCTTGCCGGTGCCGAGCCGGAACCCATTCTCGAGCTTGAACACCGCCTTGTTGCCGCCGCCGAGATCCTCGGTGCCCATCAGCCCGACGCGGTTGCCGTACGACACGCCGTCGTCGAACAGGTACGCATGCGCGCCGCCTGCATTGTTCACGTAGGTGATGCCGCCGTCGATGATCCCGTACAGCGACACGCTGCTCTGGGCGTGTGCGTAGCCATGAACCATCACCGACATCATGCCGGCCAGCAGGAAGCGTTTTTTCATTCGGTGTCTCCGGTTTCCGCGCGACGCGGATCGATTTTTCGTTGTGATCGAATGCCGCCCGCCTGCTTCGCTTCGGCATCGCGGCGCTGGCGAGTATAAGTTTCATTGAATGAATGTTCAATCCGTTGCAAGCCGAATCGGCACCGGTGTTAACACGCATCGGCGATTTCTTTATTGAAAAAACGTTCAACCCGTAATAACATCGACCGGCAGCCCCGCGGACGACGTGCGGGCCCGTTCCGAACTTCGGAGTGCACTCGATGACGACCACCCTCAGCCCCGCCGCCGAGCCGCGCCTGCGCTCGGCCTACGAAGGACAGAAGTCGCGCCCGTACGACCCGGCCGTGCCGATCGCGACGCCGCTCGAGCTGCATCGCTGCACCGTGCAGCCCGAGTGGGTCGACTACAACGGCCACATGAGCGAATCGTGCTACTTGCTCGTGTTCGGCGACAGCAGCGACGCGTTCTTCCGCTACTTCGGCATCGACGACGACTATCGCGAAGCCGGCTGCTCGATCTATTCGGCGGAAACGCATATCCGCCACCTGCGCGAAGCGATGCTCGGCGAACCGCTGCGGCTCACGGTGCGGCTGCTCGACATGGACGACCGGCGGCTGCACGTGTTCCATTCGATGCATCACGCAGCCACCGGCGCGCAGCTCGCGACCGGCGAACAACTGCTCACGCACGTCGACATGCGCGCGAAACGCGCGGCGCCATTCCCCGATGCGATCCGCCGGCACCTCGACGCGATTCACGCCGAACATGCACGCGCGCCGCACGAGCCGCACGCGAGCCGCGCGATCGCGATCCGCCGCCCGGCCGCCGCGTCGCGCTGATCATCCCGAACCCGGACGGAGTCATACCATGCAGACCAACGACGCCTGGCGCACGCGCGCCGGCCAGCTCGACATCGATTCCCGCGCCTTCGTCGACGGCGCATTCCGCGACGCGCACGACGGCGCCACCTTCACGTGCACGAGCCCGATCGACGGCCGCTTGCTCGCGCAGGTCGCGCATTGCCGGCAGGCCGATGCCGATATCGCGGTCGCCGCCGCGCGGCGTGCATTCGAAACCGGCGCGTGGCGCGACGCGTCGCCGCGCGAACGCAAGCGCGTGCTGCTGCGCTGGGTCGCGCTGATCCGCGAGCACGCGGACGATCTCGCGCTGCTCGAAACGCTCGACACCGGCAAGCCGATCGGCGACACGACCACGATCGACATTCCGTCGACCGCGTACTGCGCCGAGTGGTTCGCCGAGGCGATCGACAAGACGGGCGGTGAAGTCGCGCCGGCCGATGCGCATCTCGTCGGGCTCGTCACGCGCGAGCCGATCGGCGTGGTCGCGGCCGTCGTGCCGTGGAATTTCCCCGCGATGATCGCGATGTGGAAATGCGCGCCCGCGCTCGCGGCCGGCAACAGCGTCGTGCTGAAACCGTCGGAGAAATCGCCGCTCAGCGCGCTACGGCTGGCCGCGCTGGCTGCGCAAGCCGGGCTGCCGGCCGGCGTGCTCAATGTGCTGCCGGGCTTCGGCGATGCCGGCGAAGCGCTCGCGCGGCATCCGGACGTCGACTGCATCGCATTCACGGGATCGACCGCGGTCGGCCACAAGGTCGCGCGCTGCGCGGCCGATTCGAACCTGAAGCGCGTGTGGCTCGAACTCGGCGGCAAGTCGCCGCAGCTCGTGCTGCCCGACTGCCCCGACCTCGAACGCGCGGCACGCACCATCGCGCATGCGGTGTTCTACAACACCGGGCAGATGTGCACGGCAGGTTCGCGGTTGCTCGTGCATCGCGCGATCCGCGACGAACTCGTCGCGCGCGTGCTCGCGATCGCGCCCGAGTACACGCCCGGCGATCCGCTGTCGCCCGACACACGGATGGGCAGCCTGATCGATGCGGCGCAGGTCGAGCGCGTGCTCGGCTACGTCGACGCCGGCCGCGACGAGGCCACGCTGCTCGCCGGCGGCAAGCGCGCGCGCACGGAAAGCGGCGGCCAGTACGTCGAGCCGACCGTGTTCGATTGCCCGCGCGCCGATGCGCGGATCGTGCGCGAGGAGATTTTCGGGCCGGTGCTCGCGGTGACGGCGTTCGACGACCTCGATACGGCCGTCGCGCTCGCGAACGACACGCGCTACGGGCTGGCTGCGTCGGTGTGGACCGCCAACCTGACGACCGCGCACGAAACCGCGCGCCGCCTGCGGGCCGGCACGGTGTGGGTGAACGGCTACGAGGAAACCGACGACATGAATTTCCCGTTCGGCGGCTTCAAGGAGTCGGGCAACGGGCGCGACAACTCGCTGCACGCGCTGGAGAAGTACACCGAGTTGAAGTCGACCGTGATTCGGTTGCGGTGATCTCGGGGGAGGAATGCGCGCCGGCCGCCATGACGAGCCATGCGGGTGGCATACCGACTGACGGCAAGGAGCCGCCGCTCGGCGGATTTTCTCGCGTCACGGCGCGAATGGCCGCCCCTGATATCGAACGCCCGGGCAGCGCATTCATTCCGATTAGGAAACAATCAATCGCCATCCGGCGATTCACCTTCCCGCCCGCGCGCTCTAGACTGTCGGATCATTCCCCAACCGGACCCATGCAATGACCGACGTCCTGCCGCTGACCACCGACTCCGAATCCGGCCTCCAGTACCGGCTGCGCCCGGCCGACGGCCGCCCCGCGGGCCGCCTGTTGCTGCTGCACGGCGTCGGCGGCAACGAAACCAACCTGCTGAACCTGGCCGGCACGGTCGACCCGTGCATCGAAATCGCCTTCGTGCGCGGTCCGCTGACGCTCGGCCCGAACCAGCACGCGTGGTTTCCGGTGCGCTTCGGCCCGAACGGCCCGGAAATCGATGCGGCCCGCGCGGAGGCGAGCCGCGCGCAGCTGATTGCGCTGCTGCGCGCGTTGGGCGCCCGGGACGTCGAACCCGCCCCCCCTGCATTGCCCACCGTGATCGCCGGCTTCAGCCAGGGCGGCATCATGAGCGCGAGCGTCGGACTCACGTCGCCGGCCGACGTGGCCGCGTTCGCCGTGCTGTGCGGCCGCATCCTGCCGGAAATCGATCCGCTGATCGCACCGCGCGACGCATTGAGCCCGCTCCACGCGCTGGTGATGCACGGCCGCTTCGACGACAAGCTGCCCGTCGCATGGGCCGACACCGCCGACGCGAAGCTGACGGCGCTTGGCGTCGCGCACGACACGCGGCTGTACGACGCCGGCCATGAACTGACCGTCCAGATGGCGCGCGATTTCGGCCGCTGGGTCGACGCGCGCGCCGGGTTGAACTGAGCGCACCGGGCGGCCAGGTCGCCCGCGCAGGTCGTCAGACGTTGCGCGCCGGATCGCCGATGACCGGCGCTGCGGCAACGGCCTCCCGCGCGACGCCGCGCTTCGCCAGCTTCCAGCCGATCACCAGCGCGAGCACGACGACGGGAGTCATCGCGATGGTCCACGTGCCGCCCGGATAATCGAACGCCATCAGCACCAGCACGCTGGCGAGAAAGCCGAGCGTGAGCCACGACGTGAACGGCGCGCCGGGCATCCGGAACGATACGGGGCTCAGCTCCCCGCGATCGACCGCGCGGCGGAACAGGATCTGGCACATCACGATGAAGCCCCAGGTCGAGATGATTCCGAGCGACGCCATGTTCAGCACGATCTCGAACGCCTGGGTCGGCACGATGTAGTTCAGCGGCACGCCGATCGCATTGATCGCGACGGTGACGAGGATCCCGCCGTACGGCACGCCGCGCGCATTCATCCGCGACACGAAGCGCGGCGCCGAGCCGCCCATCGCGAGCGATCGCAATACGCGCCCGGTCGAATAGAGGCCGGAGTTCAGGCTCGACAGCGCGGCGGTCAGCACCACGATGTTCATCACCGTGCCGACGTAAGGCACGCCGAGCTTGCTGAAGAACGTGACGAACGGGCTTTCGTGCGCGCTGTACGCGGTCCACGGCAACAGCATCGTCAGCAGCACGACCGAGCCCACGTAGAACAACGCGATACGCCACATCACGCTGTTGATCGCCTTCGGCAGCACCTTGCGCGCATCGGCGGTCTCGCCCGCCGCGACGCCGACGAGCTCGATGCTCGCATACGCGAACACCACACCCTGCACGATCAGCACCGCCGGCAGGATCCCGTGCGGAAAGAGTCCGCCGTTCCCGGCGATCAGGTGCAACCCCGTCGCGTGGCCGGCGACCGGATGGCCGCTCGCGAGAAACACGGCGCCAACCGCGAGGAACAGCGCGAGCGTGCCGACCTTGACGATCGAGAACCAGAACTCCATCTCGCCGAACACCTTCACGCCGATCATGTTCATCACCGACACGATCCCCAGCGCGCCGAGCGCGAACACCCATTGCGGCACGTCGGTGAACACGGCCCAGTACTTCATGTAGATCGCGACCGCAGTGATGTCGACGATGCCGGTGGTCGCCCAGTTCAGGTAGTACATCCAGCCGGCGACGAACGACGCGCGCTCGCCCATGAACTCGCGTGCGTACGACACGAACGAGCCGCTGGTCGGCCGATGCATCACCAGTTCGCCGAGCGCGCGCATGATCAGGAATGCGAACACGCCGCACACGAGATACACGACGGCCAGCGCGGGCCCCGCGCTCTGCAGGCGGCCGCCCGCGCCGAGAAAGAGGCCGGTGCCGATTGCACCGCCCATCGCGATCATCTGCACGTGGCGCGGCTTCAGTTGCTTCGCATAGCCGGCTTCGTGCGACGCGAACATCGCATCGCGGTCGGCATGGCGGGGATCCGCGCCGCCGGCCGTATCGGCCGGGCGCTCGCTGGCGTGCTTCATGGTGTGTCTCCGTTTCTTGATGTGGTGCGCCCATCGGCGGGGCGCAGCGGGAACGGCCACGCGCGGCGCGCCGGCGCCGCGCGGCCGGAATCAGTACGCGCGCGGGCGGATCAGCGCGTCGGGTCGCAGCGCCTCGTCGAGCTGCGCCTCGGTCATCAACCGGTGCGCCAGCACGACTTCGCGGATCGACTTGCCGCTCTCGTGCGCCTCGGCGGCCACGGCGGTCGCGCGCTTGTAGCCGATGTACGGGTTCAGCGCGGTCGCGAGCGCGACCGAACGCTCCATCGTTTCGCGCAGCCGCTCGGGGTTCGCGGTGATGCCGCTCACGCAGCGGCCCGTGAGGGTCGTGCACGCGGCCGTCAGATGGCTGAAGCTGCGGAACAGCGCGCTCGCGATCACCGGCTCGAATGCGTTGAGCTGAAGCTGCCCGGCTTCGGCCGCGAAGGTCACGGTCAGGTCGTTGCCGAACACTTCGAACGCGACCTGGTTCACGACTTCCGGAATCACCGGGTTCACCTTGCCCGGCATGATCGACGAGCCGGCCTGCACCGGCGGCAGGTTGATCTCGCCGAACCCCGCGCGCGGGCCGCTCGACAGCAGCCGCAAGTCGTTGCAGATCTTCGACAGCTTCACCGCGATCCGCTTCAGCACGCCCGAGATCTGCACGAACGCGCCGCAATCCTGCGTCGCCTCGATCAGGTTCGGCGCGGTGCTGAGGTCCAGGCCGGTGATGCGGCGCAGCGCGGCCAGCGCCTTCTCCGCGTATTGCGGGTGCGCGGTGATGCCGGTGCCGATCGCGGTCGCGCCGAGATTGATCTCGCGCATCAGCCAGCCGGCTTCCTGCAGGCGCGCGATGTCTTCCGTCACCATCACCGCGTAGGTCGAAAACTCCTGGCCGAGCGTCATCGGCACCGCGTCCTGCAACTGCGTGCGGCCGAGCTTCAGCAGCCCCGAAAATGCGTCGGCCTTCTCCGCGAACGCGTCGCGCAGGCGCGCCATCGCCTCCAGCAGGTGCTCGACGGCGAAGCACGTGGCGATCCGGATCGCGGTCGGATATACGTCGTTGGTGCTCTGCGCGAGATTGACGTGCTCGTTGGGATGCAGGTATTCGTACTGCCCGCGCGCGTGGCCCATGATTTCGAGCGCGCGGTTGCAGATCACCTCGTTCGCGTTCATGTTGGTCGACGTGCCGGCTCCGCCCTGGATGATGTCGACCACGAACTGGTCGTGCAGCCGGCCTTCGCGGATCTCGACGCACGCGGCGGCGATTGCGTCGCGATACGCGCCCGGCAGCAGCCCGAGCTCGCAGTTCGCATCGGCCGCGGCTTCCTTCACGGCGGCAAGCGCCATCACGAGGTACGGCAGCGACGCGATCGTGCGCCCCGAAATATCGAAGTTCTCTTTCGCTCGCAGCGTATGGACGCCATAGTACGCGTGATCCGGAATGCTTCGCTTACCTAAAAGATCCGCCTCGACGCGGAAGCCTTGTTCCGTCATGGTCCCCTCCTCAAATGTCCCGTGCCGACGCGGCAAACGCACTGTGCCCGCCGCGTCCCGATACGACGGGATCGCATTCTATGCCTTTGCATAAAGAAGCTCGCTTCTGTATTATCGAAAGCGGTTTTGCGTGGGACGCAACAGCGAGAAACGAATGAAAATAGCCGCGAGAGACACCGGCGTCGACCATCTCGGCGCCATGCGCACCTTCGTGCGCGTCGTCGACATGGGAAGTTTTTCCGCGGTCGCGAAAGAGATGCACGTGTCGACGTCCACCGTCGCACGCAAGATCACCGCGATCGAGGAAGCGCTGGGCGTCGCGCTCCTGCATCGCTCGACGCACAGCGTGACGCTGACCGAAGCCGGCCACATCTACCTCGAACGCGCGGTCACGCTGATCGCGGATCTCGACGATACGCTGCGCGTCGTCGCCGAGCTCAATGCGCACCCGAGCGGGCCGCTCAAGCTCACCGCGCCGGTCGCGTTTGGCCGCCGTCATCTCGCGCCGCTCATCGCGCCGTTTCTCGCGCGTTACCCGACGATCCAGCTCGACGTGCGGCTCACCGACAACCACAACGATCTCGTCGCCGGCGGTTTCGATCTCGACATCCACGAGGGCGAGAACTATCTCGACAACCTGGTCGTGCATCGGCTGTCGCGCAACGACAGCATCCTGTGCGCGACGCCCGGCTACCTCGAGCGCTGCGGGCGGCCGGCGACGCCGGACGACCTGACGCGTCACAACTGCCTGCGCTACGTGCATCCCGAAGGCGATCCGCGCTGGGAACTGACGAGCGACGATGCCCGGCACAGCGTGCTGCCGGGCGGCAACCTCGTCACCGACCATTCGGAGCTGCTGCTCGAGGCAACCTGCGCGGGGCTCGGCATCGCCGAGTTCGAGATCTGGCTAGTGCGCGACCTGCTCGCGAGCGGCCGGCTCGAACCGGTGCTGCCGCGCTATCGGCTGCAGAACAGGCTGACCGGCGAGTACATCTACATCGCGTATCTGGCGAACCGGCGCAGCTCGGCGAAGTTGCGCGTGCTGAAGGACTTTCTCGCGGAACAGCTCGCGGACATCGGCGCGCTGTCGGACGCACAGCTGATGAAGATTCGCGACGCTCGCGCGTAGCGCGCCGCGGCCGCGGCTGCGGCGCTCGCATGCGCGGCAGCATCGGCCGGCACTCGCAAGCCGACGCACACCGCGCTCGCGACGAGCCGCGGCCGTGCATCGGCACGCTCACGCCATTCAGGCCGCCTGCAATTCGAACGGGAACGTTGCGTGCCCGATCTCGACGCCCTGTGTATTGAGCATGCGCGGGCGATGGAACGCGGCCAGCCGCGCGCGCTGCGCCGCCGTGCCGATCTGCAGCCGTTCGAGCAGTTCGCTCACGACCATGTACAGCACGTCGATGTTGCCGTCGCCGATCTTCACCGAGATGCCGAGCGCGCCGTGCGCACCAAGCTGCCGCGTGCGTTCCGACGCGCGCACGCCGATCCCGTAGCAGCCGTCCGCACCGAGCTTGCCGACCACCTGCCCGTCGAATGCACCCATCAGCACCGTGCAGAAGCGCCCTTCTCCGGCGACCAGTTCAGGATGCGCGGTCATCGCATGATGGATGCGCGCCAGCGCGCGCACGCGGTCGGTCGCCGCATCGCCGCCCGCTTCCACCGTATCCGCACCGTCGGCCAGCGACGCGTAAAGACGCGCGAGCCGATCGAGCGAGAAAGCCGGCGTCGGCAGGTTGCATCCGTCGATCGCCCAGTCGACTTCATCGTCGCGCAGCCCGCACGCATCGGCCACCACGTGCTTCACGCGCACCTGCATCGGATGGTCCGGCAGATGGTAGTCGGCGATCGCCGCACCGATCGCGCGCGCGCCGGCCAGCATCCCGACGTGCTTGCCCGAACAGTTGCTGCACACGCCGGTCGGCGTGTAATCGCGCTTGATCCACGACCGGTACACCGCATCGGACAACGGCGCATGGCCGCCGCACCGCAAATCCGACTCCTGCGCGTCGACCTTCGCCAGCATCGCCCGCGTGCGCGCGATGTGCTGCTCCTCGCTGCTGTGCGACGCGCACATCAACGCGATGTCCGCATCGTCGAAACCGAACCGCTCCGGCGCGCCCGTCTCGATCACCGACAGCGCCTGCGCCGGCTTCGCCGCCGAACGCGCGAGCGTCGTCCGGAACGGATCGCCGAACCGGAACAGCAGACTGCCGCGGGCATCCACCACCGCCATATCGGCGACGTGGGTGTTTTCGATCGCATTGCCGCGGTACGTCACGACCGCTGCGCGTTGGGTGTCCATCTGTCCTGTCTCCTTCGTCCGGGCCTGTTCGCCGGGGCCCGCGCAACCGGTACGGCAGTGTATCGACTCGCCGGCGCGACGCGCCGGCCGGTCGATGGAAAGCGGTGTTGCACCGGATGCAAAGCAGCGCCCAAGATCACGAAAGCCTGACCGATTTAGTACAAAAACCATTCGATCGTTTACATGATTCGTAATAATTCGTAGAATTGCGATCGCTAACGCGAATCATACGCATTTACATTGACGTTTTCCGGTATTACGGGCCCGGTCCGGTATCGCGAAGACGCATCCGATTCACCGATACTTCCGCTGCCCTCCCGATATGCCCGCCCAGTTCAAGACGAGGCCCCGTGCCCTCGTGTCGGCGCTGACCTGCTCCGTTTTCCTGACGCCGCTGCTCGCTTCCGCCGAAACCGCTCCCGCTACCGATCCGTCGCGCGCCGCCGATACGTCGCGCGCCGCCGATACGTCGACGACGCTGCCGACGATCACGGTGCAGTCGTCCGCGCCGTCGGACCTGCAGGTGAAGCGCTCGCCGTCGTACAAGTTCACCGCCCCGCTGCTCGACACGCCGCGCTCGGTCACGGTGATCCCCGAGCAACTGATCAGGGAAAAGAACATCACGTCGTTCGCGGATGCGCTGCGCTCGGTGCCGGGCATCACGTTTCTCGGCGGCGACGCGGCCGCGAACCCGTCGGCCGATCGTCCGGTGATTCGCGGCTTCGAATCGCGCAACGCGATCTTCGTCGACGGGATGCGCGACTCGGGGCTGCAGAACCGCGAGACGTTCGCGGTCGAGCAGATCAGCGTGATCAAGGGCCCCGACTCCGTGTACGCGGGCCGCGGGTCGGTGGGCGGCAGCATCGACATCGTCACGAAGACGCCGCAGAACGACAACTTCATCAACAGCAGCATCGGCTTCGGCACCGACGGCTACAAGCGCGCGACCGTCGACGCGAACCACAAGATCAACGACACGACGGCCGTGCGGCTGAACGTGATGGGTCACGACGCGAACCAGGCCGGCCGCAACGACGTCTACAACAAGCGCTGGGGCGTCGCGCCGTCGATCGTGTTCGGGCTCAATACGCCGACCACGGTCACGGTCAGCTACTACCACATGAACGCGTACGACATGCCGGACTTCAGCGTGCCGTTCCGCGCGTCGGGCGGCACGCCGGTACCGACGAGCCGCGGGCAGTTCTTCGGGCTGAACACGCGCGACTATCGCTACGGACAGACCGACACCGGCGAAGTGCGCATCGAGCACAAGATCAACGACGACTGGAAGCTGAAGAACACGACGACGTTCGGGCGCTCGACGCTCGATTACGTCGCGACGAACCCGCAGATCCTCGCGTCGAACCCGGCGATGCTCGGCCTGCAGGCGAAGAGCGGCAAGTACGCGCTCAACGGTTTCGCGAACCAGACCGAAGTGACCGGCAGCGCGAACCTGTTCGGGATGAAGCACACGATGACGGCCGGTGTCGAGTTCAGCCACGAGCAGGCGCGCTACGAGGGCTATCTCGTGTCGGATTCGGCCGGCGACAACATCCGCTCGGGCGGCCCGTGCACGGTGGCCGGCAACTGCACGCCGCTCGCCGGCGGCTGGAACCCGAACATGCCGTGGACCGGCAGCATCGTGCTGAACGGCGACAAGAGCTTCCCCGGCCCGACGACAAACACGCGCACCGATACCGTGTCCGCGTACATCTTCGACACGGTCAAATTGTCGGAGCGCTGGCAGTTCAACACGGGGCTGCGCTTCGACCGCTACGACACGACCGGCAAGCAGGCCGGCGTCGCCGACCTGTCGAACACGTCGAACCTGTTCAGCTACCAGTTCGGCCTGGTGTTCAAGCCGGTGACCAACGTGAGCCTGTACGCGTCGTACGGCACGTCGTCGAACCCGCCGGGCTCGAACTCGGGCCTCGGCGGCGGCACCGACCAGATCACCGCGACGAACCAGGACCTCGCGCCCGAGCGCTCGCGCAACATCGAGATCGGCGCGAAATGGGACGTGCTGCAGGATCAGCTGTCGCTGACGTCGGCGCTGTTCCAGACCGAAAAGACCAATGCGCGCGTCAGCGACGGTCTCGGTCACACCGTCAACGCGGGCAAGCAGCGCGTGCGCGGCGTCGAGCTCGGTTTCGCGGGCAACCTGACGCCGAAGTGGCACGTGTTCGGCGGCTACTCGTACCTGAACGCGATCACGACCGACGCGGGCCCCGGCAGCCCCGGCGCATCGGGCCTGCCGATGGTGATGGTGCCGAAGCACAACTTCACGCTGTGGACGAGCTACGACGTGATGCCGAAGCTCACGCTCGGCGCGGGCGCGACGGTAATGAGCCAGACCTACGCATCGGTGTCGGCGACGACGAAGAAATGGACGCCCGGCTACGCGCGCTTCGACGCGGCCGCGACGTGGCGCGTGAACAAGACGATGGACGTTCAGCTGAACGTACAGAACCTGTTCGACAAGAAATATTACGCGAGCGCGTATCCGATCTATGCGACGTGGGCGCCGGGCCGCTCGGCGATGGTCACGCTCAACTTCTATCAGTAACCGTCGTGCGACGCCCGACGGCGTTGCCGCCCCGGGCATGCGTGGCCGGGTTCACGCGAGGTGGTAACGCAGCCAGAAGGTCTCGCGGCACGCGTTGTCGAACGTGAGCCGCGCCGGGCTGATCGGCTGCGCATCGGGATGGCGGATCACGTCGTAGTCGATCCAGCATTCGGCGCACAGCAGGTCGGACGGTGCGCGGTCCTGCTCGACCGAGCGACGCACGATCGCGCCGTTGTCGAAGCGGTATTCGGTTTCGTCGCGCGTGACCTCGACGTCGTCGTCGGTCCAGCGGTCGTGCGACGTGACATGCGACACGATCGACACCGGGCCGGCAAGCCCGTGGATCGCGGCGACGTAGGCAATCAACTTGTCCATGGCGAGGCGGCGAACTGGCGGATGGCCGCTACGCGCAACGCATGATGCGCGCGACGGCCCGAGCGCCGAGTATAGCCGCGCCCCGATAACCATGCCGCCGGCAACGGCTTCATCCGGGTTTCGCGCGGGTTTTTCGCTCAGGTTTGGCGCGTCATGCCTCCACCGCCAGCAACGCGAACGTCGCGAGCCAGTGCTCGCCCATGTAGTCGCCGGCCACGTGCGCGAGCGCGCTCGCCAGATGCCGGTCGGCCGCATCGAGCAGCTTCGCGCGCCGCGCATCGCCTTCCGGCAATGCACCGGCGAGCGAGCGCTGGCACCACGCGCGGCTCAGATTCAATCCGTCCAGATGCGCGATCTTGCCGTCGCTGCGGTCGCTGACCGTCGCCGGCACGAACAGCGTCGCCGGCTCGCCGCGTGCGAGATCCGGCAGGAAGCGCGCGAACCAGCCGTCGAATTCGCCGGCCGGCAGCACGCGCCGCATCAGTTCCGCCTCCATCAGCGCGGGCGACAGGAACTCGTCGCCCGACGGCTCCCACGCCTGGCACGCGGCGTCGTTCAAGTGCCAGCGTTTCGCCGTATCGACGATCAGCGCCGCGAGCCCGTCGCGCTGCGTCTCGCGCGCGAAGTCGAGCGTGAGCGCCAGCGCGAACGCAGTGTTGAAGTGCGTGCCGACGCGCAGCGGATACGTCGCCTTCGGCAGGAAGGTTTCGAAGCGCGCGACGAACAGGTCGGTGAGCGGCGCCATCGTCTTCGCCCAGCGCGCGGCCTGCGGCACCACACCCTTGAGCACGAGCCGCTCCAGTTGCGCGGACAGCGCCAGCAGCCACGCCCAGCCGTAAGGCCGCTCGAAGCCGCTGTTGTGCGGCAGCGCGAGATACGCGCGTTCGCCGGCGACGTTCGCGTCGGTGAAATGCGCGTCGACGATGGCGATGATCCGCTCGGCCTCCGGCAGCGCCGGATAGCGTTCGAGCACGCGCAGCACGAGCCAGTAGCCGTGCACGCACGAATGCCAGTCGTAGCTGCCGTAGAAGATCGGATGTAGCGCGCGCGGCCCCTGCACGTCGTGCGGGCATTCGAGCGCATGCGTGAGCTTGTTCGGATATTCGCGGGTCAGGTGCGCGAGCGCGAGCGACGCGAATTTCGAGGCGAGTTCGGGGGTCAGTCGGTCGGTCATTGGCATCTCGTCAGAAGCGGAATACGAAGGCATACATCAGCAGCGTGTTGACGGCCAGCAGCACGGCGGCCGGTGGTCGCCGCATGCACGCGCGAGATCATCCGCTTCGCCTGCTCCTTGAGCCCGTTGCGC
Source organism: Burkholderia sp. Bp9016 (assembly GCF_003857765.1). Classification (NCBI taxonomy): domain Bacteria; kingdom Pseudomonadati; phylum Pseudomonadota; class Betaproteobacteria; order Burkholderiales; family Burkholderiaceae; genus Burkholderia; species Burkholderia sp. Bp9016. The sequence goes on from NZ_QTPY01000003.1 coordinate 383,626, forward strand.
TCGAGCAGCGCGATCACCGGCAGCGCGTTGAAGCGCAGCGCGAAACCGATCACGACGATCGGCACCCCAATCAGCACCAGCATTGTCCCTCCTTGCGTCGAATGCGCGGCGCCGTGACGGGCGCCGCCTGCCCGGTTTCGACCAGGTTCAGGCCGCAAAATCTAACACGAGACTTTATCGATAAAAATTCGACAATTTGATGTTTCGGGTAAACGTTGAACCTGACGCGACGTTGCACGCGCCGCATGCCGGATAACGGTTTCGTCGGAACAATCCGGGCGCGGGCGGCGGACGTCGGCCGCGCCGCCGTTTCGTCGAGACTCCCGCGCCGCCGCGCGTGGCGAAGCGCGGGTGCGCCGACTAAACTGGAAGGCATCGGCAACGTACGGGAGAGCCGCCATGATTGACGTATTCCAGACCATCGGCAGCCGCGCCTTCTCCGCGCATCTGGCGAAGGACGGCATGGTCACGCTGATGGAGCAGCGCCATGAAGTCGACCGCGTGACACTTGCCACCGCGTACGCCGCGCTCGTCGAGGAGTCCGAGCAGGAATCCGATTTGCTCGATGCGACCGTCGAAGGGATGATGCGCGCGCTGATCCAGGGGTACGCGCGCAGCCATTGACGCCGCGGCCGTGCCGGCGGCGCGCAGCGGTTCGCTGCTAGGCGGCCGGCGTGCCGGCGCCCTGGCCGAACCACCGGCCTGCGCGCAGTTGCCGGTAGTCGGCCTGCGTGAAGATCCTCAGCAGGTTCGCCACCGCGCCGTTAGCGGCGCGATCGCACTCCGTCATGAAGGCTTCGACCGCGTCGCGATCCGCAAACAGGATCGTGCCGAAGTAACGTTCGCACTCGGTGTCGGACAGGTTCGTCGCGCGCAGCTGGTACGGATGGTGAAGCGCGGCGAACAGGAAGTAGTAGCGTTCGGCATCGTCGCGCAGCACGCGCACCGCGTCCGAATCGACAGGAAACTCGCGATGGAAGGACGCATGCCCGCTCTCGATATGGATCCGGTACACCAGCCGGCCGTCCCGCTCGATCACGACCGGCGCGTACGGGTCGCGGCTGACGACCACGGTGTCGGGTGCGGTCATCGCGCCCGCCCTGCCGCGCGGTTGCATGAGCCGTTGCACGTTACCCGTCGTGTTCCGTGTGCGATTTTCATCCGCCGTGACGCTCCGTGCATCGAAATGAAACTGAAACCGTTTAGTGTTGCCGGCCGCTCTCGCCTGTCATGGAAAATGCGTAGCGGCAAATACATGGAATCAGCGATCGCGATGACGATCGGCCGATCGCCTCGCGACACGAAGCCGTCACGCTACCATACCGGCTCCGGGAGCCCGTTTTCCGCACCGCCGCATGGCGCATGCGCGGCTGTCCGGCCGCACGGGCGGCAAAAAATGCCGCCCGACCATAGAGGAAAGGGTCGGAATCGACGCAATGTGCAATTTTTTCGATTGCCGCCGCTCGCGGCGCATGACAGCATTCGGGCGTCGCCAACCGAAAAGAATTCCGTGCCGTCCGTCCGCCGATGCTTACCGGTGCCGGACCGGCACCGCCTTCCATGAACCCGGCCCACCTCCAACACTACGAACCGACCGGAGTATCCCGCTTGTGAACATCGGCATCGTCAACGACCTCCCGCTTGCCGTCGAGGCGATGCGCCGTGCGATCGCGCGACGTCCGGAGCACCGTGTGCTGTGGGTCGCGACCGACGGCGCGCAGGCCGTCGAACTGTGCGCCGTGCAGCCGCCCGACATCGTGCTGATGGACCTGATCATGCCGAGGTGCGACGGGATCGAGGCAACGCGGCGGATCATGCGCTCCGGGCGCCCGTGCGCGATCCTGATCGTGACGAACTGCATCGGCGCGAACGCGTGGCGCGTGTTCGAGGCGATGGGCGCCGGCGCGCTCGACGCGGTGGACACGCCGCGCCTCGGCGAAGGCGAAGCCGGCGACTCCACCCGGCTGCTGCTCGCGAAGATCGAGCAGATCGGCCGCCTGCTCGATGCGCCCGGCGGTGTGCGCGCGGCCGGCACGACCTCACACGCGAACGGCGGCCCGCTGATCGCGATCGGCGCATCCGCCGGCGGGCCCGGCGCGCTCGCATCGATCCTCGGCAGCCTGCCGGCCGACTTCCGCGCGCCGATCGTGATCGTGCAGCACGTCGATCGCGCCTTCGCCGAAGGGATGGCGCAATGGCTCGACGGCCAGACGCAGCTGGCGGTGCGAGTCGCGCGCGAAGGCGACCGCCCGCAGCCGGGCGTCGCGCTGCTCGCCGCCACCGACGATCATCTGCGCATCACCCGCGCCGGCACGCTCGAATACACGCGCGAGCCGGCCGCCACGCCGTACCGGCCGTCGGTCGACGTGTTCTTCAACAGCCTGACCGAACACTGGCCGGGCCGCGTGATCGGCGTGCTGCTGACGGGCATGGGACGCGACGGCGCGATCGGCTTGAAGGCGCTGCGGATGAAGGGCTATCACACGATCGCGCAGGACGAGGCGACGAGCGCCGTATACGGCATGCCGAAGGCGGCCGCCACACTGGGCGCGGCGCGCGCGATCCTGCCGCTCGAACGTATCGCGGGCGAGCTGACCGCACTCGCGCGGATCTGAACCGATGACGCCCCGCCCTCTTCCTCGCAGCCGCGGCGCTACGCGGCCCCGATCATGACCCGCGACCTGACCCGCCCGCCGGGTGACCCGCATGCGGCGGCCGACGCCGCGCCCGCACGACATACGCCGGCCGCCGACGTCCCGGCGATGGTCCTGCTCGTCGACGACCAGACGATCGTCGCGGAAGCCGTTCGACGCGCGCTCGTCGACGACGAGAGCATCGACTTCCACTATTGCCCGCGCTCGGACGAAGCGATGGCCACCGCGATCGAGACACGGCCGACCGTGATCCTGCAGGATCTCGTGATGCCGGGCATCGACGGGCTGAGCCTCGTGAAGGCGTACCGCGCGAATCCGGCGACGCGCGACGTGCCGATCATCGTGCTGTCGACACAGGAAGAGCCGGTGATCAAGAGCGCGGCGTTCGCGGCCGGCGCGAACGACTACCTCGTGAAGCTGCCCGATCGCATCGAGCTCGTCGCGCGGATCCGCTACCACTCGCGCTCGTACATGAACCTGCTGCAACGCGACGAGGCCTATCGCGCGCTGCGGCAATCGCAGCAGCAACTGCTCGAAGCCAATCTCGAACTGCGGCGCCTCACGCATTCGGACGGGCTGACCGGACTGTCGAACCGGCGCTACCTCGACGAATACCTGGCCGCCGAATGGCGACGCGTGGCGCAGGAGCGCGGCGAGCTGTCGCTGCTGATGATCGACGTCGACAACTTCAAGCTGTACAACGACACGTACGGACACGTATCGGGCGACAGCGTGCTCAAGCAGGTCGCGGCCACCATCGAGCGCTGTCTCGGGCAGTCCGGCGATCTGGCCGCGCGCTTCGGCGGCGAGGAGTTCGCGGTCGTGATGCCGTCGACGTCGCCGGGCGCCGCACGGCTGCTCGGCGAGAAGATCCGCCTCGCGGTCGAGGCGCTGCGGCTCGAGCACGCGCATTCGTCGACGGGCCGCTACGTGACGATCAGCATCGGCGGCGCGACCGTCGTGCCTGCACCCGACGTGCCGACGACCTCGCTGATCGAAGCGGCCGATCGCGCGCTGTATCGCGCGAAACACGACGGCAAGAACCGTGTCGCGGTCGATGGGCCGGCGCCCCCCTTCGCGCCGGGCACCGGCGGCTTCGTCTGAACGCCGGCGCGGCCCGTGCGGCCTACGCGGCCGCGAGCCAGCGCGCGTAGTCGAGCGGGTCGAGCGGCCGGCTGAACAGGTAGCCCTGCTGCATGTCGCAGCCGATCTGCTGCAGGAACCACGACTGCGCTTCGGTCTCCACGCCTTCCGCGGTGACCTTCATCCCGAGCGAATGCGCCATCGCGACCACCGCCTGCGTGATCGCGACGGAATCGCGATGATCGGGCACGCCCGACACGAACGAGCGGTCGACCTTCAGGTTGTGCAGCGGAAAACGCTTCAGGTACGCGAGCGACGAATAGCCGGTGCCGAAGTCGTCGACCGAGATCCGCACGTTCATGTCGGTGAGCGCCTCGAGCATCGGCAGCACGGTGTCCGTGTCGTTCATCAACACGCCTTCGGTAATCTCGAGCTCGAGCGCGCCCGGGTCGAGTTGCGTCTGCGCGAGGCAGCGGTCGACCGATTCGACGAGCCCTTCGTGGAACTGCCGCGGCGACAGGTTGACCGCCAGCATCAGGTCCGGCGCGATCGTGCGGCGCCATTCGGCGGCCTGCCGGCATGCGGTTTCGAGCACCCACTGGCCGATCGCGACGATGAGCCCGGTATCTTCCGCGACCGGGATGAATTCCGCCGGCGACATCGGCCCGAGTTCCGGGCTCGTCCAGCGCAGCAGCGCTTCGGCGCCGACCGTGCGGCCGCTGCGCGCGTCGACGACCGGCTGGTATGCGAGCCGCAGCAGGTCCGATGCGAGCGCGCGCCGCAGCGACTGCTCGATCGCGAAGCGGCGCTGCAGGCGCAGGTTCAGCTGCGCGGTGAAGAACGTGAAATGGTTGCGGCCGCGCTGCTTCGCGTCGTACATCGCCGAATCGGCGTTGCGCATCAACGTGACGGCATCGTCGCCGTCGCGCGGCGCGACGCTGATCCCGATCGACACACCGAGCCAGTATTCGTTGTTCGCGATCGCGAACGGCTTCGCGATCGTATCGATCACCTCGCGCGCAAGCACGGCAAGCCCGTCGGGATCGCCGCAGTCGTCGACCAGGATCACGAACTCGTCGCCGCCGACGCGCGTGAGCGAATACCGGCCGCCCGCGCAGGCCGCGAGCCGCGCGGCGACGCTGCGCAGCAGCGCGTCGCCTGCATCGTGGCCGGCCGTGTCGTTGACCTTCTTGAAGCCGACCAGATCGATGAACAGGATCGCGACCCGCGCGGGCCCGGCCGCGGCGTCGCGCATGCCGAACAATTCGCGCATCCGGTCGGACAGCCAGCGCCGGTTGTACAGGCCCGTCAGCGCATCGCGCGTCGCCATGTAGCGCAACTGCTGCTGCGCTTCGCGCACGGGGCCGATGTCATGGAACGACACGAGCACCGATTCGGGCTGCGTCTCGCCCGGCTTCACGATCGGCACCGCGTTGCCCCGCACCCAGATGACGTCGCCGTCCGCGAGCCCGAAGCCGACCGTGTAGTCGAGCAGCGGCGCGCCCGTCGCCAACACGCGCCGGCTCGGCCAGTCGTCGGGCGGAATCGGCGTGCCGTCCTCGTGCAGCTTGTACAGGATCACCGTCGACAGCCGCCGGCCGACGAGGTCGCCCGTCGTGCGCATCATCCGGTTCGCGCTCGGATTGCTCGCGACCACCACGCCGTTGCGCGACACGACGAGAATGCCTTCGCTCAGGCTGTTGACGACCAGACGGTGATGTTCCTCGCTCAGTGCGAGCTGCCGCGCGATCCGGTCCTGATGCACGGCGAGGCCGACGCTGTTGCCGATGTCGCGCAGCAGGTCGGTTTCCTCGTCGCTGGGCCGGCGCGGCGTGCGGTAATAGACGGCGAACGCGCCGAGCACGCTGCCGGCTTCGTCCTCGAACGGCACCGACCAGCACGCGCGCAACCCGAGCGGCAACGCGAACGAGCGGTAGTCGGCCCATAGCGGATCGGTTTCGATGTCTTCGACGGCGACGATCCGGCGCTCGTACATCGCCGTGCCGCACGAGCCCGCGGCGGGGCCGATCGTCGCGCCGTCGATCGCGATGCCGTACTGGGCAGGCAAGGACGGCGCGGCGCCCACCCGCACGTGCATGCCGTCCGGGTCGAGCAACAGGATCGTGCAGGACGCGCCGTCGCCGAGCAACGCCTCGGCGCGCCGGCAGACCTCGACGAGCAGTTCCGGCAGCGGGGTATTGCGTGTGATCAGTCTCAGCACGCTCTGCTCGGACGCAAGGACTTCGGCGGCGAGCCCCAGGCTGTAGCGAGAACTTTGCGGTTCGGTATTCAAGATGAATCCTGCCGTCAGTCCGACCGGGTCTGTTGCGCCCGATTCGTTAGAAATCCTTCGTGCCGTGTGCCGCTCCGGGTTTACGCCGACTCCCGGTGCGCCCCCGATCGCGCGTGCCGCTGATGCGCCAACGTACATTTAACACCAATCCGTGCGCGCCGGCGCATCCGCTCGCATCAGGGCTTACACGCGGTCGCGGCCGCACGCGCCAAACCCCGATTCGTCCGATGGTTGTGCCGCACCGCATCATTCGGTGTCGCCGGGTTGCGCGCGCATCGCCGCCGTCAGCGCGTCGATCGCGGCCGCCACCGACGCGCCGCCACGCTGTTCAACCACACGATGCTGCTCTACCACGACAGCGCGCGGATGCCCAGGGAATTGTCCAGGCTGCGGAACAAAGGCGTGCGCGACGATCCGCAAGCACCGCCGAGCGGGCCGGCGGGCGGCGGTGAAAGCGGCGGCCCGCGCCGCCGCCGTCAATCCTTGCGGATATGTTGGGCGAGGAAGTCGATCAGCAACCGCACGCGCGGCAGCAACCCCCGCCGCGACGGAAACACCGCGTGAATCACGCCGCCCTTCGGCGCCCATCCCGGCAGCACGTCGATCAGCGTGCCGTCGCGCAGATCGTCGTCGATCGCCATGCAAGGCAGCTGCACGATGCCGACGCCATGAATCGCCGCGTCGCGCAGCGCATGCATGTCGTCGGAGATATAGCGCGGATGGTGGCGCAGTTGCGCATGCTCGCCGTTCGGCCCGACCAGTTGCCACACGTGATGCCGCGCCGGACCCCAGTCGAGGCTCGGCTCGCCAGCCAGCCCGGCCGGATCCGTCGGCGGCGCCCCGCGCCTGGCCAGCCATTGCGGCGCGGCCACCAGCCGCTGCGGGCTGTCGCCGAGAATGCGCATCACGAGATCGCTGTCCTCCAGCGGCGGAAAGCGCACGCGCAGCGCGAGGTCGAAGCCTTCGCTCAGCAGGTCGACGCGACGGTTGGTCGCTTCGAGATACACGTGCACCTGCGGATGAATCGCCATGAAACGCGCGATGAGCTCGCTGACGCGATATTCGAGCAGCGCGGTCGGGCAACTCACGCGCACGATGCCGCGCGGCTCCGCGTGCTGACGCTCGATTACCTCGCGCGCCGCATCGGCTTCGACGAGCACCGCAAGACAGCGTTCGTAGAATTCGCGGCCGGTTTCCGTGACCGTGAAGTGACGCGTCGTCCGCTGCAGCAGCCGCACGTCGTATTGCGCCTCCAGCGCGGCGATGCGCCGGCTCAACGTCGATTTCGGGACGTCCAGCGCCCGCCCCGCCTGCGTGAACCCGCCGTGCTCGACCACCTTCACGAAATAGTAGAGGTCGTTCAGGTCATCCATGATTGTTCCACTCATAGAACACTGACGGCATTTTACGGGACTGGAAAGCCGGTTGTTGCGCGCATAGCATCCTTACTCAACGTGAGTCGATTGGATCGCGGCGGCCCGGACATATTCCGGACGGACGCATCGCGCATCGAATCGATTCACCAGGCCTGCCGCACTCGCGCGCCGCGCAATCGCAGCCGGACGTTTGCGACATCGCGGCGGCGCCAATCTGGACCCTCGGGATTCCTCTCTCTTCCTGCACTGACTCTGGAGGCAACCATGGCAAGCGAACCGATTCGCGACCCCGCGAACGACCACCTGCTCACCCCGCAGAACGCGGCGTTCATCGTCA